>JAUNTQ010000217.1 GCA_030538605.1 Pseudomonadota bacterium
CGCTGGCTGGTCAGCGACGTGCGCACCTGGTACCCCGTGGCGGGCCAGCCGCAGCGCCACTTGGGCGCGGCGCTGGCCGCAGCCGTGCGCCAGGACGGCCGCACCGCCGCCGCCGAAGTGCGCAAGGCCGCCGCCTACGTGCGCCTGGAAGCCGCCCGCGCCACGGGCGACGCGCGCCAGGCCTTGGCGCGCGCCGACGCCGAGCTGGCGCAGACCGCCCGCGCGCTGGACAAGGACGCGGTCAAGAGCGACCAGGCGCTGCAACAGGTGCTGGCCCGCGCCGGCCACGCGCTGGCACTGGCCCACCACGAGCGCGCCGCGCAGGCCTTCGCGCACAAGGAATACGAGCAGGCCGGCTACGAGCTGAAAGCCGCCGCCCAAAGCCTGCAAGGCGCCGCCCAGTGGGGCAGCGCCCAGACCCGAGCCGCCGCGCAAAGCGCCGACGCCAGCGCCCGCACCGTCGGCGACAAGCTGGCCGGCGGCGGCGTGTGGGCACGCGATGAAGTCGCCGCCGCGCTGGAGGGCCTGGGCCACGCACTCGACCGCCTGGGGCAGGACGTGGGCGCCGCGCCCAAGCCAGCATCGCCGCGAAAGCCCACATGAGTGGACGCCGGATGCGCACGAAGCAAAGAAACAAGCCTCCGCAGTGAACCGGCGTGCAGCACGTCCGCCTTCACACCATCGCCGCCAGCCGCTCGCGCACGATCTGCTGCGCCTCGGCCACGGTGCGGTCGATCAGCTCCTTCACCGTGGGGATGTCGTGAATCAACCCCGCCACCATGCCGCACGACCACGCGCCGGCGTCCAGGTCGCCATCGCGCATCACCTTCGGATAGACGCCGCCGACCTCGGCAATGATGTCCTCGAAGCTGATCTTGTCGCCCAGCTCGCGCTCCTTGGCCAGCAGGCGCTCGACGCCGGCGTTGGTCAGCACGCGCTCGGTGTTGCGCAGGGGGCGCATGACCAGGCGGGTGTCCAGCTCGCTGGCGGCGACGATGGCCTGCTTGACCTTGTCGTGCACCGGCGCTTCCTTCGTGGCGATGAAGCGGGTGCCCATGTTCATGCCCTCGGCGCCCATGGCCATGGCGGCCACCAGACTGCGGCCATCGGCCATGCCACCGGAGGCGATGAAGGGGATCTTCAGCGCATCGGCGGCGCGCGGCAGCAGGATGAAGTTGGGCACGTCGTCTTCGCCGGGGTGGCCGCCGCACTCGAAGCCATCCACGCTGACGGCGTCGCAGCCAATGGCCTCGGCCTTCAGTGCGTGGCGCACCGAGGTGCATTTGTGGATGACCTTGATGCCGGCCTCTTTCAGCATCGGCATCCACTTCTGCGGGTTGTTGCCCGCCGTTTCGACCACCTTGATGCCGCCATCGACGATGCTGCGCACGTAGCCCGGGTAGTCGGGCGGGGTGCGCGCGGGCAGGAAGGTGAGGTTGACGCCGAAGGGCTTGTCCGTCATGGCGCGGCAGCGGGCGATCTCCTCGGCCAGCGCGGCGGGCGATGGCTGGGTGAGTGCGGTCAGGATGCCCAGGCCCCCTGCGTTGGAGACGGCTGACGCCAGCTCGGCCAGGCCGACGAAGTGCATGCCGCCTTGCACGATGGGGTATTGGATGCCGAGCATATCGGTGATGCGGGTGCGCATGGGGTGGGTCTCCTGATTCGTTGAACGCGCATTGTCGGCACATCGTGCCGCGCGGCAGTCACCCGCTTGACTCGCGCGGGCCGCGCGGCGGCGTCGCATGCATGCGACACACGGCTTGGCAAGGCGCGCGGTGCTGCCGCACAATGCGCGGGTTCTTCGCTTTGCCCTGCCGCACGCAACGAGTGACCTTGCGTGCGCGCCCTGTCAGACGGAGGTTTTTGACCCATGCGCCATCACCTTTTGACCCAACCCTGACGCCCCTCCCATCCGCCCCGGCTGGGAGGTGACTGCCGTCACCCACACCCAGCCGCAGGGCCGCCAAAAGCCCCGGCTCATTGCTTGTTGCCGGGGCTTTTTGCATCTCGATCGGAGGGCGCAGATGAGCGCCAAAACCTTCTCGCGCGCGGCCGCTGGCGGCACGCGCGCCACCGTCAAGCAACTGCGGCGCATGCGCGCGCCCATTGCGCTGCAACTGCCTGCCCCGCGCAACCCTGTGGCGCAGGCGCTGGCCACGCGCAGCGTGAGCAGCGCCGCCGGCAAGCACATCCGCACGCAAGGCGCGCAGCGCCGCGCCGACCGCGTGGCCCTGGCCAGGGCCGTGCGGCAAAACGAATGGAAAGACTGAAATGAAACATGACTTCGCTGCGCTCCATGACTGGCGCTGGCGCGCCA
>JAUNTQ010000063.1 GCA_030538605.1 Pseudomonadota bacterium
TCTTGATGATGGCAAACATCAGCTCCTGCTTGCGCATGCGGCTGGCGTTGTCGATCTCCAGCGCCTCGGCTTGCTTGAGCAGCTCGGAGACGTGCAGGGCTTTGAGTTCGTTCAGGTGCATGGAAGGGCGTGTCCTGCGGTGTGGCGCGCGGCCTGTCTGAAGGCGCAAAGCGCCGACGGTCGGGCAATGGGAAATGGATGGGAGAAAAAGAGAGAGGGGGAGGTGCTGCAAGCGCCCTGGCTCGGGCGCTTGGGTGGGGCCACATGGGGCGTGCCCTTTGGCTGGGGCACCGGGCTGCGCTCAACCGTGCGCTGGCCTCGGGGGCAAATTATGACAGGAAAAAAAGCGGGGAAACGCCCCGCGCGCGGGCTGTGGTGCGCGGGGCGGGCGTTGGCTGCGGCTCAGATGTTCTGGTCGATGAACTGCGTCAGCTGCGCCTTGGTGAGCGCGCCGACCTTGGTGCCGGCGAGCTGGCCGTTCTTGAACATGATCAGCGTGGGGATGCCGCGAATGCCGAACTTGGCGGGCACGGCCTGGTTGTCGTCCACGTTGACTTTCACCACTTGCAGCTTGCCGTCGTAGGTGCTGGCCAGCTCGTCCAGCGTGGGGGCGATGGCCTTGCAGGGGCCGCACCATTCGGCCCAGAAGTCCACCAGCACAGGCCTGTCGGCCTGTAACACATCGGCTTCGAAAGAGCTGTCGCTCGCATGCTTGATCAGATCGCTTGCCATGGGGAGATGTCCTTTGCTTTTCAATAGGCTGTGCCCTGCGGGCAGGGCGGGATGAACAGATACAGTGCGTGCTGATTTTGACAGAAACCCCTTGCCCCTTGCCCCAGCGGCGACGTTGCTCCGTGCTATGACCGTGATAGCTGAAACCGATCACCTGCCCGCTGCCGATGCGGTGGGCCAGGCCTGGCACCGCCTGCTGGCCGACGTGCATGCGCACATGGGCGCGCTGGCCGCGCACCCGGCGCGCACCGTGGTGGTGCTGCCGTATGCGCACCTGATGCCGCTGGCCGCGCGCCTGTGGGCGCAGCAGTTTCCCGATGGCTTTGCGCCACGCTTCGAGACCACGCGCAACTGGGCCGGGCGCGCAGGCCTGTTCGAGCCGGGGCCGAACGACGTGTGCTTTGCGCACGGGCGCGACTGGCTTACCGCCACCTCGCTGCTTGAAGGCGCGGGCCTGGGCACCGAGCGCGCGCTGCTGGCCGGCCCGCTGCTGGAGCAGGCCACGCAGCTCGCGCCCATGGCCGCCAGCGTGCCGCCCGACCTGCGCCTGGCCTGGGCCGACAGCGCGCGCGCCGCGCTGCCCTTGGGCGGCGACGGGCCGCTGGCGCTGGAAGGTGCCGTCAGCCGCACCGCCGTGGCCTGGGCCGCCAGCTCCGACTACGCCAGCGACGTGCTGTTTACCCCCCGCGTGGCCACCGCGCTGGACGCGCTTTTCATCGTCCACGGCTTGCAGCCCGACCCGCTGGCCGAGACCCTGGCCGAGCATTACGCCGAGAAGGTGGTGGCCCTGCACCTGCCAGGCGATGCGCCCGCGCCCGGCCACATCGCCTGGCACGCTGCCGCCGATGGCGAGGACGAGGCCGAGCGCGCCGCCGCCTGCGTGCTGCGCCATCTGGCGCAAGGCCGCGCGCCGGTGGCCCTGGCCTCGGGCGATCGCGTGCTCACGCGGCGCGTCAGCGCGCTGCTGGCCGCGCAGGGCGTGGCCTTGCATGACGAAACGGGCTGGAAGCTCTCCACCGCGCACGCCGCCGCGCGCCTCATGTCGCTGCTGCACGCCTGTGCGCAAGGGGCCAGCACCGATGCCGTGCTCGACGCGCTCAAGCTCTCGCCCGCCTTCGCCCCCGATGCGGTGGGCCGCCTTGAAAAGCGCCTGCGCCGCCACGCCGTGCGCGGCTGGGCGCAGGCCGCGCAGCTCACCCAGCGAGACGCGCTCACCGCGCAGTGGCAGGCCCTGTGCGCGCCGCTGCGCGCCGCCCGCCCCTTGCATGAGTGGCTGTCCGCCGCCCGGACGCTGGCCGAAGGCGCGGGTCTGTGGCCGCAACTGGTGGACGATGCGGCAGGCCAGGCCCTGATCGACGCGCTGGGCCTGCACGACCAAGCCCTGGCCGACTGGCGCGAATGGCCCGCCGCCCAGCGCCGCATGGGCCTGGGCGAGTTCACCCGCTGGGTGGGCGACACGCTGGAGGCCGCCAGCTTTCGCCCCGCGCGCGCATCGGCGGCGCAGGTCATCGTGCTGCCCATGAGCCAGTTGCTGGGCCGGCCCTTTGCCGCCGCCGTGCTGCCCGGTGCCGACGAGCAGCGCCTGCCCGCCGCGCCCGAGCCGGGCGGCCCCTGGAGCGCCGCGCAACGCCAGGCGCTGCACCTGCCCTCGCGCGAAGCGCTGCGCCTGGCGCAGGGCGCGGCCTGGCGCGTGGCGCTGGGCGTGCCGCAGGTGGACGTGCTCTGGCGCACCAGCGACGACAACGGCGAACCCCTCTTGCCCTCGCCCCTGGTGCAGGCCGCGCAACTGCAAGGGCTGGGCCAGCCGGGCGACGATCCGCGCGTGCCCCGCGCCGTGCAGCCCATGCCCGTGGCGCGCCCTGCGCCCGTGGGCAGCGCGCTGCCTGCCGAGCCGCTGTCGGCCAGCGGCTACGACATGCTGCGCGCCTGCCCCTATCGCTTTTTCGCGCTGCGCCAGCTGGGCCTGTCAGAGGCCGGCGAGCTGGACGTGGACGTGGGCAAGCGCGACTGGGGCACCTGGCTGCACGCCGCGCTGCACGCCTTTCACGAAGCCCTGCAACAGGCCCCCGACGCCGACCGCCTGGCCCTCATGCAAGCCGCCGCCGAACACGCCACCGACACGCTGGGTCTGTCTGCCGAGCCTGCCGAATTCATGCCCTTTGCCGTGGCCTGGCCCGGCCTGCGCGACGCCTATCTGGCGTGGCTGGCCGGCACGCACGAAGCGGGCACCGGCGCGCGCTATGAGGCGGGCGAACAGGCCTTCAACGTGCGCTGCGGCGCGCTGGCGCTGCGCGGGCAGATCGACCGCATCGACCGCCTGCCCGACGGCGCGGCCCTGCTCATCGACTACAAGACCGAGGCGCGCACCCAAAGCCGCGCCCGCGTCAGCGCAGGCACCGAAGACACGCAACTGCCCTTTTACGCCCTGCTGGCCGGTGGCGACACGCCCCGCGCCGCCTACCTGAACCTGGCCGAGCGCGAACCCCCCAGCCTGCACGAGCTGAAAGACCTGCCCGCGCTGGCCGCCCAGCTCTACGAAGGCATGGCCCACGACATGGCCCGCATCGCCGCCGGCGCGCCCCTGCCCGCGCTGGGCGAAGGCAGCGTGTGCGGCTGGTGCGACGCGCGCGGGCTGTGCCGCAAGGACTTCTGGAGCGGATCGTGACCATGCGAGCCCCCTTCTTTGAACGCAAAAGCCGCAAAGACCGCGCAAAAGGCGCAGAACAAAACCTTTCAATCATTTTCTTTGCGACTTTTGCGAAATCTTTGCGCACTTTGCGTTCAATGGTTTTGGCTTCCTGCAGATTTACTCCATGACCCCCGCCTACGAACACAACGGCACCCCTTGCACGCGCGCCGCCTTCTACGCCATGGCCTGCGACCCGCGCCGCAGTGTGGTGGTGCAGGCGTGTGCGGGCGCGGGCAAGACGTGGATGCTGGTCTCGCGCATCCTGCGTGCGCTGCTGCAAGGTGCCGAGCCGCACGAAATCCTCGCCATCACCTTCACCAAGAAAGCCGCGGGCGAAATGCGCCAGCGCCTGCAACAGTGGCTGGCCGACTTCGCCCGCGCCACGCCCGAGGCGTGCGAGCAAGCCCTGCTCGCACGCGGCATGCCGCCCGAGATGGCGCACGAGCTGCGCCACGCGCTGCAAAAAACCTACCCCGCCCTGCTGGCCACGGGCCGCCCGGTGCAGATACGCACCTTCCACAGCTGGTTTGCCGCCTTGCTGCGCGGCGCGCCCTTGCAGGTGCTGCTAGCGCTGCACCTGCCTTCGGCCTACGAACTGCTCGAAGACGACGCCGACGCCGTGGCCGAAGTCTGGCGGCGCTACCTGCGCCGCCTGGCGGGCAGCGCGGCGCTGACCGCCGACTACGCCGCGCTGGTGGCCGCGCTGGGCCGCACCCGCGCCCACGAAGCCCTGCAAGCCGCGCTGCAAAAGCGCAGCGAATTCACCCTGGCCGACGCCGCCGGCCACGTCGACGAAGCCGTGGCCCCGTTCGACGCGCATTACCCCCGCATGGCGGGCGTGGCCGAGCCGCGCGACTGGCTGCTCACGCGCGCCGCAGGCCAGGCCCTGCTGCAAGCCGCCGCCGAAGCGCTGCGCCCCGCCGCCCCCAGCTTTGCCGCCAGCGGCGCGCTGCTGCAACAGGCGCTGGCCGATGGCGACTGGGCCGGGGTGCAAATCGCCTTGCTCACGCAAAAAGGCGAGCCGCGCAAGTTCGGCACCAAGGTGGCCGCCATTGCCGACGTGCGCGCCGCGCAAGACGAGCTGCTGGCCGTGCTGGCCGCCCAGGCCCAGCACGATGCGCGCACCTACCACCTGCGCATGGCCCGCCTCACGCGCCCGTTGATAAAAGAGTTTTCGCTCTTGAAACAAGAGCGCGGCTGGGTCGACATGCCCGACATCGAGCGCGCCGCCTTCACCCTGCTGTCCGATCCGTTCTTGAGCGGCTGGGTGCAGGAGCGCCTGGACGCGCGCGTGCGTCACCTGCTCATCGACGAGTTCCAGGACACCAACCCGCTGCAATGGCAGGCGCTGCACGCCTGGCTGTCGGGCTACGCCGGCGCGGGCGGCGGGCAGGCCGCGCCCAGCGTGTTTCTGGTGGGCGACCCCAAGCAAAGCATCTACCGCTTTCGCCGCGCCGACCCGCGCGTGTTCGCCGCCGCGCAAGCCTTCGTCGCCCAGGGGCTGGGCGGCGAACAACTCGCCTGCGACCACACCCACCGCAACACCCCCGCCGTGCTGGCCGTGGTCAACCGCGTCATGGGCGACGCGCAAGCGGCGGGCGAATTCAGCGGCTTTCGCCCCCACACCACCGAATCCACCGCGCCCGGCCACCTGGGCGCGCTGCCCCTCATCCCGCGCGACAGCGGCGGCGATGACGCAGAAGGCGAGGGCGACGAACCCCATTGGCGCGACAGCCTCACCACCGCCCGCGTGGCCCCCGAAGAAAGCCTGCGCCAGCGCGAATGCCGCCAGGCCGCGCAATGGCTGGCCGCCCGCGTGGCCGCCGGCGTGCCCCCCGGCCGGCTGATGGTGCTGGCACGCAAGCGCGCCCCGCTGGCCGACTTGCAGCCCGCGCTGCGCGCCCTGGGCGTGCCCGGCGAACAGCCCGAGCAACTGGTGCTGGGCCACCTGCCCGCCGTGCAAGACGTGCTGGCGCTGGCCGACGCGCTGCTCTCGCCCGGCAACGACCTGGCGCTGGCGCGTGCCCTCAAGTCGCCCCTGTTCGGCCTGGGTGATGACGACCTCACCCGCATCGCGCTGGCCGTGCGCGCCGCCCACGCGCCAGACAGCCCGCGCCCCGCCTGGCTGGATGTGCTACCAGAAGTGGAGCTTGCAGCGCTTGACGCCAAAGCGCTGCACGCCGATCTCATGCACATCCGCCAGAGCCTGCTCAGCCTGCCCCCGCACGACGCGCTGCAAGCGCTGTACACCCGGCGCGACGTGCTCGCCCGCTTTGCCGCCGCCGCGCCCCCGGCTGATCGCGCTCACGTGGTGCAGCAGTTGCGCGCGCTGCTGGGTGCGGCCCTGCGCGTGCAGGGCGGGCGCTTTCTCACCGCCTACCAATGGGTGCGCGCGCTGCGCCGCCAGCGCCTGATGGCCCCGCGCCACGCCACGCCCGACGCCGTGCAACTGCTCACCGTGCACGGTGCGAAGGGGCTGGAGGCCGACGAAGTGCTGCTGCTCGACGCCGCCAGCGCCGCCCCGCGCGGCGGCGGCCCCAGCGCGCTGATCGACTGGCCGGGCGACGCACCCGCACCCACGCGCTTCGCCTTCGTGGCCAGCGAAAAAGCCCCGCCCCCCAGCCTTGTTGAACTGGCCGAACAGGAAGCCGCCGCCGGTGCGCGCGAAGAACTCAACGCGCTCTACGTCGCCATGACCCGCGCCCGCGCCCGCCTCGTGCTCTCCGGCATCACCCCCCATGCCGAGCCAGAGCACAGCTGGTGGCAGCGCCTGTCGCCGCTGGCCGAGCCGCTGCACGTCCCCGCCGACGAAGCCGCGCCCACCGCAGTGGCGGACAGCGCTTTCGACATGCTCGACCTGCCCCCCGCACCGCCCGCGCAAGCCACAGAGGGGCCAGACACGATGGAGGCCGAAGCACCACCCAGCGACGCCTCGCGCCTGGGCGAAGCCGTGCACTGGCTGCTGGAGCATGCGGGCGACACCCCCGGCGGCTGGCGCGCCGAGCGCGTGGCGCAGGCCACCCGCCGCTACCACCTCAGCGCCCCCCAGGCCGCCAGCGCCGAAGACATCGCCCGCCGCATCCTCGGCGGCGAAGGCGCGTGGGCCTGGCGGATGGTGGGTGAAGGGGCGGGCGAGGGCGAAGGCCAAGTGATCGAAGCCTTCAACGAAATCGAGCTGACCCACCAGGGCCAGCGCCTGCGCATCGACCGCCTCGTGCGCCGCCGCGCCGGTGCGCATGGCGACGAGGCGTGGTGGGTGCTGGACTACAAAACCGCCTTCCAGCCCGGGCAAGATGCCGCCAACGTGACCCAACTCGCACGCTACCGCGACGCCGTGGCCCTGGCCTATCCGGGGCAGGCCGTGCGCGCCGCCTTCATTGCGGGCAACGGGCAGCAGGTGGTGTTGCCATGAGGCCCCTGTTGAACCGTGGTGCATGCACACCTCTTGGTAGGCTGGGTAGAGCGCAGCGAAACCCAGCAACCCGGCCCGCGAAAACGCCGACTTTCGCTCGCCCCCGGTTTTTGCTCCCTCTCCCCCTGGGAGAGGGTGAGGGCAGCCCACCTCCGCATCACCGCACGGTTGCCATGCAGCCCACAGATCACTGAAATGAAACATGACTTCGCTGCGCTCCATGACTGGCGCTGGCGCGCCATGACAAATGACAAATGCATCGTGCACACCGATGTCGCGAGTCATTTGTCATGCGCTCGCCAGAGCGCAGTCATTCGTCATCGCGCACCGCTGGCGTTTCATGCCATGCGGGTAGTGCGCAGCGCTATGGATAACTGACATGACCACACCAACCCCCCCACTTCTGCGCTGCCCCGTCGCCATCATCGGCGCAGGCCCGGCCGGGCTGATGGCGGCTGAAGTGCTTTCAGCCGCCGGGGTTGAAACCCACGTGTTCGACGCCATGCCCTCCGTGGGCCGCAAGTTTCTGCTGGCAGGCAAGGGCGGGCTGAACCTCACGCATGCCGAGCCGCTGGCCGCCTTCACCGCGCGCTACGGCGAGCAGGCCGACGCCGTGGCCGGCTGGCTGCAAGACTTCGGCCCCCAGGCCGTGCGCGACTGGGCGGCGGGGCTGGGCGTGCAGACTTTCGTGGGCAGCTCGCGCCGGGTGTTTCCGGCCGAGATGAAGGCCGCGCCGCTCTTGCGCGCCTGGCTGCACCGCCTGCGCTACCCCACGGCACCCGGCGCGGCGGCGGTGCGCTTTCACATGCGGCACCGCTGGGTGGGTTGGGATGTGGAAGCTGCTGATTCGATAGCGGAAAGCGACGACGTGGCAGCGCCTCGTCATTCCCGCGAAGGCGGGAATCCAGTGTCTGCGCCAGCACCACGGCTGGATTCCCGCCTTCGCGGGAATGACGAGTGCAATGAAAACGATGCGGTCATGCTCGCTTTTGAAACGCCCGCTGGCCCCGCCAGCGTGCGCGCCCGCGCGGTGGTGCTGGCGCTGGGCGGCGCCAGCTGGCCGCGCCTGGGCTCTGACGGCGCTTGGCTGCCCTACCTGGCGCAGGCCGGGGCCGATGTGGCACCGCTGGTGCCTGCCAACTGCGGCTTTGACGTGGCGGGGCGAGACGGCAGCGGCTGGACGCCGTTTTTCGCCGACCGCTTTGCCGGCACGCCCTTGAAAAACGTGGCCATCGCCTTCACCGACGGGCGCGGCCAGCCCTTTGCGCAGCGGGGTGAGTGCGTGCTGACGGCCACGGGCATCGAAGGCAGCCTGGTCTACGCCGCCAGCCGCCTGCTGCGCGATGCGCTGGCCCGCGCGGGCACGGCCACCTTCGCGCTCAACCTGCTGCCCGCGCGCAGCGCTGCCGAGGTGCAGACCGCCGTGGCGCACCCGCGCGGCAGCCGCAGCCTGTCGTCGCACCTGAAAAGCCGGCTGGGCTTGGCCCCCGTACACACCGCGCTGCTGCACGAGCTGCTCACCCCCGCGCAACTGAAAGACCCCGCCGCCCTGGCCGCTGCCCTGCACGCGCTGCCCATCACCCTGCGCGCTGCGCGCCCCGTGGCCGAAGCCATCAGCACCGCAGGCGGCGTGCGGCTGGCCTCGCTCACCGACGCGCTTGAGCTGCGCACCGCCCCGGGCCTTTTCTGCGCCGGCGAAATGCTGGACTGGGAAGCGCCCACCGGCGGCTATCTGCTCACCGCGTGCCTGGCCAGCGGCGCGCGCGCGGGGCGGGGGGTGTTGCAGCGGCTGGGGCAGCCGGCACAGGGCTGAATTCAGTTCACCGCCCAGGCAAACCACCACGCCAGCCCCAGCGCCAGGGCAAACAGCAAGGCGGCGACGAGGCGGGCGAGCAAGGGGCGGATGGGCATGGCGGGCTTTCGTTGCGGGGTCAGACCATTTCGAAAATTTCCGATTCCAGCCGCCCGCGCGGCACGCCCAAGGCTCGCAGCGCCTGGCTGGCGGCGTCGAGCAGCGGGGCGGGGCCGCACAGCAGATGGGGCCAGTCGCGGGTGTGCTCACCCAGGTGGCGCGAGAGCAAGTCCTGATCCAGCAAGCCGGTCTCGCCCTGCCAGCCATCGGGCGGCTCGTTCAGCACGTGCACCACCGTGAGCGGCATCTCGGTGGCCAGCTCGGCCAGCTCTTCGCGAAAGCTCACCTCGTCCCACTGCTCGTTGAAATACAGCAGCACCACCGGGCGCTGGTCGCCGCGCGCATGCAGCGCGTGCAGGTTGGACAGCAGCGGCGTGATGCCTACGCCGCCGCCAATCATCACGAAGCCCCCGGCGCTGGCCTCGCGGTCGACCGAAAACACGCCGTAAGGCCCATCGACATAGGCCGTGGTGCCCACCGGCGTTTGCACCAGGTGCGCGGTGTCATCGCCCAGCGGCTTGATGGAAAACTGCAACTCAGGCCCGCGCTCGGGCGCGGTGCTGATGGTGAAAGGGTGCTCGCGCAGCGCAAAAGGCGACGCGTCAATGCTCAGCCACGCAAACTGCCCTGGCCGCCAGCCGCGCAGCGGCGCGCCCTGGGGCTTGAGCGTGAGCGTGTGAACATCGCCGCGCTCGGCGGTGTTGGCCGTCACCGTCCACGGGTTGCGCGCAAGCCGCCAGGGCCGCAGCACGCGCGTGTACAGCAGCAGCGCGACCCAGGCCAGCGTCACGGCCAGCCACAGCACGCGCTTTTCCGGCGTGGCCGTGTGCTGCCCCACACCCAGCACATGCGCCACCGCAGCGGCAAAGCCCACCACCGCCAGCCCCACGTGCGCCAGCCGCCATGCGCGGTAAGGCAGCTTGATGCGCTGGCGCAGCTCCGATGTCAAAACCAGCAGCACAAAGCACAGCAGCGCCAGCCGCGCCGCCGTCAGCTCCCAGCGGGCCGTCAGCGGGTTCAGCTCGCCCAGCGCATGCTGATAGCGCACATACAGCACGGCAAAGTGCCCCCCCATCAGCGCCACCGCGCCCCAGCTCAGAAAGCGGTGAAACACGTACACGATGTCGGCCCCAAAGGGCTGCGTCAGCGGGCGCAGCCGCCCCGTCAGCGCAAACTGCATGGCCACCAGCGCCAGCGCGGCAAAGCCCATGCCGATGGAAAAGTCCCACCAGAAGCCGCGCGCCGCCGGGCGTTCGCCCGCCACCAACACCGCAAACGGCAGCACCAGCGCCACCCCCCCCGCCAGCAGCCACAGTCCCGCGCGCAGCCACACTGCGGCGGGGCGGTCGCTGGCGCGCACGTGCGCGGCGGGGGGCAAGGCAGGCGAGGGCATGCGCCCCAGCCTATCGGGGTCAGCCCTGCGCGCCAAGCGGGCTGCGGCGTGCGCGCGGGTAGGTCAATGCCGACAGCGGCTGCTGCCGTGGCGCATGGCGTTGGCGCGCCAGCCGCTGGGCGTGACACGATGACGAATGACGGCGCTCTGGCGAGCGCATGACGAATGACGCACGGTGCCGACCTGCGCCGTGCTTTCATCATTTGTCATTTTTCATGGCGCGTAAGGGCCGGTCATTGCGCCCCTCACACGCCTACGCACAAATACTTCATCTCCAGATACTCATCCATCCCGTGGCTTGAGCCCTCGCGCCCCAGGCCCGACTGCTTCACGCCGCCAAAGGGCGCTTGCTCGCTGGAGATGATGCCGGTGTTGATGCCCACCATGCCGTATTCCAGCGCCTCGGCCACGCGGGTGATGCGGCCCACGTCGCGCGCGTAGAAGTAGCTCGCCAGGCCGAAGATGGTGGCGTTGGCCGCGTCGATGGCCTCCTGTTCCTCCTTGAAGCGGAACACCGGCGCCAGCGGGCCGAAGGTCTCCTCGCGCGCCACCAGCATGCTGGCGCTGGCGTTGGCGATCACCGTGGGTTCGTAGAACTGGCCCTTCAGCCGCTGGCCGCCCGTCAGCAGCTTGCCGCCTTTTTTCAGCGCGTCTTTCACGTGCTTGTCCACTTTGGTCAGCGCCGCCGGCTCGATCAGCGGGCCGATGGCCACGCCCTCGTCAAAGCCGTTGCCCACCTTCATCGCCTTGACCTTGGCGGCCAGCTTTTTCACGAAGGCGTCGTACACCCCGTCCTGCACATACAGCCGGTTGGCGCACACGCAGGTCTGCCCCGCGTTGCGGTATTTGCTGGCCAGCGCACCTTCCACGGCAGCGTCCACGTCGGCATCGTCAAACACGATGAAAGGCGCGTTGCCGCCCAGCTCCAGGCCCAGCTTCTTGATGGTGGGTGCGCACTGCGCCATCAGCACGCGGCCCACCTCGGTGGAGCCGGTGAAGCTCAGGTGCCGCACCACCTCGCTCTCGCACAGCACCTGGCCCACGCCGCGCGAATCGGTGGTCGTCACGATGTTCAGCACACCCGGCGGCACCCCCGCGCGCTGCGCCAGCTCCACCGCCGCCAGCGCCGTGAGCGGCGTCAGCGCGGCCGGCTTGATCACCACCGTGCAGCCCGCCGCCAGCGCAGGTGCCACCTTGCGCGTGATCATCGCCAGCGGAAAATTCCACGGCGTGATCGCCACGCACACGCCGATCGGCTGCCGGATGACCGACAGGCGCTTGCCCTTGTCGAACGTGGTCAGCGTCTGGCCGTTCACGCGCTTGGCCTCTTCGGCAAACCACTCCACAAAGCTCGCGCCATAGGCCACCTCGCCCCTGGCCTCGGGCCACGGCTTGCCCTGCTCGGCCGTCATCAGCCGGGCCAGGTCGTCCTGGTGCTCCATCAGCAGGTTGAACCACTTCAGCAGCACGCCGTGCCGCTGCTTGCCCGTCAGCTCGCGCCACGGCCCCCAAGCCGCGTGGGCCGCGTCAATCGCCGCCTTGGCCTCGCGCGCGCCCAGGTCGGCCACATCCGCCAGCACAGCACCCGTGGCCGGATCGGTCACGTCAAAACGCGCCTTGCCCTTCACCCACTTGCCGCCGATGAAGGCGTCGGTCTTCAGCAAGGTGAGGTCTTTCAGCAAATCAAGCGGGCTGGTTGGGGCAGGCATGGCGGTTCTCCGGCAACAAGGGTTGAGACAAACAGTGTGCGGGCCATTGTAGGCAGGGCAGGGCGGGGGATTATATTTTTTGATAGCTGTTTGCGTACGTAATATGTCATTTCAAATGCTTTTGATTTGAATTTGATGTATTACGTACGCAGGCAGCTATATTTTTTTATCCACTTGGCATCTTCGTAGGCTGGGTAGAGCTTCAGCGTTACCCAGCAACCCGGCTCGCGAGAACGCTGGGTTTCGCCTTCGGCTCTACCCAGCCTACGGGGATGTGCGCATGCACGCACCACGGAAAGAGGGCGCAAGAAAACCTTTTTTCGCCTGTTCTTTTGCGTCCTTCGCGAATCCTTTGCGTCCTTCGCGTCCGGCTGTTTTTTCACCCACCCCAAGCAGCGCCATATCAAAGCAAGGGCGACCCCAGCCGCGCCACCGCTTCAAAGAGCTGCTGATGCGCAGGCCCGCGGCGGTGCGGGGGCACGCGGCGGCAGTGCGAGAGGTCGGCCTCGAACATGTCGGCCAGCGCCTGGTTGAAGCCGCGCTCGAACACCACCGCCGCCACTTCGAAGTTCAGGCGAAAGCTGCGGTTGTCGAAGTTGGCGCTGCCTACCAGCCCATAGTGCTGGTCCACCAGCAGCGTCTTGGCGTGGAACATGCGGCCCTGGTATTCGAACACCAGCACGCCCGCGTCTTGCAGCTCCTTGAAGTAGGAGCGGGCGGCGGCGCTGACGATGCGCGAGTCGCTGCGCTCGGGCACGATGAGCAAGACTCGCACGCCGCGCAGCGCGGCGTTGGTGAGCGCGGCCAGCGCCGCTTCGGTGGGCACGAAATAGGGCGTGGCCAGCCACACGCGCTGGCGCGCCATGTTCAGTGCGTCGATCATGGCGCGGTGAATGGCTTCGCCGTCGGTGTCGGGGCCGCTGGCGACGATTTGCACGGGCACGGTGCCGGGCGCTTCGGCGGGCAGCAGGTCGTCGCCGTGAAAAGAGGTGCTGATGGGCGCGCCACCGGCGTATTGCCAGTCCTGCAGGAAGAGGTATTGCAGCCAGCGCACCACGCCGCCGCGCAGCAGCAGGTGCGTGTCGCGGTAAGCGTCGTGCGGGCGCATGTGCTCGTTTTCGTCGTCGGTGATGTTGATGCCGCCCACAAAGCCCACGCGCCCGTCCACCACCACGATCTTGCGGTGCGTGCGCAGGTTGACCAGCGGGCGCAGGCGGTCGAGCCGGGTGGGGTGAAACACGGCGAATTCGCCCCCCGCCGCGCACAGCGCGTCGCGCAGCGCGCGGTGCCGGCGCGAGATGAGGGCGGGCGAGCCGATGGCGTCCACCAGCAGCCGCACCTGCACGCCCGCGCGCGCCTTGGCGGTGAGCAGCGCGAGCAGGTGCGTGCCGGTCTGGTCGGGCTCGAAGATGTAGTACTCCAGATGCACGTGGTGGCGCGCGCTTTCGATGGCGCTGGCCAGCGCGTCGAAGGTGGCGCCGCCGCTGGGCAGCAGCTGCACCGACTGCGCGCTGGACATGGGCAGGCCGCTGGCCGCTTCGATCAGGCGCGCGTGCTGCACGGCCCAGTCGGGCGCTTCGGGGCGGTCGGCGCGCAGGCGCTCCAGGTCTTGCTGCGACATCAGCGCCGCGCGGCTGTGCCAGCGCCTGAGCCGCTGGCGGTGGATGCGGCGCGGGCCAAACCACGCATACACCGCCAGGCCGATCACGGGCATCAGGCTGAGGCCCATGATCCACGCCAGCGTGGACACGGGCGACTTGCGCTGCCAGATGATCCAGACGATGAGCACCAGGGTGGACAGCGTCCACGTCCAGCCCAGCCACACCGTGAGCGGGTGCCCGGCGATGACGAACTGCTGGAGCCAGGCGATCATGGGGCGTCAGCCGATGCGCTGCTGCCAGTCATCCGGGGCAAAGCCCACGGTGACGGCCCCGCCAGGCCACTCGACCACGGGCCGCTTGATGGCGCTGGGCTGCGCGGCAAGCAGCGCGGCGGCGCTGGCCGCATCCGTCACGCCCGCCTGCGCATCGGCATCCAGCTTGCGCCAGGTGGTGCCCTGCCGGTTGAGCACCTTGTTCCAGCCCACAGCATCCATCCAGCGCGCCAGCGCATCGGACGGCACGCCCTGCTTCTTGAAGTCGTGAAACGTGTGGGCCACGCCTTGTGCGGCGAGCCAGGCGCGGGCTTTCCTGACGGTGTCGCAGTGGGGAATGCCGTAGAGGGTGGGGGAGTTCATGGCGGGGCATGATGCCATGGGGGTGGGGCGTTCAGGGTTGGGCGTTGAGCGTGAAAGGTAGCCCCCACGCTCAACGCTCAACGCCGAACGCTCAACCTCTTCGAGAGACAATCCACGCCGCTATGAAAACGCTGGACGACTGGCTCGCGCACTGCGAGCGCCTGCACCCCCAGGGCATCGACATGGGGCTGGACCGCGTGCGCGCCGTGTGGCAGCGCATGGGCACGGCGTTTGGCTGCCCGGTGTTCACCGTGGCGGGCACCAACGGCAAGGGCAGCACCTGCGCCATGCTGGAGGCCATCTTGCAGCAGGCGGGCTTTCGCACGGGGGTGTTCACCTCGCCGCACCTGGTGCGTTTTGAAGAGCGCTGCCGCGTGCGCGGCGAGGCCGTCAGCGCGGCGGAGCTGGCGGCGTCCTTCGCCTTCGTGGAGCAGGCCAGGGGCGACATTTCGCTCACCTATTTCGAGTTCACCACGCTCGCCATCCTGCACCTGCTGGCTGGGGCAGGGCTGGACGCAGTGGTGCTTGAAGTGGGCCTGGGCGGGCGGCTGGATGCGGTCAACATCATCGACGCCGACTGCGCCCTCATCACCAGCATCGACATCGACCACACCGAGCTGCTGGGCCACACGCGCGAGGCCATCGGCCTGGAAAAAGCCGGCATCCTGCGCGCGGGCCGCCCCGCCATCGTCAGCGACCCGGTGCCGCCGCAAAGCGTGATCGACTGCGCCACGCAGATCGGGGCCGACCTGTGGCTGTCCGGGCGCGACTTCAATTATTCAGGCGACAAGCAGCAATGGGCCTGGGCCGGGCGCGGGCGGCGCTACGCTGGCCTGGCCTACCCGGCGCTGCGCGGGGCCAACCAGCTCATCAATGCCAGCGGCGTGCTCGCCGCGCTCACCGCCATGCGCCAGCGCCTGCCCGTCACCGCGCAGGCGGTGCGCACCGGGCTGGCGCTGGTCGATCTGCCCGGGCGCTTTCAGGTCGTGCCCGGCCAGCCCGCGCTGGTGCTCGACGTGGCGCACAACCCCCACGCGGCGGCGGCGCTGGCGCTCAACCTTGATGCGATGGGCTTTTTCCCCACCACCCACGCCGTGTTCGGTGCCATGGCCGACAAGGACCTGGCCCCCATGCTCGCGCGCATGGACCCGCTCATCGACCGCTGGTACTTCACCGATTTGCCCACCCCCCGCGCCGCCACCGCCGCCGCCCTGCAAGCCGCCTGGCAGGGCATGAGCCAGCGCCGGGACGCGGCCAGCGCCGTGTTCGATACCCCCCTGGCCGCCCTGCACGCGGCGGCGGCGCAGGCCACCCCCGCAGATAGAATCGTCGTCTTCGGATCGTTCTACACCGTGGGTGGCGTGCTGACACAGGGCACCCCCCGCCTGGTGGCCGGCCAGCCCGGCGGCCCGGGCTGACCCACCTTCTCCCCCTCCATGGCCTTTTTCAAGTTCCGCCAGCGCGGCCAGCCGCAGCCCCCGCCCGAGCCTAAAAGCGCGGGCCGCCGCCGCAAGGAAGAGCCTGCCGCCACCGGCCCGCAGGAAACCATCGACACCCTGCGCCGCCGCGCCCGCCACCGCCTGCTGGGCGCTGCCGTGCTGGTGGCCGTGGCCGTCATCGGCTTTCCGCTGCTGTTCGACACCCAGCCGCGCCCCGTCGCCGTCAACGCGCCCATCACCATCCCCGACAAAGACCACGCCGAACCCCTGCGCGTGCCCGCCGCCCCCCCCGCGCCCCTGACCGCAGACGCCAGCCTGGACGAGCGCGAAGAAGTCGTCACCGCCGCAACCTCTTCCCCCCGCGACACCGCTGCGCAACAGGCCGAAGCCGAAGCCGCCCGCGCCAAACAGGAAGAAGTCACCCGCGCCCAGCGCGAGCAGGAAGCCAAGGCCCGCGCCGACGAACAAGCCCGCGCCAGGCGCGAGGCCGACGCCCGCGCCCGCCAGGAAACCGCCGCCGCCCGCGCCAAACAAGACGATGCCGCTGCCGCCCGTGCCAAACAGGAAGCAGCCGCCCGGGCCCAGCGCGAGCAAGAGGCCAAGGCCCGTGCCGACGAACAAGCCCGCGCCAAACGCGAAGCCGAGGCCCGCGCCAAGCGCGAAGAAGCCGCCCGCGCCCGCGCCCTGCTCGAAGGCCGCGGCACCGCCGGTGCGACCAGCGCCGCCGCGCAGGCCGGTGCAGCCCAGCAAGGCCGCTTCATCGTGCAGGTGGGTGCCTTTGCCGACGAATCCGCCGTGCGCGACGCGCGCCAGCGGGCCGAGCGCGCGGGCGTCAAAACCTACACCCAAGTCGTGCAAACCGCCGCCGGCCCCCGCACCCGCGTGCGCGTAGGCCCCTTCGGCACCCGCGCCGAAGCCGAAAAAGCCGCCGCCGCGCTCAAGAAAGCCGGGCTGGGCGGCGTCATCCTCTCGCTTTAACCGCGCAAGCCCCCGCCCATGCACGCGCTGGACTGGATCTGCGCCGCGCTGCTGCTGGCCTCACTGTTGCTGGGTGCGTGGCGCGGCCTGCTGTATGAAGTGCTGGCCATCGCCGGCTGGGTGCTGGCCTTTTTTGCCGCACGGTGGGCTGCGCCCGGCGTCGGCCAGTGGCTGCCGATGGGCGAATCGCCGCCCGAGCTGCGCTACGCCGCCGGCTTCGTGCTGGTCTTCATCGCCACGGCCTTCGCCTGCGGCATGCTCGCCTCCCTCGCCCGCCGCGCCGCCCGCGCCGTCGGTGCCCGCCCGGTCGACCGCCTGCTGGGCGCAGCCTTCGGCGCGCTGCGCGGCGTGGCCCTGCTGCTGGTGCTGGGCTTCGCCGTGGGCCTGACCCCCATGCACGAGGAAGACTGGTGGCAAGACGCCCGCAGCGCGCAATGGCTGCAAGCCGGACTGGACACGCTGGCGCCCTGGCTGCCCGAGCGCCTGCAACCCGCGCCAGTGGTGCCCGATGCGCCCGCGCAAGTGCCGCCGCCTGCGCGTGCCACGCTTTGACGGGTTGTGCGTAGGCACACCGAACAGGCCACCAACTTGTAGGCTGGGTAGAGCGCAGCGAAACCCAGCTAACCGGCTCGCGAGAACGCTGGGTTTCGCTTCGCTCTACCCAGCCTACGCAAATGCCTCTCCCTCTCCCGCTTGCGGGAGAGGGTTGGGGTGAGGGCGCAAGGCCGAGCGAAGCGATGGCCCGTGTGGACTTCAAAAAACCCCTCTGGCCGTGCCGAGAAGCGCAGGGCGTGGGGCGGGCGCGGCAGCG
>JAUNTQ010000218.1 GCA_030538605.1 Pseudomonadota bacterium
TCGCGCGCCAGGTCCTTGGGCTGGCAAAACAGCGTGCTGCGGCCATCGCCGGTCAACACCAGCCAGGCGTTGGGCTCGGTGAAGCCGGTGAGGTAGTGGAAGTAGCTGTCGTGCCGGTAGGGGAAGTCGCTGTCGCGGTTGCGGGCGCGCTCGGGCGCGGTGGGGATGAGGGCGATGGCCCGGGGGCCAAGCTGCGCGGCCAGGCGCGCGCGGCGCTCGGCATGGGAGGGGGAAACGGCTTGCATGGGCGCGATCATGGCATGGCGGGCGTTGTTCCCGCTTGGGGCCAACGCATGGGCGCAAAGGCCCTGTATCCGTAAAAAAATAAACAGAAAGTGCTTGTTTCATCGAGATCTTGACACTCTCTTACATACTTTTGACATAATTTCCTGCTTTCTCAACTGGAGCTGTTTTTATGTTCAAGACGTTTGTGCAGGTGTGGCGCAAGCGCAGCGCACCCGTGCTGACGATGCTGGCCTTGTGCGCTGCGGGTGTTCTGCCGGTTCAGGCGCAAGGCGCAACGCCGCTGTTGTTTGCCGTCAGCGAAGGCTCTTCGGGCGGCGGTGGGGCCGTGACCAATCAGCAGATGGCCACCAAGTACAAGCCCCTGATCGACGTGATGGAACGCGAGCTGGGCGAGAAAATCCAGGTGCGCTACGTGCGCGACTTCCGGCAACTGGAAGAAGGCATGAAAAGCGGCCAGTTCGATCTGGTGCTGGCGCGCCCCAGCGACTACCCGGCGCGGGGCTTGCGCGACTATGGCTATGCGTCGATCGCCACCACGCAGCCCGATGGGCATTGCCTGATCGTCGTCAACGCCGACAGCCCGCTGAAAACCCTGGAAGACGCCAAGGGCAAGCGCCTGATCCTGCCCGAGCCGATGGCCTACATGGCCAAGTTCTGCGCGGCCGAGCTGCGCGACCAGGGGCAGGCGCCCGACCCCGCCACCACCACCCACGTGCGCGAGCAAGGCGCCATTCCGTTCGCGCTGAAAAACGGGCTGGTGCAAGTGGGCGGCATCGCCTCGTATTCCGGCGTGGCCCGCCGACTGGAAAAAGAAGGCCTGCGCGTGCTGCACCGCAGCCGCCCGCAGCCTTACCTGCCGCTGATTGCCCACGGCCGCATCGACCCCGAGCGCAAGCGCCGCCTGGGCCAGGCGCTGATCGCGCTGACCGAAAACGCGCAAGCGGCCCAGGAACTGGCGGCCATCGGCCTGACCGGCTTCGACACCAGCAGCTCGCCGCGGCTGCTCAGCCTGCTCGACTGGCTGGGCGACAAGCCGCACTGAACCACAGGCCGCTGGCGCCGCCAGCGGCCTGCCATGTGTGATCTGGGGGTCTTGACAATCAATAAAAGTAGCTGCTTGCGTACATTACAAAGCATTCTTGGATATAAAATTATCTGAAATGCTTTATTTGCATACGCAAGAAGCTACTATTTATTTCATGCCGACGGCCACACCAGCCGCAGCGGCGCATCTATCGCCCTGATAGGCACAAGCGATTGGCGCCTGCGAATGAGAATAGTTATTATTTTCATCTCGAATTCAAGGAGCCTGCCTCATGACCCGCTTTGCCCGCCGCAACTGGTTCACGCTGAAGAAAACCGCCAGCTACTACGTGCTGCACATCGTGGTGGCCGCCGCCGTGGGCTATGCCGTCACCGGCCAGTGGTGGATGGCGCTCACTCTCAGCCTGCTGGAGCCCACGGTGCAGGCCGTGGCCTTCTTCTTCCACGAAAAAGCCTGGCAGCGCGCCGCCGTGCGCGAAGCCGCCGCACAAGCGCACGCCGCGCCCGCCTGAGACAGCGCAGGCCGCGCGCCTGCGCCGGATCGGCTCCTAGAATGAGGCACCACCACCCGTTCGCACCCACCCACAGGAGCCTCGTCACATGCCCATCGGCGACCCCACCAACGAAGAAAAACGCGCCGAGTTGCGCCGCGCCGCACTGGAGTACCACGAGCACCCCGTGCCCGGCAAGATCGCCGTGCAGCCGACCAAGCCGGTGGTCAACCAGTACGAGCTTTCGCTTGCCTACAGCCCCGGCGTGGCCTACCCGTGCGAAGAGATCGTGGCCGACCCCGCCGCCGCCTTCAAGTACACCGCGCGCGGCAATCTGGTGGGCGTGGTCACCAACGGCACCGCCGTGCTCGGCCTGGGCGACATCGGCCCGCTGGCGGGCAAGCCGGTCATGGAAGGCAAGGCCGTGCTGTTCAAGAAGTTCTCGGGCATCGACGTGTTCGACATCGAGATCAACGAAAAAGA
>JAUNTQ010000064.1 GCA_030538605.1 Pseudomonadota bacterium
ACTGATATATCCATGAAAAACACTTGACTTTGAACACAGTTGCTCCCCCGCTGGGCTAGCGTATGCACACATCTTTGTAGGCCGGTCACCGTATCCATACCCGTCATTCCCGCGCAGGCGGGAATCCAGCGTTGGCGCAGGTGCTGAGGCTGGATTCCCGCCTGCGCGGGAATGACGCCATCATGGGCGTTTGCAGATGCAAACAACCTGTTTGCTTGACCCACAGCGGTGCCCAAATCAAAGACCATCCACCGCCAGCAAAAGATGTATGCATACACAAGCCCACAGGGAGAAGGAGCAAAACCGCAGGCCGGGCGAAGCGATGGCCTGCGGGAAGAATGCATGTTGAAAAAGTGAGCTGCTTGCGTAAGTTTTAAAACGATTTCAGTTAGTTTTATATATAAAAACGTTTTAAAACGTACGCAAGCAGCTATGTTTATATCATTCCAGTTGCAGATGTGCCAGCACGGTGCCCATGTGCTGCCCGAAATCGCTGAGCGCATGGTCGCCGCCTTCCAGCACATGCAGCTGCGTGCCCGCGTAGCGCGCGGCCATCTCGCGCCAGTCCAGCAGCTCGTCGCCCTTGGCGATCAGCGCGAGGTAACGCGCGGGCTGCGTCAGCGGCCCGGCGTGCAGCGCGCGCAGCTCGTCGATATAGGCGGGCTGAAAGAAGAAGCGCTCTTCAGGCGTGTGCCAGGCCGTCTGCTCGCCAATGTGCGCGGCCAGGTCGCGCGCGGGGTCAACCGCCGGGTTGAGCACCACCGCGCGGCACGCGGGGCCACTCAGGCGCTCGGCCACCCAGGTCGCATAAAACCCGCCCAGCGACGAGCCGCACACCGCCATCGACGCGCGCGGCCACTGCGCAATGCCTTCTTCGATCAAGGCCGCTGCCGCCGCAGGCGAGGGCGGCAGCTGCGGGCACCACCAGGTCAAGCCAGGGCGCTGCCCCAGTTGCTCATGCATCAGCTGCGCCTTGGCCGACAGGGGCGAGGAGCGAAAGCCGTGCAGGTAAAGCAGGTGGGTGGTGGGCATGGGCGGATGGTAGTGGCAGGGCACGGGTTTCAGCGGGGATAATTTGCCGCATGTCCGTGGTGTTTGAAAAGCCCTCCGTGTGGCAGCGCGTGCTGCCTTTTTTGCGCGGGTTCGACTTCTGGCTGCTGCTGGCGGTGCTGCTTTTGTGCGGCATGGGGCTGATGGCGATGTATTCGTCGGGGTTCGACCACGGCACGCGCTTTGCCCACCACTGGCGCAACATGCTGATTGCGGCGGGCATCATGTTCGTGGTGGCGCAGGTGCCGCCGCAGCGGTTGATGGGGCTGGCGGTGCCGCTGTACACGCTGGGGCTGGCGCTGCTGGTGGCGGTGGCGCTGTTCGGCATCACCAAGAAGGGGGCGCAGCGCTGGGTGAACCTGGGCATCGTGGTGCAGCCCAGCGAGCTGATGAAGATTGCCACGCCGATGATGCTGGCCTGGTGGTTTCACCGGCGCGAGGGGCAGACGCGGCCGGGCGATTTCATCGTGGCCTTCGTGCTGCTGGCGCTGCCGGTGGCGCTGATCCTCAAGCAGCCCGATCTGGGCACGGCGCTGCTGGTGCTGGCGGCGGGGCTGGCGGTGATCTTCTTTGCCGGGCTGCCGTGGAAGCTGGTGCTGCCGCCGGTGCTGCTGGTGGTGGTGGGGCTGGTGGGCATCGTGGCGTTTGGCGACGATCTGTGCGTGGATGGCAAGGACTGGGTGGTGCTGCACGAGTACCAGCGCCAGCGCGTGTGCACGCTGCTCGACCCCACGCGCGACCCGCTGGGCAAGGGCTTTCACATCCTGCAGGGCATGATCGCCATCGGCTCGGGCGGGCTGCACGGCAAGGGCTTCATGCAGGGCACGCAGACGCATCTGGAGTTCATCCCCGAGCGCACCACCGACTTCATCTTCGCCGCGTATTCGGAAGAGTTCGGCCTGCTGGGCAATCTGGCGCTGATTGCCGGCTTCGTCTTTCTGGTGCTGCGCGGGCTGATGATCGCGGCCGAGGCGGGCACGCTGTTCGCGCGGCTGCTGGCCGCGAGCCTGAGCACCATCTTCTTCACCTATGCCTTCGTCAACATGGGCATGGTCAGCGGCATCCTGCCGGTGGTGGGCGTGCCGCTGCCCTTCATCAGCTATGGCGGCACGGCCATGGTGACGCTGGGGCTGGCGCTGGGCCTGCTGCTGTCGGTGTCGAAAGCCAGGCGCTACCCGGGTGGATGACTGGCGCTGGCGCGCCATGACGAATGACAAAAGCGCTGGGCGGGCTGTGGCGATAGGTCATTTGTCATGCGCTCGCCAGAGCGCAGTCATTCGTCATGCGCCATGCGTTGCGGACACTAGCCGCTTGCCAGGCGCTGAAACAGCCCGCCCGGCAGGCGGCCGACGTGGCCGTCCAGCTCCAGCGCCAGCAGGCGCGCTTGCAGCGTGGCGGTGTCCAGGCCGGTGCGCGCTTGCAGCGCGTCGATGCCCACGGGGTCGGCGCCCAGCGCGCGCAGCAGGTCGTCGCTGTCGTTGTCGGGCGCAGTCGGTGCTTGGGGGACTGCGCTTTCGTCTGGGGCGGGATGGTGGCCGCTGGGCCAGCGCAGCTCTTCGAGCACGTCTTGCGCAGTTTCGACCAGCTTGGCACCCTGGCGGATGAGGGCGTGGCTGCCGCGCGATTGGGGGCTGTGGATGGAGCCGGGAATGGCAAACACCTCCTTGCCCTGCTCGGTGGCGAGGCGGGCGGTGATGAGCGAGCCGGATTGCAGGGCGGCTTCGACCACCAGCGTGCCCTGGCTCAGCCCGGCGATGAGGCGGTTGCGCTTGGGGAAGTTGGCGGAAAGCGGCGGCGTGCCCAGGGGGTATTCGCTCACGACCAGGCCGTGGTGGACGATGCGGTGGGCCAGCTCGCGGTGCTGGCGCGGGTACACGCGGTCGATGCCGGTGCCGATGACGGCCACGGTGGCCAGGCGCGCGGCGGGTGCGGCTTCGTCAATGGCCGTGAGCGCACCCAGGTGGGCCGCGCCGTCCACGCCCAGCGCCATGCCTGACACCACGGTGAGGCCCGCTGCGCTGAAGGCGCGACCGAACTGCTGGGCGTTTTGCGCGCCCTGCGGCGTGGGGTTGCGGCTGCCGACCATGGCCAGCGCGCGCTCGGGCCAGGGCTGGTGGTCGACCAGTTGCGTCTGGCCCATCAGGTAGAGCATGAGGGGCGGGTCTTCCATCGCCAGCAGGCTGGCGGGGTAGGCGGTGTCGCCCAGGGTTGTGACGCGGCGGCCTATGGGTTCGTGCGCTTCGGCCAGCCATTGGCAGGTGGCGTCGCGCAGGGCGGCCAGCGGCTCTGGCTCGCGGGCGAGGGCGCTGGCTTGCGCGCTGCTCACCACCTGGCGCAAGGCGGTGGTGCTGGCGTCGAAGATGGCCTGCGGCAGGCCGAAGGCGGCCAGCAGGCGGCGCGCCGCGTCGTTGCCGACGCCGGGGGTGAGCGCCAGGCGCAGCCAGGCGGTGAGTTCGTCGCGGTCCATGGGGTTGGTCGAAAAAAGGGGGTGAGCGGATGGTTGGCGCGGGCGAAAAAAAGCCGCGTCATGCGGCGCGGCTTGTGAGGGTTTGTCCACAAGAGGGTGTGCCGAAAAGCACGATCCTCTTGCGCCGCAACTTTACTGCGGGTTCACCAGCTTGTCGCCCATTTGCACGGGGCGGCTGATTTCCATCACCAAAACGTAGGAGACGCGCTCGAAGGGGCGGAACACCATGGCCACGCCGTTGCGTTCGTCGGGCAGCTGCATGGTGGTGCGGCTGCGCTCGGTCTTGTCGACCATTTGCTGGCCGCTGGAGAGCACGGTCAGCACGTGGCCGTTTTCGATGCCGTCGCGCAGGCCCTTGTTGATGACGACGATCTGGTTCTGGCCGGCGTAGCGCACGGAGTCGCCATGCACCGAGACCACGCGCGCCTCGATGGGCAGATCGGGTGCGTGCGGCACGTAGTTGCGGTATTCGCGTGGCGGCTCGGGCAGCAGGCGGTCGCCTGCGCGCATTTCTTCCTTGCTGCTGACGACGTCCACCGTGGCGGGCACGGGCAGCATGCGCGGCTCGTCGCTGCGGGCGCGGCGCTCGGCTTCGGGGTCGCCGTCGCTGTCGCCGGCGGCGGGCATGGCGGCCACGGGGCGGGTGCGGGCATTGCGCGCGGCCACGCTGTCGTCGGTTTCGGCCTCGGATTCGCCGCGCACCAGCACGGCCTGGCCGACGTACTGGCCTTCGTAGCCGAGGATTTCGCCGGTGATGGGGTCCTTGAGCGGCTTGGCGGTGCGGAACACGCGGAAGTCGGTGGGCAGGCCGGGGGCGTCGAGCATGGGCGCGTCTTCGGGGCCGCGCACGTAGGCGCGGTCGCCCTTGGCCACGAGCACGCGGTCGCGGTCGCCCAGGGCCACGATGCGGGGGGCGCGCTGGAAGGTGTCGTCATCGACCACCAGCGGCTCGGCCAGGAAGGGCTCGATCAGGTGCGGCTGCAGCGTGGGCAGGGGCGTGGCGTCGAGCATTTCGACGCGGTTGCGCGGCGACACGCGCACGGTGGCGCCCTCTTGCCCGTCGGCGGTGCGGCGCGCGCGCAGGAAGGCGCGGTCGCCCACGCGCTCAAGGTAGAGCTGCTGGCCGGGGTAGATGAGGTGGGGGTTGCGGATGTCGCTCAGGTTCATGCCCCACAGCTCGGGCCAGCGCCAGGGCGACTTGAGGAACATGCCGGAGATGCGCCACAGCGTGTCGCCACGGCGCACGGTGTATTCCTCGGGTGCCTTGGGCGACAGGGCCGACAGGGGCACGCCCGCGCTGGCCACTTGCTGCGCGGTGGCGCGCTGCGCGGGGGTGACGGGGCGCTGGCTGGCCTGTTGCGCGGCGGCGGGCACGGCGGTGGCCAGGGCGGCGGCGAGCACGGCCAGCGGCATGGCGAGGGAGGCGGACTTGGCGCGCGTGGCGGCAGGAAAAGTGTGTTTCATTGTTTTGCTGTGAGCGGTTGCCAACTTGACAAAGCACTGGACATTCTGCATTCAAGCCCTTGATCGGGCAACGAAATTGGGGCTTTGCCACGGCGTGAAACCGCAAAAGTCGCGAAAATAGCCACATCTTCGGAAATCACCCCATGGCTCTGTTACCCATTCTTCGTTACCCCGACCCGCGCCTGCACAAGGTGGCCAAGCCCGTGCAGGCGGTGGATGCGCGCCTGAAAGCCCTGATCGACGACATGTTCGAGACCATGTACGACGCCAAGGGCATTGGCCTGGCCGCCACGCAGGTGGATGTGCATGAGCGGTTGATCGTGATCGACGTGTCGGAAGAGCGCAACGAGCGCCTGGTGCTCATCAACCCCGAGCTGGTGTGGGCCAGCGACGAGCACGTGCGCGGCGACGAGGGCTGCCTGTCGGTGCCCGGCATTTACGACGGGGTGGAGCGCGCCGCCGAGGTGCGCGTGCGTGCGCTGGACGCGCAGGGCGAGGCGCGCGAGATCGCCGCCGACGGCCTGCTGGCGGTGTGCATCCAGCACGAGATGGACCACCTGATGGGCAAGGTGTTTGTCGAATACCTGTCGCCGCTCAAGCAGGGGCGCATCAAGACGAAGCTGCTCAAGGCCGAGCGCGAAGACGCCAAGTCGGCTGCCGCGCGGGAGCAGCCATGAGCCGGCCGCGCGCGTGGCTGCTGGCCGCCTGCGTGGCGCTGCTGGCCGCCTGCGCCAGCCCTGAAAACATCGCCCCCGGCACGCCCAGCGCCGAGGTGCTGCACACGCTGGGCGCGCCCACGGGGCGTTACCCGCTTGAGGCCGGCACGGGCGGCGAGCGCTGGCAATACTCGTGGCAGCCTGCGGGCAAGCGGGTTTACAACGTGGATGTGGATGCGCAAGGCCGCGTCACGCGGGTGGAGCAGGCGCTGGACGAGGGGCTGTTCGAGCAGCGCATCCGCCCCGGCGTGTGGACGCGGGGCGACGTGCTGCGCGAATACGGCCCGCCCGCGCAGACCATGGGCGTGCACAACTTTGATGGCGTCATCTGGCTGTGGCGCTATGAGCTGGGGCCGTTTCCGCGCCTGCTGTACATCGACATCGAGCGCGATGGCACGGTGCGCGGCTACTCGCTGGGGGATGAATACCCGCCTGAGCCCGCAGATCATTGAAAATCATAGCTGCTTGCGTGCGTTTTAAAATGATTTCAGGCATAAAAATATCTAAATCTGTTTTAAAACGTACGCAAGCAGCTACTCTTTTTAATTCAATCAATGCTTTCCCACCACTGGCCGGGCAGGCACCTCCCATCGCATGAAAGTCGTCTTCGCCGGCACCCCTGACTTTGCCCGTGTGGCGCTGGCGCGTTTGCACGCGGCGGGCTTTGACGTGCCGCTGGTGCTCACCCAACCCGACCGGCCCGCCGGGCGCGGCATGAAGCTGCAAGCCTCGCCCGTCAAGCAATGGGCGCAGGCGCACGGCGTGGCCGTGGCCCAGCCGCGCAGCCTGCGGCCGGACGGCAAATACCCCGATGACGCCGCCGCCGCCCGCGCCGCCCTGCAAGCGGCTGCGCCCGACGTGATGGTGGTGGCCGCCTATGGCCTCATCCTGCCGCAGTGGGTGCTCGATCTGCCCCGCCTGGGATGCCTCAACATCCACGCCAGCCTGCTGCCGCGCTGGCGCGGGGCCGCGCCCATTCACCGCGCCATCGAGGCGGGCGATGCCGCAACGGGCATCACCCTCATGCAGATGGACGCGGGCCTGGACACGGGCCACATGCTGCTCACCGAGCGCCTGCCCATCGCCGCCAGCGACACCACCGCCACGCTGCACGACGCGCTGGCCGCCCTGGGCGGGCGCTTGATCGTCGAAGCGCTTGAGCTGGCCGCCTGCGGCCCGCTGCGCGCCACGCCCCAGCCTGCCGAGGGCATCACCTACGCGCACAAGATCGACAAGCATGAAGCCGCCATCGACTGGACGCAGCCTGCCGCCGTGATCGAGCGGCGCGTGCGCGCGTTCGACCCCTTTCCCGGTGCCAGCAGCACGCTGGGCGGCACGGCGCTGAAACTGTGGCGGTCCGAGGCAGACGGCATGGCGCGCCCGCCTGAAGCCGCCAGCGGCCAAGTCTTGCGTGTGGACGACGAGGGCCTCTGCGTGGCCTGCGGCAGCGGGGCAGACGGCGGCGTGCTGCGCATCACCGAGCTGCAACGCCCCGGCGGCAAGCGCCTGCCGGTGCGCGCCTTTCTGGGCGGCTTCGCCATTCAGGCCGGCCAGCTTTTCGAGACCCCCACCCCATGAACATGCCCCTGCCGCAGCGCCCCGGCGGCACCCCTGAGGCCCTGCCGCCGCGCGGGCGGCTGGGCGCGTGGATGGCCGAGCGCGTCGACGGCTTTGCCCACACCGCGCGGCACCCGCTGTTCTGGGTGGGTGCGCGCGAGATGTCGGGCATCTCCGTGGGTCTCACGGCCTGGGCCTTCATGACCGGCGTGGCCATGGTCAAAAGCGGCATGTCGCTGACCGAGGCCGTGCTCATGTCGCTGCTCGTGTTTGCGGGCAGCGCGCAGCTGGCGGCCATTCCGCTCATTGCCGCCGCAGCGCCGCTGTGGGTCATCTGGGCCACGGCCTTTTGCGTCAATCTGCGATTTGTCGTCTTCAGTCTGCATCTGCGTCAATACTTCATGTTTTTGCCGCGATTGCGCCGTCTCTGGCTGGGCTACTTCACGGGTGACGTCACCTATGTGCTCTACACCCAGCGCTTTCCCAGGCCCGCCGAGACCGAGCGCCAGCGCCGCGCCCAAATGGCCTACCTGTGGGGCGGCAACGTGTGCAACTGGCTGTTCTGGCAAGTGTTCAGCATGCTCGGCATCTTCATGGGCAACGCGCTGCCCGCGCGCTGGGGACTGGAGTTTGCGGGCACGCTGGCGCTTTTGGCCGTCACGGCCTCGCTCGCCGCCACGCGGCTGCGCGCGCTCTCGGCCATGCTGGCAGCGGCAGCGGCCATCGCGCTGTTTGGCCTGCCTTACCGGCTGAACATCGTCGCGGCCATTGCCGTGGCCGTGGCGCTGTGCCTGTTCGTCGAGCCGCAGGTGCGGCGCATGCAGGAGCGCAGCCGTGGCTGAAACCGACGCCTGGACGCTGCTGGCCATTGCGGGCCTGACAGTCATCACCGTCATCACGCGCGGCTTTTTCTTCATCAGCGAGCGCGAATGGCGCTTGCCCGGCTGGGCGCAGCGCGGCCTGCAATACGCGCCCATCGCCGCGCTGGCAGCGGTGATCGCGCCCGACATATTGATGACCGAAGGCAGCATCGGCGCGGTGTGGCGCGACGCACGCCTGTGGGGCGCGCTGGCCTGCGGCGGGTTCTACTTCTGGCGCAGAAAAGCCAGCTTCACCCTGCCGCTGTCGATTGCCGTGGGGCTGGCGGTGTATCTGCCGCTGCGCCTTGGCTTGGGGTGGTGAGGGCGCGGCGCTTCTTATAATTTTTGGCTTGGATCGCGGCCAACGCTTTGGCGGCAAAAGCGATTCGCTACAAAACAAGGAGTATCCGACGTGCAAGTGATCCGCTTTTCCGACCTGTGCGCACAGGGCGCTGCCCAAGGCAAGCGCGTGTTCATCCGCGCCGACCTGAACGTGCCGCAGGACGAGGCGGGTGCCATCACCGAAGACACGCGCATCCGCGCCAGCGTGCCTGCCGTGCAGATGGCGCTGGACGCGGGCGCGGCGGTGATGGTGACCAGCCACCTGGGCCGCCCGAGTGAGGGTGAACTGAGGCCGCAAGACTCGCTCGCGCCCGTGGCCCAGCGCCTGGGCGAGCTGCTGGGGCGCGAAGTGCCGCTGGTGCAGGGCTGGACGGATGGCGTGCAGGTGCAGCCGGGGCAGCTCGTGCTGCTGGAAAACTGCCGCGTGAACAAGGGCGAGAAGAAAAACGACGAAACGCTGGCGCGCCAGATGGCCGCGCTGTGCGACATCTATGTGAACGACGCCTTCGGCACCGCGCACCGCGCCGAAGGCACGACGCATGGCATCGCGCAGTTTGCCCCCGTGGCCTGCGCGGGGCCGCTGCTGGCCGCCGAGATCGACGCCATCACGAAAGCGCTGGCCGCGCCCAGGCGCCCGCTGGTGGCCATCGTGGCCGGCAGCAAAGTGAGCACAAAACTCACCATCCTTCAGTCTTTGGCAGCCAAGGTGGATCAACTCATCGTTGGCGGCGGCATTGCCAACACCTTCATGCTGGCCGCGGGCCTGCCCATTGGCAAGTCGCTGGCCGAGCCGAATCTGGTGGGCGATGCGAAGGCGGTGATCGAGGCCATGAAGGCGCGTGGTGCCGAGGTGCCGATTCCGACCGACGTGGTGGTCGCCCAGGAATTCAAGGCCGACGCGAAAGCCGAGGTCAAGCGCGCCGCCGACGTGGCCGCCGACGACATGATTCTCGACATCGGCCCTGACACGGCGGCGCGGCTGGCCGCGCAGCTCCAGCAGGCGGGCACCATCGTGTGGAACGGCCCGGTGGGCGTGTTCGAGATGGCCCCGTTTGAAAACGGCACGCGCACCATCGCGCGGGCCATTGCGGGCAGCCCGGCCTTCAGCATCGCCGGTGGCGGCGACACGCTGGCGGCCATTGCCCAATACGGCATCGAGAAAGACGTGGGCTACATCTCCACCGGCGGCGGCGCTTTCCTGGAAGTGCTGGAGGGCAAGACGCTGCCCGCGTTCGAGATTCTGCAAAAGCGCGCCGCCGGCTGAGGGCCGCACGCGATGACCCTGCGCCGCGTCATCCGCTGGACCCTCGCCCTGCTGGCGCTGGTGGTGGTGCTGTCGGCGGCGGCGCTGTGGTCGTGGGGCGAATTTGCCAGCCGCGCGCAGGGCGAGCCGGCCCACGCCCTGCCCACGGCAGCCGACGCCACCGCGCTCGACCGCGCGCTGGTGCCCCTGCTGGCGCGGCACGAAGACCGCAGCGCCGCTGCGCTGATCGCCGACAACGTGCAGGCCTTCACCCTGCGCGCGCAGGCCGCGCGCGAGGCCGGGCGCAGCTTGGACGTGCAGTACTACATCTGGCGCGACGACCTCACCGGCAACCTGCTGAAAAACGAACTCATCGCCGCCGCCCAGCGCGGCGTGCGCGTGCGCTTGCTGCTGGACGACATCAACGCCGGCGGGCGCGACGAGCTGCTGCTGCTGATGGACGCGCACCCGCACCTCGAAGTGCGCCTGTACAACCCCGCGCGCAACCGCGGCGGTGCGTGGCGGCGGGCGCTGGAGATGGGCCTGCGCTTCGTCAGCTTCAACCGGCGCATGCACAACAAGGCCTGGATCGCCGACAACCGCGCGGCCCTGGTGGGCGGGCGCAACGTGGGCGACGAGTATTTCGACGCCGCCGAGCAGATGAACTTCCACGACGCCGACCTGCTGCTGCTCGGCCCCGTCGTGGCCGAGGCTAGCGCCATCTTCGACAGCTTCTGGAACAGCGCCGAAGTCATCCCCCTGCGCGCGCTGCACCGTCAGCCGCCCGCGTGGAGCGACGCCGCCCTTGGCGCATGGCAAGCCGGCTGGCAGGCCGAAGCCGCCGCCTCACCCTGGCTGCGTGCGCTGGGCGACCCTGACCGCTTCTCGGAAAAAGTCTCGGACACCCTGCGCCTGCACTGGACCGACAGCCTGCGCGTGCTGTCCGACCCGCCGCAAAAAGCCGCCCCCCTGGCCAGCCAGCGCGCGCCCGAGCAGTGGCTGATATACGACCTGCTCAAGCTGCTGTTTTCTGCCGAAACCGAAACCTGGCTCATCTCGCCCTACTTCGTGCCCGGCGGCCCCGGCGCGCTGGCACTGGCGGGCCAGGCCGTGCGCGGGGTGGATGTGCATGTGCTCACCAACTCGCTGGCCGCCAACGACGTGCCGCTGGTACACGCGGGCTACATGCACTACCGCGCGCCGCTGCTGGCCTCGGGCGTGAAGCTGCATGAGCTGAAAGCCGGCGGCAAGGGCACCGCCCAGGCACGCGACCGCGAGCTGCTCGGCTCCAGCGGCGCCAGTCTGCACACCAAGGCCGTGGTGGTCGATGCGCAGCGCGGTTTCGTCGGCTCGTTCAACTTCGACCCGCGCTCGGCGCAGCTCAACACCGAGATGGGCGTGTGGTTCGACCACGGCCCGCTGGCCGAAGAAGTGCGCGCCCTGGCTGCGCGCGGCGCGCGCCCGTCGGCCAGCTACGCGCTCTCGCTCGCCGAAGGCGGCGCGCTGCGCTGGCAAGCCGAAAGCAGCGAAGACGGCCAGCCCCGCGAATGGAGCGCCGAGCCAGACACCAGCCTCACCCTGCGCCTGCTGGTGCGGGCGCTGAGCTGGCTGCCGATCGAGTCGCAGCTGTAGCCCCCTTGCGGGCTTGTGCATGCACACATCCATGTAGGCTGGGTAGAGCCGCAGGCGAAACCCAGCGTTCATGCACACCGGTGCGCTGGGTTTCGCTTCGCTCTACCCAGCCTACGGACTACACAGCCTAAGGATAATAAAAAGTGAGCTGCTTGCGTATGATGAAAGTCATTTTTTAATACATTTATATATAAAAATGTTGAATAACGTACGCAAGAAGCTATCAAATTTTTTCACCCCACCGCATCCCCGTCACGCCAGCCACACACCCGCGTGACACAATGGCCCGCGCCTTCCGCCGCCCTGTTTCCCTTTTCCCCCACACCTGCCATGACCTACCGCGCCACCAAAATCGTTGCCACCCTCGGCCCCGCCTCCAGCGACCCTGCCATGCTGGAGGAGATGGTTCGCGCGGGCGTGAACGTGGTGCGCCTGAACTTCAGCCACGGCACGGCGCAAGACCACATTGAGCGCGCCCGCCTGGTGCGCGAGGCGGGCGAGCGTGCCGGGCGCGAGATCGCCATCATGGCTGACCTGCAAGGCCCCAAGATCCGCGTCGGCAAGTTTGCCGATGGCCGGGTGCAGCTCGTGCCCGGCGCGGCCTTCGTGCTCGACGGCGCGCGCACCGAGCCGGGCGACGTGCACGGTGTGGGGCTGGATTACAAAGAGCTGCCGCGCGACGTCAAACCCGGCGACACCCTGCTGCTCAACGACGGGCTGATCGTGCTCACCGTCGACAAGGTGCTGGGCGAGGCCGTCCACACCACCGTGCGCGTGGGCGGCGAGCTGTCCAACAGCAAGGGCATCAACAAGCAAGGCGGCGGCCTGACGGCCCCCGCGCTCACCGCCAAGGACATGGATGACATCAAGACCGCGATGGGCCTGCGCGCCGACTACCTGGCCGTGAGCTTTCCCAAAAGCGCCACCGACATGGAAATGGCCCGCCAGCTCGCCAACGTGGCCGGTGCCGAGTGGGGCCACAAGCCGCAGCTCATCGCCAAGATCGAGCGCGCCGAGGCCATCCCGAAGCTGGCCGAAATCCTCGCCGCCAGCGACGGCATCATGGTCGCGCGAGGCGACCTGGCCGTGGAAGTGGGCAACGCCGCCGTGCCCGCGCTGCAAAAACGCATGATTCGCCTCGCGCGCGAGCGCGACAAGCTCGTCATCACCGCCACGCAGATGATGGAAAGCATGATCCACAACCCCGTGCCCACCCGCGCCGAGGTGAGCGACGTGGCCAACGCCGTGCTCGACGGCACCGACGCGGTGATGCTCAGCGCCGAAACCGCCGCCGGCAAATACCCGCTGGAAACCGTGCGCGAAATGGCCGCCATCTGCGAAGCCGCCGAAGAGCACGACCCGGTGGAGCTGGACGCCGACTTCACCGGTGCCACCTTCCACCGCATCGACCAGTCGATTGCGATGGGCGCGCTGTTCACCGCCTTTCACCTGGGCGCGAAGGCCATCGTGGCGCTGACCGACTCTGGCTCCACCGCGCTGTGGATGAGCCGCCACCGCGTGCGCATCCCCATCTACGGCCTCACCCCCAAGGTGCTCACGCAGCGCAAGATGGCCCTGTACCGCAACGTGCGCCCCATGCTCATGGACACCAGCGCCCACCGCGACGAAGCGCTGGCCCAGGCCGAGGCTTATCTGAAACGCCAGGGCGTGGTGCACACCGGCGACGTCTACGCCATCACCTGCGGCGAACCCATGGGCGCGCCCGGCGGCACCAACATGCTCAAGATCTGTCGCGTGAGCTGACGGCGGCGTCGTCGGCCAGCGGCACGGGGGCGGTGACCGGCACCGGCTGCCGTCCCATGCGCGGCAGCCGCCGCATCACCGCGTGCGCCAGCAGCGCGGCCAGCGTGCCCACCAGCATGCCCATGAGCACGTCTTGCGGGAAATGCACGCCCAGGGCCACGCGGCTCCAGGCCATCAGCAGCCCGGCCGCCAGCAACGCCAGCCGCAGCCCCAGCGGCCACGGCATGCGCCACGCCGCCACGGCCATCGCCATCGCCACGCTGGCGTGCGAGCTGGGAAAGCTGTTGCCCCCCGAATGCGGCACCCACAGCGTGCCCAGCCCCAGCCGATAGGGGCGGGGCGAAAACACCAGTTCCTTGAGCAGCGCCGCAGCGGCCCAGGCCAGCACCATCGCCAGCACGATGGTGAGCAAGGCGCGCCAGCGGCGGCGCGGCCCCGTCACCAGCGCCAGCAGGCCGGCGGCCAGCGCCAGCTCGGGCAGCCACTCGCTCGTGTCCCTGGCCAGCCACACCACGGCCGCCGGGGTGCCGGGCTCCAGGTTGAGCCAGAAGAAAAGGGATCGATCCAGTGAGGGCATGGCAAGCGACTGTAGGAGCGGCATGTCAACGTTTTTGTGACGGGGCTGACACGACGTGGCGTGGTCGATCTTTTATTGATAGCTGTTTGCGCATGCTTTGATTGTATTTCAAAAGAAACCGATATGAAATCATCTAAATACATACGCAAGCAGCTATGAAAAACGTTTTCTCATGCCCAGCCACCACGCGCCGCCCACCACCCAGCACACCCAGCCGGACCACAGCACGTGGCTCAGGTAATGCGCGCCGCGCGCCATCTGCACCACGCCAAGCGCCAGGCCCAGCAGCAAGGCCAGCACCAGCCACATCCGTGCCAGCCGGGGCGCCCAGGGGCGCAGCCAGAACCAGGCCGCCACGAAGCTGAACGCCGTGGACGCATGCCCGGCCGGAAAGCAGTGCCCGCCGCCGCCGTCGCGCACGCCCCAGCGCCAGTGCGACACATAGGCCGCCGTGCCGCCAAACGCCTGCAAGTCCCAGGGGCAGCTGGTCGTGCTCAGGCGCTTGAGCACCTGCACCGCCAGCGCTGCCAGCACGATGCCCGCCACCAGGCCGGCGCGGTCTGCGCGCGGCAGCGCGCGCAGCGGCCCCACTGGCCACACAATGGTCAGCGCCAAGGCCGCCACCAGCGCCCAGCCCACGCGCTGCGCGCCATGGTGCAGCACGGTTTGCAGCCACCAGTCGTGCGTCAGCGCAAAGCCCTGCGCGCTGCCGAACAGGTGCGCCAGCGGCACGTCCAGCCCGCTGGCGTCCCAGGCCAGGGGCAGCGCCAGCGCCGCCAGCGACCACACCACCAGGCGCTGCCACGTCAGTGGCGGCTGCGCCAGCGCAGGCGTGAAGCGGGGCAGAGGCGAGGCGTTGGCGGTCATGGCGGGCGGGATTGTCCGGCCGGCATCTGAGCGGGGGCTGAAGGCCGGGCCACGGCTGCATGCCCGCCTTAAAATTGACCGATTTGGCGTGTGCGCCGCGCGCCCGTCCTTCTCCCCCAACTTCTCCGAGGAACCCACCATGCCACTCGTTTCCATGCGCGAGCTGCTCGACCACGCAGCGGCCCACAGCTACGGCATCCCCGCCTTCAACGTCAACAACCTGGAGCAGGTGCAGGCGGTGATGGCCGCCGCCGACGAGGTGGGTGCGCCCGTCATCTTGCAAGCCAGCGCCGGTGCGCGCAAATACGCGGGCGAGCACTTCATCAAGTATTTGATTCAGGCCGCATCCGAGGCGTATCCGCACATTCCCATGGTCATGCACCAGGACCACGGCACCAGCCCGGCCATCTGCCGGGGCGCGATCGAGCTGGGCTTTGGCTCGGTGATGATGGACGGCAGCCTGCGCGAAGACGGCAAGACCCCCGCCGACTTTGACTACAACGTGCAAGTGACCCGCCAGGTGGTGGAAATGGCGCACAAGGTGGGCGTGACGGTGGAAGGCGAGCTGGGCTGCCTGGGTTCGCTCGAAACCGGTGAGGCGGGCGAGGAAGATGGCGTGGGCGCGGTGGGCAAGCTCGACCACAGCCAGATGCTGACCGACCCTGAAGAAGCCGCGCAGTTCGTCAAGGCCACGCAGCTTGACGCACTGGCCATTGCCATTGGCACCAGCCACGGTGCCTACAAGTTCACCCGCCCGCCCACGGGCGATGTGCTGGCCATCTCGCGCGTGAAGGAAATCCACGCCCGCATTCCCAACACGCACCTGGTGATGCACGGCAGCAGCAGCGTGCCGCAGGACTTGCTGGACATCATCAACCGGTTCGGCGGGCAGATGAAGCAGACCTACGGCGTGCCGGTGAAAGAGATTCAGGAAGCCATCAAGCACGGCGTGCGCAAGATCAACATCGACACCGACATCCGCATGGCCATGACCGGCGCGGTGCGCAAGTTCCAGGCCGAGAACCCGTCGAAATTCGACATGCGCGAGTGGATGAAGCCCGCGCGCGAAGCGGCCAAGGCCATCTGCAAGCAGCGTTATCTGGAGTTCGGCTGCGAAGGCCAGGGCGCGAAGATCAAGGGCATGCCGCTGTCGGTGATAGCCGAGAAGTACGCACGGGGCGAGCTGGCGCAAGTGGTGCAGTGATGCACCGCCGCCGTGGCCGTGCCACGCGTTCCGCATGAACCGCCTCAAGCGTTGGCTGCGTGCGCTGGGCGCGCGCGAAAACCGGCTGTGGGTCACGCAGGCAGTCACCAGCTTGCTGGCGGTGCTGCTGGCGCTGGCGGCATCGCTGGCCGGGCAGCTGTTGCCCGAAGGGCTGGCACCCGACATCGAGCGCAAGACGCTTGATGACCTGCTGACGGTGATTGCCTCCAGCATGCTGGCGGTGACCACCTTCTCGCTGGGGGCGATGGTGGGCGCATTTGGCGCGGCGGCCAGCAACATGACGCCGCGCACCCGCCCGCTGCTCATGGCCGATGACGACACGCGCAACGCCATCGCCGCTTTTCTCTCTTCCTTCATCTACGCCGTGGTGGCCAAGGTGGCGCTGGGCGTGGGCTTTTACGGCATCAACGGGCGCTTCATCCTGTTTCTGGGCACGCTGGGCGTGCTCTGCTGGCTGCTGTTCACGCTGGTGAAATGGGTGCGCACGCTCAGCTCGCTGGGGTCAATGGGCCACACGCTTGAAAAAGTGGAAAGCGTGGCGAGCGACGCGCTGGCCCAGTACTGGCGCGACCCGGCGCTGGGCGCGCGCGCAGGCCTGCCGCACGATGGCGACGACAGCGCGCTGGGTGCGCCCATCTACGCCAGCCAGACGGGCTATGTGCAGCACATGGACATGCCCGCGCTGCAAGCGTGCGCACAAGACGCCGACTGCACGCTGCACCTGCGCGTGCGCCCTGGCATGCTGGTGTGGCCCGGCGTGGTCATCGCCCGTGTGGAAAACGCCGCCGAATCGGCCGAGCTGGCCGACGCCGTGCGCGACGCCATCGACTTCGGCCCCTTGCGCAGCTTTGACCAGGACCCGCGCTTTGGCCTCATCGTGCTGGGCGAATCGGGCCAGCGTGCGCTGGCGTCCGACTTCAACGACCGGGGCACCGCCATCGACGTGATGAACCGCCTGCTGCGCGTGATGATCGACAGCGAGCGCGCAGACGATGACACGGGCGAAGATGACTGCAGCGCCGTGCGCCACGACCGCCTGAGCCTTGTGCCGCTGGACGAAGCAGCACTGGTCAGCGATGCTTTTCACCCCCTTGCGCGCGACGGTGCGGGCCTGATCGAAGTCGGCATTCGCATGCAGAAGCTGCTGGCGGCGCTGGCCGCCGCCTCGCGCAGCGGCGCAGTGGCACGCGCCGCCAAAGAGCAGGCCGACCGCGCACGCGACTACGCCCTGGCCGCGCTGCCCCACGCCCACGACCGGGCAGCGCTGCTGGCGCACAGCAGCCCTTTGCCGGTGGAGTGAATGTGGGTTGGCGGCGCGCTTGTCTGCTTGCCCCACTTCCGCGCGCCAGTGTCACGTCACACCTCAAATGTCGGTGTCTGCACCGCCCCGGGCGCCCGTGGCGGCGTTG
>JAUNTQ010000065.1 GCA_030538605.1 Pseudomonadota bacterium
GGTGGTGGCGAAGGTGATGATGCTTGCGCCAAAAACCCTCGCCGCGTCGGCTGCGCGGACATGGGTGATTTGCCTTCCAGCGACGGCATCAGCCGCATTTCCCCAAACATCGGCTTCACCTTCGAGAACATCATGGGTGATGGAGCTGCGTGCCCCGCAGACACCACGATCAGCGTCATGGGCCAAAGCATCAACCTCGGGATGATGACGCAGGCCTGCGACTTCATTCAGCGCTACGTGCGCCCCCTCGTCGTGCTGCTCAGCACGTTGGCCGCGCTCATGATTGCAGCCGGCGTTTTGAGGACGGATTGACATGCCTCTAGTCGTTTGGATCCTGGGTCTCATCGGCCCTGTTGTCGGGCGCGTGCTTGTCTCTCTCGGCTTCAGCGTCGTCACGGTAGTCGGCATGGACATTGCCATCGGCCTGTTGAAAAACCAGGTCGTAGGCGCAGCCAGCAGCCTGCCTGCTGACACGCTAGCGCTCTTTCTGATGGCGGGCGGCGGCTATGCCATCAACATGATTTTTTCCGCGATCAGTTTCCGGCTTGCTTATTGGGCGCTCACCAAAGCCACCCGCATCATTGGAGTGTCGTCGTGATCACCCTCATCACCGGCGCACCCGGCAGCGGCAAGACCCTCTACTGCATCCACAAGATCATCCAGCCGCTGGTAGGCACCCACGTCATTGGCCAGGACGAGGACGGCGGCACAGTCATCTACGACCGCCGCATCTACACCAACATCAACGGCCTGCTGCTTGACCACGAGTTTGTAGACAAGGACTGGCTTGACAACCTGCACGACAACAAAACCACTGGCGCAGTCGTTGTCTTTGACGAAGTGCAGCGCGTTTGGCCCAACCGCCCCCACGGCAGCAAAAAACCCCCAGCCGTCGAATACCTTGAGACCCACCGTCACGACGGCATCGACGTAGTCCTGCTCACCCAGAACCCTCAGCTTCTTGACCCTGCTGTACGCGCTCTGGTAGGCCGACACCTGCACATGCGTCGCTTCGGCGCATTCGGCGCGGCAGTGGTCTACGAATGGGATGCCTGCTCCAACGCTCTCAACTTCAAAAGCGCCTTCACCAAGCACCCGTACCGCTACAGCCGCAAGGTCTACAAGCTCTACAAAAGCGCGAAGGTCCACACCAAGCAAACCCGCCGTCTGCCCTTCGCCGTCTACGTCGCTGTGGCCGGTGTAATCGGCGCGATCTACGCATGGCCCGCGCTACTTGGCCGGGTCACTGGCAAGGAGGATGCTCCAGCTGCGCACGCAGTCGATGCTCCCTCCACCGCCAGCATGATGCGCGCCGCGCACACCCCCGGCAGCATTGGACAAATGGGCAAACAGGCCCCCATGACAGCCCACGAGTACATCGAAAGCCACCGCCCTCGCATGGATGGCCTACCCCATACCGCTCCCCGCTACGATGACCTTACAAAGCCCACCAGAGTGCAATACCCGGCAGCCTGCATGCAGTCCAAAAGCCAAGGCTGCAAGTGCTACAACCAGGATGGACAACGCATCTGGATAGCTGACAGCATGTGCCGCGACATCGTTAAAGACGGCCTGTTTCTGGACTTCAACCCAGACCCGCAAAAGCAGCAGCAATGGCAACAGCCAGTGCTTGCAGGTGCTGTGCAGTGGACACCCGACGAGCCCATCCAAGTCCCCCCTGCAGCACGACCGCAAGGCATCTCAATGGCTGACGTGGCCGCAGCCTACAGAGGCCCGCCAATGGGCCGCGTTGAGCCCTCTCTGCGCCCATGAAAAAACCGCCCGAAGGCGGTTGCTATCAAATCAATAGCTTTCAGCCATTGATCTCAAGGCGGCGCTCAATCCGGTCAATGCGCTCAGACAAGGTATCCATGCGCACGCTCTTTTCAGCCGCTCCTTCCTCGCCATGCGCCAGGTCGCGGCGCACCCCGGCAAGCGACACCTCAATCCGCCCCAATCGAGCTGTATGTTCATCCAGCTTTTTTTCAATGCGGTCTTGACTGGCCTGAAACCGCTTCAGGTGCTCCAGCAGCAAGTTTTCAACGTTATCCATAACACACTCCTTTTTTACATGGTGAAAAGGCTGGTACAAGCGGCCTTCACCGCCTGCGCCAGTGTACGGGCACGCGCCCGAACCTCAAGTACCCACACTGGTGTTTTAACCAGTACTGGATAAGCAATGCGCCCTGCCGCCTTGAACGCAGCCGCCCGCGCCACCCGGATGGCCCGCAGAACCCGCGCGCCAGGCCGGGGCAGCGCCCATACCAGCGCGCGGCCAAACGGCAACGGCATCTGAAGCGCGGCGGCATCGGAGTGTTTGCGGAAATTGCTAGCGATCATGGCGGTCGTTCCTCTGGTGCATGGCGGCCCAGGCAGCAGCCTGGGGGCCATGCTCCTGAGGAGCGAACACGTAACAAAGATGGCGATCAGTCAAGGCTCGCGAAGCGACCCGGAGCGAAGCGCAGGGCTTGGCCTTTACGGATCGACAGCTTTGTGGCAGCCATCCCCCGCCGACCTGCAGAACGCGCAACCCGGCTGCTGGGTGAGCCGAAGGCGAGGGCAAAGCCCTGCGTTAGGGATTGATAGTCGCTTTAGCGATTGAGACCCGGGGTTTTTTGCCGGGGCTCAACCCGAAGGGCCAAAGCCCGACCCGAAGGGGAACGCCCTGCAACCTCAAAAATGGGAGCAACTCAAAAACAGTAGCAACAAGCTACACAATCAATAGCACCATCAAAAAGGAGAGCAAATGCGAATTGGTTACGCGCGAGTCAGCACGATTGAGCAAGACAATGCTATGCAAATTGCAGCACTCAAAGCAGCAAAATGCGACCGCATAGTAGAAGAAAAACGTAGCGCAGTTAAACAAAGACCAGAACTGGATAACTTGCTACAACAACTAAAGCAAGGCGATGAGCTTGTCATCTACAAGCTCGATCGACTTGCACGAAGTCTGAACCATTTGCTATCAATAGTAGAGCTACTGAGCGAGAAAAATGTTCGTTTGAAAAGCGTCACTGAACCCATTGACGCAAGCACCCCGGCGGGTCGCATGTTCATGCAAGTACTCGGCAGCGTGGCCGAATTCGAGCGCGCGCTCATCCGCGAACGCTGCATGGCTGGCCAGCTCGAAGCCTTGAGACAAGGCAAGCGCATCGGCAGGCCGCACAAGCTCACCCCGGAAGAAATGAGCGAAGTCGTGCAGCTCTACAAATCCGGCATCCCCGGCCAAGCCATTGCAACGGCCTACGGCATCAGTGAAAGCCGGGTGAGGAGCCTGCACTACGAAGCCACGGGCAGGTACAAACGCCAATTCGGCGAAATCCGGGCGTTGCTCTGACCCAACAAAAAACCCCGCGTGATTGCGGGGTTCTCTGGAATTGATAGCGCTTTTTGCATCAATAAGTGTAGCGCAGAAAGGTATCGAAAACAAGTGCCGCCAATGCTGCGCCGTGTCAGGCGGCGGCCTGGGCGGAACGCCAGTCGGCGATCAGGCCGTGCAGGTCGTCGGCAGAGGCGGCGGACTTGATGCGCTCGCGCAGGCCGGCGTCGCTCAGCAGCTCGGCGATTTCGGAGAGGATTTCGAGGTGCTTTTGCGTGGCCGCCTCGGGCACGAGCAAAAAGATGAGCAGGCCCACGGGCCGCTCGTCGGGGGCGTCGAAGCCGATGGCCTGCGCCAGCTGCAGCACGGCGGCCATGGGCGCTTTCAGGCCCTTGATGCGCCCATGCGGAATGGCCACGCCGTGGCCCAGCCCGGTGGAGCCCAGGCGTTCGCGCGCGAACAGGCTGTCGGTGATGAGCGCGCGCGAGAGCCCGTGCAGGTTCTCGAACAGCAGGCCGGCCTCTTCGAAGGCGCGTTTCTTGCTGGTGGCGTCTACGCCAACGAGCACCTGCTGCGCAGGAAGAATGGATGCAAGACGATTCATGGGTGTGGTCGCGGATTATGCCCGCCATGACCTGATTGCTGCACACAAGCCCCGTTCATGTTCCCGGCCGGGGCCACCCTGGCGTTTCGCTGGCGAAAGCGCCACTGCCGCGCGCGTGCCCTGGCGAACATGCAAAAAAAAACGGCTCTCACAAAAAAAAGAAAGCCGGCCGACCTGAGGTCGGCGCGGCTTGCAAGCTGGAGTCTACAGTCTTCGCTCGTTGTTGTTACACGATACTACATCAAATGCTTGGCGCTGGCACGGTCGTGTGACTGAAGTTTGTCTTTGTGGCGCACCACCTGGCGATCAAGCTTGTCCATCAGGTCATCGACGGCGGCGTACAAATCCTCGTGCGAGCTTTCGGCAAACAGGTCGTTGCCCTTGACGTGCACGTTGCATTCCGCTTTCTGGCGTTTGTCCTTTTCCTTTTTCTGCTCCACCGACAGCAACACCTTGACATCCACCACCTGATCGAAATGCCGGGTAATCCGGTCCAGCTTGGCGGTCACGTAGCCGCGCAGCGCGGGGGTGACTTCCAGGTGGTGTCCGCTGATCGTCAAGTTCATGAGGAGTCTCCTTTCAGGGGGGGTGAAAAAGCCGCCCGGCCATGCTGGCGGGCGAGCTGGGAAGGGGCCTGTGCGGCCCCGGAAGCTGTCAACGCGTCGTCATGAAGAGCCACTATGCACGCGTTCCGGCGCGATGGCAATCCTGCCCCTTGGCCCTTGGCCGGACAGGGGCTCCGGCGCGGTGGTTTGACACGCAGGCGGCGCATGGTGATGGTCATGGGCGGGTGCCATAATCCGCCGCCTGCCCTTTTTGTTACAGAAAGCCGAGACCTTGGAACCCTATCCCAGTCCGTAGCTTTCGCCCCTGGGAGCCGATGGCGCGCAAGGGGGCCGAAAGCCGCCCACGCCCCCCGCGCCACGCCCGCTTTGCACTTGCCCAGGGAAATTCGCGTCATGCTGAATGTGTTTTCGCTGTCCAACGGACGGCTGTTTCAGGAAGAAATCGAGTCGCTGGAGGAGCTCTCCAGGTTCCAGCCGATCTGGGTCGACCTGGAAGAGCCGACGCCGGAGGAAAAGCGCTGGGTCAAGCAGTATTACGGCCTGTCGATTCCGGAGGACGCGATCGACGAGGACATCGAAGAGTCGGCGCGCTTTTACGAAGAAGACAACGGCGAGCTGCACATCCGCAGCGACTTTCTGGTGGCCGACTTCGACGAGCCGCGCCAGGTGCGCGTGGCCTTCATCCTGAACCAGATGAACGCGGATTTGCGCAGCCACGGCGTGCTGTTTTCGATTCACGAAGAGACGGTGCCGGCCTTTCGCCTGCTGCGCATGCGCGCGCGCCGCATGCCGGGGCTGCTGAACGATGCCAAGGAAGTGCTACTGCTGCTGTTCGACGGCGACGCGGAGTACTGCGCCGACACGGTGGAGGGCATCTACGACGAGCTGGAAGGTGCCAGCAAGAAGGTGCTGGGCGACAGCGTGAGCGACAGCGTGGCCAGCCAGGTGCTGGCCACCATCGCGCGGCAGGAAGACATGAACGGGCGCATCCGCCGCAACGTGATGGACACGCGCCGCGCCGTGAGCTTTCTGATGCGCAGCAAGATGCTGGATGCCGAGCAGTTTGAAGACGCGCGGCAGATTCTGCGCGACCTCGACTCGCTCGACAGCCACACCACGTTTCTGTTCGACAAGATCAACTTCCTGATGGATGCGACGGTGGGTTTCATCAACCTGAACCAGAGCAAGATCATCAAGCTGTTCTCGGTGGTGAGCGTGGCGCTGCTGCCGCCGACGCTGGTGGCCAGCAGCTACGGCATGAACTTCAAATTCATGCCCGAGCTGGAGTGGACGCTGGGCTACCCGATGGCCATCGGCATCATGGTGTGCTCTGCCCTGCTGCCGATGTGGTTCTTCCGGCGCAAGGGCTGGTTGAAGTGATCCCCCCTGAGGCGCCGGAGGCGCCTTCCCCCCAGGGGGACGCACCCGGTCGCCGGGGGGACCCCGGCTCGGGGTGCCCTGGGATGGCCTGCTCCGCGGCCGGTTGAAAGGGCTTGCTGCGCAGCCCTGAGGGATGGGTGGAGACTGCGCGATGCTGGAAACTAGGCCGAGCGCAGCGATGGCCCGTATGGGGTTGAGAATCCCTCTGGCCGTGCCGAGAAGCACAGGGCGTGGGGCGGGCGCTCTGACTTGGCTAGCAGTTGTTTGCGCGGAGTGAACGCAGTGAACAAAGCGAGTTCTGCAGCGACGCCCCATGGCCGAGCATCGCAGGCTGACCTTAAGCGTTGCGAAGGGCCACGACCAGTGGGCCTGCTTTTCTTTGGCGGCTGTTCAGACCGGAGACACAGGTAACAGGCGAGCCAGGACATGGGTAACGCTTTGGAGCGTAGCAAACCCTTCGAAGAAGCCCATGGTCTGGATGGAGAAGAGCACCGTGTCCCTGCGTCAAGAGTTCTTGCACCTGGCTCGCCAGGACGGCGCCAACGTTCGCTCGCTGTGTCGCCACGTTGGCATCAGTGCCAAGACCGGCTGCAAATGGCTGGCCCGTTTCGACCATGCACCGGCAGATATGCGGGCGTTGCACGATCGCAGCCGAAGACCCCTGAGCAGCCCCGCGCGCAGCAGCGCGGCCACCGAGCATGCGGTGCTGACGCTGCGCGGTCAGCACCCGGCCTGGAGCAGACGCAAGATCGCCCGGCGCCTGAGCAAACTGCGTCTGGCCCAGCTGGCGCCCAGCACCGTCACCCACATCCTGCACCGCTTGCCTATCGGGATTCGGGCCGATGGGCTGCATGATGTGTCTTTCTGCCATCAGCGCTTCATGCAGATCGACTTGCGTGCACTCAGCGCTGATGCTTGAGGCGAAAGCGTTGCCCATGCCCTGGCACACCTGTTACCCAGGTCTCCGGTCTGAACACGCCCTACAAAAAATTGGCTGTTCTTTTGCGTCCTTCGCGTCCGGCTGTTCTCGCGTCACTCCATCCACACCACCGCCCCGCCGCTGCGCTCGGCAATCAACGCCCACACGGCGCGCTTGTCGGCATCCGTCATGTCGCGCCAGGCGCGCAGCTCTTGCAGCGTGCGAAAGCAGCCTTCGCAGTGGCTGCGGTCGGGCGTCATGCGACAGATGTTGACGCAGGGCGAGGGCACGGATTTGGCATCACATTCAGCTCCATCGCTTTTCACATCTGCGATAACAGCTATATATTTTGAATCACTCATGCCGTGGGTGCCACTTGTGTCACATCGGCCACGGGCGCGCCGGTCAGGCGCGCCAGGTCGGCGGGGGTGAGCTGAAACACGCCGTGCGGGTGCCCGGCGGCGGCCCAGATCAGGTCAAAGCGTTGCAGCTCGGCGTCGATCAGCGTGACGGGCGGCGTGGCGTGGCCCACGGGGGCGACGCCGCCGATGGAAAAGCCCGTGCGCTCTTTCACGAAATCGGCATCGGCGCGACCCAACTTGCCCACCAGCACCTCGACCTTTTTCTCATCCACGCGCTTGTCGCCGCTGGTGATCACCAGCACCGCCGCGTCGTCCGCCTTGCGGCGAAAGATGATGCTCTTGGCAATCTGCCCCAGCGCAATGCCCAGCGCCTCGGCGGCTTCCTGCGCGGTGCGCCCGGAAGAAGGCAGCATCACCGGCGCATGCGCATGGCCCAGCGCCGCCAGCGCGGTGGCCACGCGCTGCACGCCTGCGGGCAGCGCTTCGGTTGTATTCGACGGCACGCCTTTAGGCAGCGCTTGGTAGGTCTCGGTCAAAGCGCCTTGCGTCGAGCGCTGCGCGGGGGTCAAGCTCATCCCATGTCCTTGTTCGGTTCAACGGCAGCCGCGATTACATCAGCTTGCCACGCCGCCCCTCATCCACGCGCCAGCGGCACACCGGTGTCGAACTTCAGCCGCTTGACCGAGAAGAACACGCGCACGTTGCGCACGTTGGCGTCCTGGGTGAACAGGCGCTCGGCCAGTGCCTGATAGGCGGGCATGTCGGGCACGCGCAGTACCAGCATCACATCTGGCCCTGGGGCCACGCGGTAGCACTGGCGCACCGCCGCTTCGGCCACGGCGCGCTGTTCGAACGCGGCCAGGTGCTCGGCCCCCTGCCGGTCGAGCGAGACCTCGGCCAGCGCGGTCAGGCCCTGGCCTTGCAGCGCAGCCACGCGGTCTTCGTCCAGCAGCGCCACCTGCGCGGCGATCAGCCCCGCCTCGCGCAGCCTGCGCACGCGCCGCAGCGCAGTGGGTGGCGAGACGTGTACGCGCTCGGCCAGCTGCTGGTTGGGCTGCGCGGCATCGCGTTGAAGCTCGGCCAGCAGCACCCAATCGATGTCATCCAGTTCCAAATCATGATTCATGATGAAATTTTTGATCATTCAAAGACATGCGCGATGAATTATTCTGAATTTCATCTGTTTTTGACAACCTATTTCATTCAAGCCTGCGTAGCATGTGGCTCGTCCCGTTGCCCGGGCTGGCAGCGGTTTCACCTTTCTCACCCCTTTCAAGCGGACTTTTCTCATGTGCGGCATCGTCGGCGCGGTTTCCACGCGCAACATCGTTCCGGTTCTGGTACAGGGCTTGCAGCGGCTGGAGTACCGTGGTTATGACTCTTGCGGCGTGGCCGTGCACACCTCGGGCAGCGCCGACGCGCCCGCAGGCCAGTTGCGCCGCGTGCGCGGCATCTCGCGCGTGGCCGATCTGGCGGCGCAGTGCGAGGCCGAGGGCCTGCAAGGCCACGCAGGCATCGCCCACACCCGCTGGGCCACGCACGGCGCGCCTGCCGTGGCCAACGCGCACCCGCATTTCAGCACCGGCCCGCGCGCGACAGGCGATGCCGAAGGCGACGACGACGACGACGCGCGCCCGGGCCGCGTGACCCTGGTACACAACGGCATCATCGAAAACCACGAAACGCTGCGCGCCGAGCTGCTGGCGCGCGGCTACCGCTTCAGCAGCCAGACCGACACCGAGGTCATCGTCCACCTGATCGATCACCTGTACGACGGCGATCTGCTGGCCGCCGTGCAAGCAGCCGTGCGCCGCCTGCGCGGCAGCTACGCCATTGCCGTGCTGCACCGCGACGAGCCGCAACGCCTGGTGGGTGCGCGCCAGGGCTCGCCCCTGGTGCTGGGCGTGGGCGAAGGCGGCAAGGAGAACTTCCTGGCCAGCGACGCCATGGCCCTGGCGGGGGTGACCGACCAGATCGCCTATCTGGAAGAGGGCGACGTGGTGGACGTGCAGCGGGGCAAATACTGGGTGACCGACCGCGCCGGCCAGCGCGCCGAGCGCCCGGTGAAAACCGTGCAGGCCATGAGCGGCGTGGCCGAGCTGGGGCCTTACCGCCACTACATGCAAAAGGAAATCTTCGAGCAGCCGCGCGCCGTGGCCGACACGCTGGAGGGCGTGGAGGCGGTGGTGCCCGAGCTGTTTGAAGCCGCCGCCAACCATGCGCCGGGCGACGGCGCGCGCGCCACCTTCCTGCGCGTGCGGCAGGTGCTCATCCTGGCCTGCGGCACCAGCTACTACGCGGGCTGCGTGGCGCGCTACTGGCTGGAGGCCATCGCCCGCATCCCGTGCAGCGTGGAAATCGCCAGCGAATACCGCTACCGCACCAGCGTGCCCAGCGCCGACACGCTGGTGGTCACCATCAGCCAGTCGGGCGAAACCGCCGACACGCTGGCCGCGCTGCGCCACGCGCAAACGCTGGGGCTGCGCGACACGCTCACCGTGTGCAACGTGGCCAGCAGCGCCATGGTGCGCGAGTGCAAGCTGGCCTATCTGACGCGCGCGGGCATCGAAATCGGCGTGGCCAGCAGCAAGGCCTTCACCACGCAGCTGGTCGGCCTGTTTCTGCTGACCCTGGCCCTGGCCAAGGCACGCGGCCACCTGAGCGATGCGCAAGAGGCCACCCACCTGAAGGCGCTGCGCCACCTGCCCGTGGCCCTGCAAGCGGTGCTGGCGCTGGAGCCGCAGCTCATCACCTGGTCAGAGCAGTTTGCCGCCAAGGAGCACGCGCTCTTTCTAGGCCGGGGGCTGCACTACCCCATCGCGCAAGAGGGCGCGCTCAAGCTCAAGGAGATCACCTACATCCACGCCGAAGCCTATGCGGCGGGCGAGCTCAAGCACGGCCCGCTGGCGCTGGTGACCAGCGCCATGCCGGTGGTCACCGTCGCACCCAACGACGCACTGCTCGAAAAGCTCAAAAGCAATATGCAGGAGGTGCGCGCGCGCGGCGGCGTGCTCTACGCCCTGGCCGACGCCGACAGCCACATCGAAAGCGCAGACGGCCTGCACGTCATCCGCATGCCCGAGCACATGGGCCTGCTCTCGCCCATCCTGCACGTCGTGCCCCTGCAACTGCTGGCCTACCACACGGCCCTGGCGCGCGGCACCGACGTGGACAAGCCGCGCAACCTGGCCAAGAGCGTGACGGTGGAGTGAACGGGCCAGCGCGCCGCACGCACGGCCCGCACCGCGCTACGTCGGTCGCCCGGCCGACCGCTTTCGCATGCGCGCATCCGCGCGCCATTGGCTTGGGGCAGCGCCAAACCACTTCACGAACGCGCGCGTGAAGTTGCCCTGGGCGCCGTAGCCAAGCATGGCCGCCACCTCGGAGATGGGCATGTCGGTGGCCAGCAGCATGCGGGTGGCCTGGCGCTTGCGTGATTGCGCCAGCAGCTGCTCGTAGCTCTGGCCTTCGGCTTGCAGGCGCCGGTACAAGGTGTGCCGGTGCATGCCGAACTGCGCAGCGATGGATTCGTTGTCGCAGTGCCCTCTCAGCAGTCCGCCCTCGATGACGCGCTGCACGCGCTGCGCAAAGCCCGATGGCTGGCCGCTTTCCAGCGCCTCCAGTTGCTTTTCCAGAAACGCCGCCAGTTGCGGATCCGAGTGGCCCTGGCGCCGGTCGAGATCGGTGGCAGCGAAAAGCAGCTCGTGGCGCGGCTGATCGAACAACACCGGCGCCCGGAAAAACGAGGCGTAAGGCGCCACGTCCACGGGACGTCGATCGGCGATGCGCACCAGCGCCGGACGCCATTCGGCGCCCAGCAGTTGCGCGAGATTGCGGGTGCCGCCGGCCAGAAAGGCGGTCAGCAAGGCCTCGCTGCCCGTGAAACCCGACACCGTGCTGTAGGCCAGAACGGCATAGCCCTGGTCCTGCTCCAGCGCGACGTCGATGCCGCGGTACCAGATGCGCGCGTAGCGCAGCAGGCTGTCCAGCGCGTCACGGGCCGTGGCGCTGTTCAGTGCCAGCGCCCTGACCGGCCCCACGTTGTCCAGCTGGGCCTGCGCGCCAAGCAGCAGCGGGAGGTGCTCCAGCCCGCTGGCGGCGATGGCGTCGCGCACGACACGCCCGTGGAGCCGCACCGGCGACGACGCGAGCGGATCGACAAGGTGGCGCGGGCCCAGGCCATGCCGGCGCAGCAGCGCATCGGCGTCGTGCCCGTGCTGGCGAAGCACCTGCGCCACGACGGAGAGGGTGCCGATGGGCAGTGAATCGGCATCGTTCGGCGTGCGACGTGCTGAGCGTGTCATGCAGCGAAATGATAAATCCAGGCGACGAAATGAACAACGCGAGAAGCCCTGCCCGCCAACAATTCGGCCCACTTCAACGCATTCAGGAGACCGCCATGCAATTCCTCGACGACAGCCTCTACCCCGAGAACCAGCAGCCGCTGGTCATTCAGGTGGCGCCCTATGGGCCGCAGTACCTGCCCGGGGACTCCGACGACATTCCCGTCAGCATGGATGAACAGGTGCAAAAGGCCGTGGATTGCTGGAACGCCGGCGCCACGGTGCTGCACGTGCACGTGCGCGAAGACGATGGCAAGGGCAGCAAGCGCCTGTCCAAGTTCAACGAAATGCTGGCCCGGCTGCGCCAGGCCGTGCCCGACATGCTGCTGCAAGTCGGCGGCTCCATCTCCTTCGCGCCCGAGGGTGAAGGCGCCCAGGCCAAATGGCTCGACCATGACACGCGCCACATGCTGGCCGAGCTGAACCCGAAGCCGGACCAGGTCACGATTGCCATCAATTCGAGCCAGATGAACATCACCGAGATGCTGACGGCCGACGACATCCGGGGCACCCTGCTGGAAAAGCCCGAGTACTACAAGGCGTACACCAACATGGTGGTCGATGCGACGCCGGCGTTTTTCATCGAACACCTGAAGCGCCTGTCGGACGCGCGCATCCAGCCGCATTTCATGCTGGGGCATGTGCATCAGCTCGAAACCGTGGAGCGCCTGGTGCGCCGGGGCCAGTACTGCGGGCCACTGATCCTCAACTACGTGGCCATCGGCGGCGGCGCGGCAGGCTTTCATCCAGCCGACCTGATCGAGTTCGCGCGCCGCACGCCACCGGGCGCGGTGTTGACCATCGAGAGCGCCATGCGCGCGGTGGCGCCGATGAACGCGATTGCCATCGCGCTCGGCCTGCATGTGCGCGTCGGCATCGAAGACAACCTGTGGGGCAAAAAGGGCGAGCGCATGACTTCGGTGCAGCAGATCGAGCAGGCCGTGCGCCAGGCGCGCGAGCTGGGCCGCGAAGTCGCCACCGGCCAGCAGGCCAAGCAGATCTACCGCGTGGGCGAGTGGTACGACAGCGCCGAGCAGACGATTGCGCAGCTGGGCATGGCACCCAACCGGCAGCCGGGGCAGCGCGGCTTCACGGTGCCGGGGCTGGCGCTGGCCGCCTGAGGCAACCGGGCAGACAAGCGCGACAAAAAAAACCGGGCCGTCAGCGCACGGCCAGACCCCAGACCGCCGCAAGGCGGCAGCTTATTTCACGGAGACAAGACACCATGCAAAGCAACCCATGGTCGCGCGCCTGTGCGCTGGCCGCCCTCTTGGCGGGCGCACCACTGGCCGCGCAGGCGCAATCGAGCGTCACCCTGTACGGCATAGCCGACGCGGGCGTGCGCTACACCACGAACGAGGGCACGGCCGCTTCGGGCAGCCATCGCGGCTCGCTCACGCGCATGTCTGGCGGCGGCCTGTCGGAAAGCCGCTGGGGCATTCGCGTGCGGGAAGACCTGGGCAGCGGCACGCGCGCCACCGTCAACCTGGAAAACCGCCTGTCGCTGGCCTCGGGGGCTGCCTCGACGCCCTTCTTCCAGCAGGCCTGGGTAGGGCTGGAGAGCGATCGCTGGGGCCGCGTCACGATGGGCCGCCAGTTCAACGTGCTGGTGGATCTGGTGGCGTCCACCTTCGCTTCGCACCCGCAAGGGCCGTTTTTCTTCGCCTACAAGCCGGAGATCGGCTTTTCGCTCGGCTCGCGCACCAACAGTGCGCTGAAGTACACGCTGGACGCGGGCCCGGTGCGCGCGGGGGTTCAGTACTCGCGCAGCGAGGGCGCTGCCATTGGCGGCGCCACGGCCGGGGGTTACGTGCGCTACGCCAAGGACGGCCTGGCGCTGGGGGCCGGCTACATGCACTACAGCTTTGGCTCGGGCAAGAAGATCAAGGCCGCCGCACTCGGTGGCTCATACCGCAGCGGGCCGTGGTATGCGGCGATGGGCTACACCGAGAACCGGGTGGACGAGGGGCTGAGCGCGGTCGATCAGGCGGTGCTGACCTCGGTATGGAGCAGCATCAACGACGGCGGCTTCGGCGGGCCTGGCCTGCAGGCCGCCAACCGGCGGCGCATGGTGATGCTGGGGGGCGGCTACCGGCTGACGCCCGCGCTGAACCTGCAAGCCTATTACTACCGCGCGCGCCAGAGCGGCACCACCGCCATTGCCAAGGCAAACGCGCACTTCATGTCGGTGGCCGTGACCTACGCGCTGTCCCGGCGCACCGTGCTCTATGCCGAAGCCGACCGCACCCTGCTCGACGGTGCCGTGAGCCTGAGCAGCGGCCTCGACAACCGCCCCAACGGCGCGCAAAGCCGCACGGGCCTCACGCTGGGCATGCGCCACCAGTTCTGAAGGAGAAAGGCCATGACTGCCACACAACGCGCCGGCCACGGCGCCGTCTTCAAGGGCCAGGTGGCGCTGGTGACCGGTGTCGGTCCCGGGCTGGGCCAGGGCATTGCCGTCGGGCTGGCGCGCGAAGGCGCCAGCGTGGTGGTGTGCGACGTGGACGAGCAGACGCTCGACACCACGTGCCAGGCCGTCGAGGCCGAAGGCGCCCAGTGCCTGGCGCTGCGCTGCGACGTGTCCGACAGCACGGCCGTGCGCGCCATGTTCGAGGCTGCCGATGCACGCTTTGGCGCGCTGCACGTCCTGGTCAACAACGCCGCACTCACGCCCAATCGCCCGGTGGACACCGAGCGGCGCAACCGGCTGTATGCCTACAACAGCACGCCGGTGGCGCGCGACACGCTGAACTTCACCGCCGAAATCACCGACGAGGAATGGCACCGCTACTGGGGCGTGAACGTGCACGGCGTGTTCTATTGCACGCGCGAAGCCCTGCGGCGCATGCAGCCCCGGCGCTACGGGCGCATCGTCAACATCGCGTCGATCGCCGGCATCTCCGCCAAGAGCGCGCACAGCCCGCACTACAGCGCCACCAAGGGGGCGGTGGTGGCCTTCACCCGATCGGTCGCCCATGAAGTGGCGGGCGCGGGCATTCTGGTCAACGCCATGGCGCCGGGCGGCGTGGCCACACCGGCTTTCACGGCCTATCTGGACGCCATCGGCGAAGAAGCCCGCAACCGGCTGTGGCAAGGCTGCCCCACCGGGCGCTTCGGCACCATCGACGAATACGTCGCCACGGTGCTGCACCTGGCGGGCAACCACTACATGACGGGCCAGGTGCTCAGCCCCAACGGTGGCTCGGTGATCTGACCCATCGCTCCCTCAAGACACGGCGGGCGCATCAAGGCATTTCCCCGGCATCTCAAGGCGGGGACGCATCCGGCCGGATGGCGCACGTCCCACAGAAGAAACACCATGCAAACATCCACGAAGCCCATGCCGATGGCACGCGCATGCGACCACGGCGACCCGCCGGATCAAGCCATGCGCCAGCAAGCTGACGGCCTGCGTGCGCACGGCCTTGACCGGCTGCACGCGATCGACCCCCATTGGGCCGCGGCCTGGCAGGCGCTTGCCACCCGCAGCGCGGGTGCCTCTCTGGCGCCCAAGCTGGCGGCGCTGATCCGGCTGAACATCGATGTCACGGCCACCCACCTTCATGCGCCAGGCGTGCAGCGCCACGTGCAGGCGTGTCTTGACGCGGGCGCCACTCGCGCCGAGATCATGGCGGTGTTCAAGCTGGCGGCCGTGATCGGCATCCACGCGCTTGCGCTGGGCGTGCCCATGCTGGAAGCCGAGTTGAAAGCACGGGGCTTGCCGGACGATGCGGCCCCCCAGCCTGCCACCCCCGTCACCGACGCGGTGCGCGCGCGCGGACAGTTCAACCCCCTTTGGGAAACGCTGGCCCGCTGGGACCCCGCCTGGCTGGAGCGCTTCCTGGCCATGGGGCTGCCCTTGTGGACGGATGGCGTGCTGCCGCCGCTGTGGATCGAGCTGCTGTGCATTTCGGGTGACGCGGCCATCACGCACCTGTATGCCCACGGCACGCAGCGGCACATCGAAGCCGCATTGGCGATGGGCGCGACACGCGAGCAGATCCTCGACGTCTTGAAGATCGTCAGCCTTCAGGGCATTCAGTCGATGGCGCTAGCCCTGCCCTTTCTTGATGCCGCCACGGCGCCCCACCCCTCACCCGCGTGAGATGAAACCCCAACCCATTCCAGGAGACACACCATGACCCGTCCAACCACCCTTCGCCGCCGCAGCCTGCTGCTGGCGCTCGCCGCCACACTGCCCTGCGGCGCGGCGCTGACGCAGCAAGCCTTTCCCAACAAGCCCATCCGCATCATTGCCGCCGGCGCCGCCGGGGGCGGCCTGGACTTGCTGGCACGCCTGATTGGCGATCACATGCAGCGCACGCTCAAGCAGCCCGTCATCGTGGACAACCGCCCCGGCGGCAACGGCGTCATCGCCGCCAACGGCGTGCTGAACGCAGCACCCGATGGCCACACCCTGCTGATGACGGCAGCCTCCTTCACGGTCATGCACCAGGCCATCACCCAGAAACCTGCCTACGACGTCACGCGCGATCTCGCGCCTGTGGCACAGATCGGGGCGGGCGGGGTGTTTCTCGTGGTCTCGCCCAGCTTTCCGGCCAAGACCATGGACGAGATGATCAAGCTTGTCAGAGCCGAACCGAACAAGCACTCCTACGCGTCGTTCGGCGTGGGCTCGGCCGGCCATCTGGTGATGGCCGCGCTGGAGAACCAGACCGGCATGCAGATCAATCACGTGCCGTACAAGGGCATGCAGCAGATCCTGGGCGACCTGATGAACGGCAACGTGAAGATCGGCTTCGTCGATGTGTCGTCGTCGCTGGCGCTGATCAAGGGCGGCAAGATCCGACCCCTGGCCGTCAGCGGCTCGGCGCGCATGCCCGCATCGCCGGACATCCCGACGATGACCGAGCTGGGCTACCGGTTCGACACGGACGGGTGGTTCGCGTTGTTCGCTCCGCAGAACACGCCACCGTCGGTGGTCGCGGCGCTCAACCGCGAGGTCGGTGATGCGCTGGCCGCCCCGGAGCTGAAGGCCCGCCTGTTGCAGCTCAACATGGCCAACCCTCCCCGCAAGACGCCGGAGCAGTTTGCGCAAACCGTGCGCGAGGATCTGAAGGTCTGGACGAAGATCGCCCAGGACAACAAGATCAGCCCTGACGGTCAATAGCACGCCGTTTCGCGCAAGCGCCGACACATGCCATCGATGGCTTTTTTCGCCGGGCCAGATGCAGACCCGCCGCCGTACCCGGCACGCGGCAAGGGGCTGCAACAACGCCCGGCGGGAAAAGACACGGGTTCATGTCAGTTATCCATAGCGCTGCGCACTACCCGCATGGCATGAAACGCCAGCGGTGCGCGATGACGAATGACTGCGCTCTGGCGAGCGCATGACAAATGACTCGCGACATCGGTGTGCACGATGCATTTGTCATTTGTCATGGCGCGCCAGCGCCAGTCATGGCGCGCAGCGAAGTCATGTTTCATTTCAGTTATCCATAGCGCTGCGCACTACCCGCA
>JAUNTQ010000219.1 GCA_030538605.1 Pseudomonadota bacterium
TCGCCGCCCATGACGCTGATGCGCGCGTTGGGCCACATCCACAGAAAGCGCGGGCTGTACGCACGGCCGCACATGCCGTAGTTGCCCGCGCCAAAGCTGCCGCCGATGATGATGGTGAACTTGGGCACGTTGGCGGTGGCCACCGCCGTCACCATCTTGGCGCCGTGGCGGGCGATGCCTTCGTTTTCGTATTTGCGGCCCACCATGAAGCCGGTGATGTTTTGCAAAAAGACGAGCGGGATCTTGCGCTGGCAGCACAGCTCGATGAAGTGCGCGCCCTTTTGCGCACTTTCGCTGAACAGGATGCCGTTGTTGGCGACGATGCCCACGGGCATGCCCTCGATGTGGGCAAAGCCGCAGACCAGTGTGGTGCCAAAGCGCGACTTGAATTCGTGGAAGTCGCTGTCGTCAACGATGCGGGCAATGATCTCGCGCACGTCGAAGGGCTTGCGCGTGTCGGTGGGGATGACGCCGTACAGCTCTTGCGCTGCATATTTGGGAGCTGCTGGCGCTTGCAGCGCGCCGCTGCAGGTCTTTTTGACATTCAGGCGCGACACGGCCTCGCGCGCCAGGGCCAGTGCGTGCGTGTCGTTGTGCGCCAGGTGGTCGGCCACGCCCGAGAGGCGCGTGTGCACGTCGCCGCCGCCTAAGTCTTCTGCGCTGACGACTTCGCCGGTGGCGGCCTTGACCAGCGGCGGGCCGCCCAGAAAGATGGTGCCCTGGTTCTTGACGATGATGCTTTCGTCGCTCATGGCGGGCACGTAAGCGCCGCCGGCGGTGCAGCTGCCCATGACGACGGCGATCTGCGCGATGCCCTGCGCGCTCATCTGCGCCTGGTTGTAGAAGATGCGGCCGAAGTGGTCGCGGTCAGGGAACACCTCGTCCTGGTTGGGCAGGTTGGCGCCACCGGAATCGACCAGGTAGATGCAGGGCAGGCGGTTGGCTTCAGCGATTTCCTGCGCACGCAGGTGCTTTTTCACCGTCATGGGGTAATAGGTGCCGCCCTTCACGGTGGCGTCGTTGCAGACGATCATGCAATCGACGCCGGCCACGCGGCCAATGCCGGCCACGATGCCTGCGCCCGGCGCGCTGTCGCTGCCGTCGCGGTCGGGGTACATGCCCAACGCGGCCAGCGGCGCGACTTCAAGGAAGGGCGTGCCGGGATCGAGCAGCATTTGCACGCGCACGCGCGGCAGCAGCTTGCCGCGGCCCATGTGCTTCTGGCGCGCGGCCTCGCCGCCGCCAGCGCCCACACGCTGCACCTGGGCTTTCAGGTCATCGACCAGCGCCTGCATGGCGGCGGCGTTGGCTGCGAAGTCGGCGGAACGGGCGTTGAGTTTGGTTTCGATGGTGGGCATGGGGGGTCTCGAGTGTTTTCAAATACCGGACGCAAAGGACGCAAAAGAAAACCATGAAATTTCTTGGCTGTTCTTTCGCGTCCTTCGCGTCCGGTCAAGTTCAGGCTGTTTTCGCCTCGGTCAGACCCAGCTCCTGCTGCATCAGCTCGCGGATCTTGAATTTCTGGATCTTGCCGGTGATGGTCATCGGAAAGGCGTCGACAAAACGCAGGTATTTCGGCACCTTGTAGTGCGCGATCCTGCCTTTGCAGAAGTCGCGCACGCTGGCTTCATGAAGCGTCTGGCCGGGCTTGGCGATGATCCAGGCGCACAGCTCTTCGCCAAACTTCTGGTCAGGCACGCCGACCACCTGCACGTCCTGAATCTGCGGGTGGCGATAGAGGAACTCTTCGATCTCGCGCGGGTACACGTTCTCGCCGCCGCGAATCACCATGTCCTTGCTGCGGCCGACGATGTTGACGTAGCCCTCCTCGTCCATGGTCGCCAGATCGCCCGTGTGCATGAAGCCCTCGGCGTCGATCGCTTCGCGCGTGCGCGCCTCGTCGCCCCAGTAGCCCTGCATGACCGAATAGCCCTTGGTGCACAGCTCGCCCGTGGCGCCGCGCGGCACGGTCTGGCCGCTTTCGGGGTCGATGATCTTGATCTCCAGGTGCGGCTGCACCAGGCCGACGGTCGAAACACGCTTGTCCAGCGGCGTGTCGGTGTTGCTCTGGCAGCTGACGGGCGATGTTTCGGTCATGCCGTAGGCAATGGTCACCTCGGCCATGTTCATGTCGGCCTGCACGCGCTTCATCACCTCGATGGGGCAGGGGCTGCCGGCCATGATGCCGGTGCGCAGCGTGCTCAGGTCGAACTCGGCAAA
>JAUNTQ010000066.1 GCA_030538605.1 Pseudomonadota bacterium
TGTCATTTGTCATGGCGCGCCAGCGCCAGTCATGTTCTTGGCAAACGCCTCATACCACCCCAGGCACCCCGGGTTGGCCATTGCCTCGCGGTTCACCACCTTGGCCAGCGGCTGGCCCAGCAGCAGCTTCTTGATCGGCAGCTCCTGCTTCTTGCCCGAGAGCGTGCGCGGAATCTCCGCCACCTGAAAAATCTCGTCCGGCACGAAGCGCGGACTCAGGCGCTGGCGAATGGCCCCGTTGATGCGCGCGCGCAGCGCCTCGTCCAGCGCCATGCCGGGGCGCAGCACCACGAACAGCGGCATGTAGCTCTCGCGCCCCAGATACTCCAGATCGACCACCATCGAGTCGAGCACTTCGGCCATGCCTTCCACCGCGCTGTACATCTCGCTCGTGCCCATGCGCAGGCCGTGGCGGTTGATGGTGGCGTCGCTGCGGCCATAGATCACGCACCACTCGCCCTCGCCGTCTTCATCCCCCACGCGCAGCCAGTCGCCATGCCGCCACACGCTGCCCGCGCTGGCGTCCAGATCGCCGCCGCCGGGCTGGCGGCCATGCCCGGGCGGGTACATCTCGAAATAGCTCGCGCGGTAGCGCGCGCCATCGTCGTCGCCCACCAGATACAGCGGCATGGACGGAATCGGCTGCGTGCACACCAGCTCGCCCACCTGCCCGCGCACCGGCTCGCCCGCGTCGTTCCACGCCTCGACGGCCGCGCCCAGCATGCGGCACTGCATCACGCCGGGCTGTTGTGGCAGCTCGCGGTGGCCGCCGATGAAGGCTCCACAGAAATCCGTACCACCCGAGATGTTCACCCACCAGATGTCGCCCCCACGCTCCCCTGCTTCGCATGGTGCGCTGCCCCCCGAGGGGGCCGCAGCCGCCTTGGGGCGGCCCGGCGGCGTCTGGTTGTCGCCCCCACGCTCCCCTGCTTCGCATGGTGCGCTGCCCCCCGAGGGGGCCGCAGCCGCCTTGGGGCGGCCCGGCGGCGTCTGGTTCTCTTGCTCCGACGTGGCCGCAATGCGCCTGAACTGCTCGGTGCCCCACTGCTGCACGTCGGCGGCCAACGGCGAGCCGGTGGTGCCGAGGGCGTGGATGCGCGACAGGTCGCCGCACGCGCCCAGGTCCACGCCCGCCTTCATGCAGCCCGCATAAAACGCCGCGCCCGCACCGAAAAAGCTCACCCCGTGGCGGGCGGCAAAGCGCCACAGCACCGTCCAGTCGGGCGCGTCTTTCGGCCCTGCGGGGCTGCCGTCGTAGATGACGCAGGTGGTGCCGCTCATCAGCCCGGCCAGCTGCGCGTTCCACATCACCCAGCCGGTGCTGCTGTACCAGTGGTAGCGCTCGCCCAGCGTCTCGGGCGCATAGCTGCACCCGATGTCGTTGTGCAGCGCGCCCAGCATCAGCATCACCAGCACCATGCCGCCGTGGCCGTGCACGATGGGCTTGGGCAGGCCCGTGGTGCCGCTCGAATACACCACCCACAGCGGGTGATCGAAGGGCAGCCACAACGGCTCGAAGGCATCGACTGCGGCACCATCTTGGGCAATGGCGCTCGTCCAATCTACGCAAGCAGCTATTTTTTCAGTAGTACCCAGATTGCGCAGCACCATCACATGCGCCAGCGTGGGCAGCCCCGCGCGCAGCTCGCCCAGCACGCCCAGGCGCTCGATGTCGCGCCCCGCCCAGGTGATGCCGTCGCAGGCGATCAGCACTTTTGGCTCAATCTGCCTGAAGCGATCCAGCACCGCCTGCGTGCCCATGTCCGGCGCGCACAGGCTCCACACCGCGCCAATGCTCGCCGTGGCCAGAAAGGCCACCATGGTCTCCGGCACGTTCGGCAGATACGCCGCCACGCAGTCGCCTGGCTGCACACCCACCGCCCGCAGGTGCAGCGCCAGCGCCGCCACCTGGCGGCGCAGCTCGGGCCAGTGCAGCGTGCGCGCCTGGCCGCGCTCGTTGTCGCTGATGATGGCCGGCTGCCCCGCCGCATGCGCGGGCTGCACATGGCGCAGCACCTGCCGCGCGTAGTTGAGCTGCGCGCCCGGAAACCACTCGGCCCCTGGCATCACGTTGCGCGCCAGGGCCGCCGTGTGCGGCGTGGGCGACTCGATCTGGAAGAAGTCCCACACGCTTTGCCAGAACGCGTCGAGATCGGTGGTGGACCAGCGCCACAAGTCACCGTAGCTGGCGAATGCGAGGCCGCGCGTGTCGCGCAGCCAGTGCTGGTAACGGCGGATGGCGGGAGTGCGAGGGCTGTTCATGCGCACATTATTCGTTGCCCGTGCGGCGCGGCAAGCGCAGCGGCGACAATACGCGGGGCTTCGCTCTGCCAGCGCCCTGGCCCAACGCCACCTGCTGCGCCGACAGCGCTTTTGAGACGATCCCCATGCTCATCCCACCCGTCACCGCCATGCCAGAGGACGAAGCCCGGGACTTCATCGAGGCACAGCCCTTCGGCACCTGGGTGGCCCAGGTGGATGGACAGCCCGAAGCCCATCACCTGCCGTTCGAGCTTGTGCGCGGTGGCAGCGCACCCGACCGTCTGCGCTTTCACGTTTCGCGCGGCAACCCGGCATGGCAGTGCGCCGGCCTGGACGAGCCAACGCTGGTGATCTTCCTGGGCGCGCACGCCTACGTCTCGCCCGGCTGGATGCCCGCGCGCGACACGCACGGCAAAGTGGCACCCGGCTGGAACTACGCCGCCGTGCATGTGTGGGGCCCGGTGCGCGTGGTGCGCGACGCGGATTGGCTGCAGGCGCACGTGAGCGCGCTGTCGGCCCGCATGGAGCAAGGCCGCCCACGGCCCTGGCACACCGGTGAGCCGCCGCCTGGCTTCATCAGCGCATCGGTGGACTACATCGTCGGGTTCGAGATGACGATCACGCGCTGCCAGGGCAAGCAGCTGGCCAGCCAGCAATACAACCCAGCCACCAGGCAAGCCATTGCGGCCGGGCTGCGCCGCGAGCCGCAAGCAACGCCGGCGGCCACCGTGGCCGACATGATCGAGCGCACCCGGTCGATGCGAGCCTGAGCACCTCGGGAAAGCGCCCTGCGCCCGCACGTGCATGGCTTGGACGCGTGTCGAGGCCGGGTGCTGACCATGCGTCTGATCAGGGGCGCGCGGTGCGCGGCTTCACGCCAGCGGCATGGCTGGCTCGTCCACGCAAGTGATGCGCAAGCCGTTGCGCGTGGCGCGCTTGGTGCCGTACATCAGCGCGTCGGCGGCGCGCAGGGCTTCGGCGGCGGTGGCGGGGGCTTGCGCAAACACGGCCACGCCCATGCTGAAGGCCGTGCCCCAATCGTGCGCGGCACTGGCCTGCTTGAGCTGTTCATGCACGTCCTCGCACACGGCGCGCGCGCCGGGCAGATCGGTAAAGGGCAGCAGCAACGCAAACTCGTCGCTCCCCCCAGCCGGGCGCACGGATCGCTGTGGCGCAGGCACCAGCACCTGCGCCACGCCGCGCAGCATCGTCGGCGGCGTGCCCGCTCGTGTCGTTCACGCGCTTGAAGCCGTCCAGACCCATGAAAGCCAGCGCCACCGGCCGATGCTCGCGGCGCGCCACCGCCAGCACCGCGTCCGCCCGCGCCACGAAGGCGCCGTGGTTCAGCAGGCCGGTCAGGGCATCGCGCTCGGCCAGCGCGGTCAGGCGCAGCAGCATGTGCTTGATGCGGCCCAGCCAATACGCCGTCACGCCGAAAAAGCCCAGGCGCACCAGCGCGTTCCACACCGGAATGGCCTCGTGGCTATAGACGTGGCCGGTGGCCATGTCGGCCAGGTACCAGCCCAGTGCGCTCAGCCCGCAAGCGGCATAGCCGAACCAGCCGCCCACCTGCCACACCGACATCGCCATCGCCACCAGCACCAGCACCAGCACCAGATAGAGGATGGACACCGACAGCTCCGAACCCGTCCTGCAGCCCAGCCAGGCCACGCCCGCCGTCAGCGCCAGGCAAGGCAGCGCCATCGCCGCGCGCGCGGCGCGAAACGGCCCCGGATGGCCAGGTAGACATGGTGCCCATTCTGTCTGAGCAGAAAGCACATCCCAGCAAAAAGCACCGTCAGACAGTCGTTTGTTGCTATGAAATCACAACCTTCTCGACGCAACACCGGGCCGTATGATGCAGGCTCAGCCACCTCTTCAGGAAAGACCATGCCCAACACCCACCTCGTCATCGGCCAAGGCCCGCACAAAGTCATCGCCCTGCACGGCTGGTTTGGCCACGCGCACGGCTGGGGGCCGTTTGCCCAGCACCTGAACGGGCAGGACTTTCAATACGCCTTCATGGACCAGCGCGGCTACGGCGGCATGAAAGGCTCAGGCGGCCCCTACACCGTCGAGCAGATCGCACAAGACGCGCTGGCGCTGGCCGACCACCTGGGCTGGCAGCGCTTTTCGCTCATCGGCCATTCGATGGGCGGCGTGGCCATTCAGCAAGTGCTGCTGGCCGCGCCCGGGCGCGTGCGCGCGCTGGCGGCCCTCACCCCCGTGTCCGCCGCAGGTGCGCCGATGGACGAGCAAGGCTGGCAGCTTTTCACCGCCGCCGGGCATGACCTGCAGGCGCGTCGCAACATCATCGACTTCACCACCGGCAACCGCCTCACCGCCACCTGGCTCGACGCCATGACCGCCAGCACGCGCACCCATTCCGACGACGAAGCCGTGGCCGCCTACATGCCCTCATGGGCCACGGCCAGCTTTGCCGACCAGGTGCAGGGCCAGCCACTGCCCGTGCTCGTCATCCCCGGCGAGCACGATCCGGCCCTCGGCGAAGCCGCCTGCCGCGCCACCTGGCTGCAGCACTACCCGCACGCCAGGCTGGAGGTGATGCGCAACGCCGGTCATTACCCGATGGATGAGACACCGGTGGCGCTGGCCACGGCCATCGAACGCTTCTTGTCAGACGTGCCTGCTTGAGCCCAGGTGTTCAGCGCCACGCAAAGTTGCGCGCCGTGCCCAGCAGTGTGGCGCACAGTGTCTCGTGCACGCCGTCGATGGCGTACACGTCAGCGGCGCACACCGTGAGCGACTTGCCCGCCTGCACCACGCGCCCGTGCGCGCGCAGGCGCTCGCCGCGCGCGGGGGCCACGAACTTGACCGACGCGTCCACCGTGCTGTTGGCCCAGCCCTCGGGCAGCAGCGTGGCCGCCGCCGACACGGCAGCGAAGTCGGCGATCGAGAACATGGCCGTGGCCTGCAACTGGCCCGGCGCAAAGCACCAGCCGGGCTGAATCGGCGCACCCAGCGTGACCTCGCCCCGCGACAGCGATTCAAAGACCAGCCCCAGCGTTTGCGCCATCGGCATGGCCAGCACGCGCTCGCGCACGGTGTCGAGTGGGGGCAATGTGGCGGGGGTGTTCATGGCGGGTGTCTCCTGCGGTGGCGTTCAAACACAGACGGCGGCGCGGCAGCTTTCTTGGCTGCGCGCTCACGCCGTTCCTCGAACCATGCAACGTGCTCCTGCAGCCGCCCGCGCAGCGCCTGCTGCTCGGCCAGAAGCGCATCCACCGCCGCGATGCGCGCCTGCAGGCGCTCGACCATCTCGTCGATGGTGAGCGTGCGGGCGCGGTAGCGCGGCAGCAGATCGGCCAGCTCGGCCAGCGAAAAGCCGATGTCGCGCCCCATGACGATAAAGCGCGCATCGCGCACGGCCTGCACGTCGAAGCTGCGATAGCCGCCGCTGGTGCGCGGGGCGATCAGCAGCCCACAGTCGACGTAGCGCCGGATGCGGTGCAGCGACAGGCCGGTGGCGGCAGCAAGCTCGGAGATGCGCATGGTGGTGCCACTGTACGAAGCCTCGCACGGTGCGAGGCTTGTGCCGCCGCAAAAAAATCAGCCGCCCAGCGCCGCGTGCGCGGCCAGCGTTTGCGCCACCGCCCGCGCGGCCTCGGCACCCTTGGTGACGAAGTGCTGAGTGAAGAAGTCGCGGTGCGTAGCGTGTTCGTGAAAGTCCTTGGGCGTCAGCACCACCGAGAACACGGGCACGCCGCTGTCCAGTTGCACGCGCATCAGGCCGTCCACCACGGCCTGGGCCACGAAGTCGTGGCGGTAGATGCCGCCATCGACCACCAGCGCGCAGGCGACGATGGCTTGCACGCCGCCGCGCCGGGCGATGCCTTGGGCGAGCAGCGGAATCTCGAACGCGCCGGGCACTTCGTGCACGTCAATGGTGGGTGGCGCGCCGGGCCACAGGCGCGCGCATTCGGCGTCAAAGCCGGTCAGCGCCTGGCCAACGATGTCGGCATGCCAGCCGGCGCGCACGAAGGCGATGCGGGGTGGCTCCTGAATATTCAACAGCCTGCCAGCGCTTTCTGGGTCTGCGCCAGCAGCTGTGGATTGAGGAGCATTGGTCTGATTCATGAAAATCTCCGTGAACAACGGTGAGACAGAATCAGGGCGCACGCGAAGCGCGCAGGCACCACGCCCACAGCGCGCCGGATGCCCCACCCGGCACGCCGCGACGGCAGCACGCGGCCACGCTTCGCACGCTCTCTTTCATCCGGACTGTGACCGTCGGCCCTGGCATCGCACCAGGTCTGCTGACCTCGCTGGCGCATGGCGCGCTGGCGAGCGCTCGCGGGCTGCTGTTTCTTTCGATTCAGATACCGCCGGTGGGGACTTTCACCCCGCCCTGAGAACGCTTGGGCGCCCGCGCGGCAAGCCGCACGGGCGCGGTCGGATGATAGGTCAGGCACCAGAGGGCCAAACCCCTCGAAAAATGAGGGTGGAAGCGGGCTTGAGAATCAAGCCGCCGGCACCTGCAGCCCGCGCTGCACCGCAGGCCGGGCGACAAAGGCATCCAGCACGCGCTGCACTTGGGCAAAGCGGTCGAACTGCACCAGCTCGCGCGCTTCGTAAAAGCCGATCAGGTTGCGCACCCACGGGAAGATGGCGATGTCGGCAATGCTGTAGGCATCGCCCAGCATCCAGGCGCGGCCTTGCAGGTGCTGGTCCAGCACGCCGAGCAGGCGAGCGCTTTCGATCATGTAGCGATCGCGCGGGCGCTTGTCTTCGTAGTCCTTGCCGGCAAATTTGTGGAAGAAGCCGAGCTGGCCGAACATGGGGCCCACGCCGCCCATCTGGAACATGAGCCATTGCAGCGCGTGGTAGCGCGCAGCCGGGTCTTGGGGCAGCAGCCGGCCGGTTTTTTCGGCCAGGTAGATGAGGATGGCACCCGATTCGAACAGCGCCAGCGGCGCACCGCCCGGGCCGTTCGGATCGAGGATGGCGGGAATCTTGTTGTTGGGGTTGAGGCTGAGGAAGGCGGGCGAGGTCTGCTCGTTCGCGCCAAAGTCCACGCGGTGCGCCTCATAGGGCAGGCCGGTTTCTTCCAGCATGATCGAGACCTTCACGCCGTTGGGCGTGGCCAGCGAATAAAGCTGCAGGCGCTCGGGGTGGCGCGCGGGCCACTTGGCGGTGATGGGAAAGTCGGTCAGGGTTTTCATGCGCCGACTTTATCGGCTGCATGGGCGCGCTTGGCAATGCAAGGGTATTGAACGTACAGTGCCCACCCACGTCCTGAACAAAAGCCCCCCCGCCATGAACGCCCCGCTTCACAAGGAAATGCCCGCCACGCTCGACGCCGCCCAGGCGCTGGCGCAGATCACCCGGCAGTGGGACGGCGACATCGTGCGCCGCCTGTCCGACTACATCGCCGTGCCGGCCAAGTCGCTGGCCTTTGACCCCGACTGGGCGGCGCACGGCTTCATCGACCGCGTGGTGCGCGACGCCGCCGACTGGGTGCTGGCGCAGAAGGTGGCGGGCCTGGCGCTGGAGGTGGTGCGCATCGACGGGCGCACGCCGGTGATCTTTTTCGAGATCGATGGCACCCAGCCGGGGGCCACGCAAACCGCGCTGATGTACGGCCACCTGGACAAGCAGCCCGAATTCACCGGCTGGCGCAGCGACCTGGGGCCGTGGACGCCCAAGTACGAGGACGGCAAGCTCTATGGCCGCGGCGGCGCGGACGACGGCTATGCGGTGTATGCCGCCATTGCCGCCGTGCAGGCGTTGAAAAGCCAGAACGTGCCGCACCCGCGCATCGTTGGCCTGATCGAAACCAGCGAAGAAAGCGGCTCGCCCGACTTGCTGCCCTACATCGACGCACTGCGCCCCCGGCTGGGCGACGTGGGCCTGGTGGTGTGTCTGGATTCGGGCGCGGGCAATTACGACCAGCTCTGGCTCACCACCAGTTTGCGCGGCATGGTGGGCGGCACCTTGCGGGTGGAGGTGCTGACCGAGGGCGTGCATTCGGGCGATGCCTCGGGCCTGGTGCCCAGCAGCTTTCGCGTGCTGCGGCACGTGCTCGATCGGCTGGAGGATTCGGCCACCGGGCACCTGCTGCCCGCCAGCCTGCACTGCCCCATTCCGCCCGAGCGCGTGGCGCAGGCGCGGCAGACGGCGGCCATTCTGGGCGACAGCCTGTTCAAGCGCTTTCCGTGGGTGCACTACGACTGCGGCGGCGAGTCGCGCAGCGTGCTGCCCATGACGGGCGACGCGGTCGATGCGCTGCTGACGCGCACCTGGCGCCCCACCCTCAGCGTGACCGGCGCCGAAGGCCTGCCCACGCTGCAAGACGCAGGCAACGTGCTGCGCCCGGCCACCGCCTTCAAACTCAGCCTGCGCCTGCCGCCTTTGGTGGATGGCGCGCAGGCCGCGCAAGCGCTGAAACGCCTGCTGGAAGACAACGCCCCCTACCAGGCGCGCGTGACCTTTCATGGCGAAAAAGCCTCCACCGGCTGGAACGCGCCGGCCTCGGCGCCGTGGTTCGCGCAGGCGCTGGACGCCGCCTCGCAGGCCCACTTTGGCGCGCCCTGCGGCCACATCGGCCAGGGCGGCACCATTCCGCTGATGACGCAACTGAGCGAAGGCTTTCCCACCGCGCAGATGATGGTCTGCGGCGTGCTGGGGCCCAGGAGCAACGCGCACGGGCCGAACGAGTTTCTGCACGTGCCCTACGCCAAGAAGCTCACCGCCGCCGTGGCCGAAGTCATCGCGCGCATGCCGGTCACGCCCCAGGATAATTAAAAAAATGAGCTGCTTGCGCACATCATGAAATGATTTCAAATATATTTTTCATTGAAATCAATATATATCTGGCGCGAGCAGCTCACTTTTTGTAAATACTGGGCCCAAAAAAACGACCGCACCGGTCGTTTTTTTGCGGGCCTGAGGCTGACGCTCAGGCGGCTTTCCAGCTGCCGCCGTCCTGCTTGAAGACGACCTTTTCCGGCATGCCGGAGAGCGTGCCGCGATAGGCCTCGACGCCGTTGACGAGGATGGCGAAGTTCTCTTCTTCCACCAGAAAGAAGGCCTGGCCCGTGGGGGCGGTTTGCAGCTCGCCGCAGCCCGTGGCCTTGACGGCCACCCCGCCCACGCCCTGACCGGAACCATCGACGAATTCGACGCGCACTTTCTTCGCACTCATGTTTTCTCCTTGCCCTGGCGGGCGTGTGGGTTGCGTTGCTTGGCCTTGCCTGAAAAAAGAAACGCCACTGTGCCATCGGCCCCGCGTTTGCGCGCACCCACATTCGGCATGCACGCGACAAAATGCACGCTCGCCGTTCATCGTGCAAGCGCTGCGTGCATGTGCCGCTACGACATTTTTCACACCCATGCACATGGCATGAGAAGGTGATTAGCATGTCATTCGAATGCATCCTTGCCGTGCATTCAACGGCCTTCAAGCCGCAGGCGCATCGGCCCGCTCCGTGCCGCCGCCCAGGCGCGACCAGTCCACGTGCCGCGTGGCCAGCATCAGCGCAGCCAGCATGGCAAACACCAGCAGCGCGCCCAGCAGCAGCGCGTTGCTTTCAGAAGCCAGCAGCGCGTACAGCGCGCCATACAGCAGCCCCACATACGCCGCCAGCGATGCGCCGCGCCGCGCGCTGCCCAGCACGGCGCTGAAGTAAACCGCCAGCAGCAGCGCGCTGGCCCCCGCCGCGCCCGCATAGGCTAGCGCAAAGCCGATTTTTTCCGACAGCGCCACCAGCAGCAGAAAGAACACCGCGATCGACAGGCCCACCAGCGCATACTGCACCGGGTGCAGTGCCAGGCGCTTGAACAGCTCCACCATGAACACCGCCATCAGCACCAGCGCGATGAACAGCGCGCCGTATTTGGCCGCGCGCTCGCTCATCGAATACACGTTCACCGGCTGCACGAACGAGACCTCGAACGCGTCCGCCTCGCGCAGCGCGCCTTGCGCGCGGCCCGCGCCCAGCGTGCCTGCGCGCACCTGCTCGCGCGCCTGCGTGGTGAGGGCGCTGATGTGCCAGCGCGCATCAAAACCGCTGTCGGTCACGGTGCGCTCGGCCGCCAGAAAGCGCCCGCCAAAGCTGGGGTGCGGCCAGGGCGATTGCAGCTGCGCGGTGGTCTCGTCGCCCAGCGGCAGCACGGCCAGATCGCGCTGGCCCATCAGCGTGATGTCCAGCGCAAACGGCAGCGCCTGCCCGGCCTGGAACGCCGCCAGCGCCTGCCCCGCCAGCGGCGCGTGCATGCCCGCGGCCAGCGCGTTGCCCTCGGCCAGGTGCGGCACGCGCTGCGCGAAGGCCGGCGCTTCGCCCGCCAGCGACAGGCGCGGCGCGCCCTCCAGCCCGCGCAAGTCGCTCACGCCCAGCGCCAGCACGGGCGGCTGCACCTCCACGCGCGAATCCGGCTCGTGCCGCAGCAGCACGGCGGGGTCGAACGGCGCGAACTGCCCGCTGATGCGCCCCGCGAGCTTGTAGAACAGCACGGTGAAGATGCCCCGGTAGCGCTCTTGCGGCGTGAGCGTGCCCTGCAGGTCGAGCTGCTCGGGGAACACCAGCTGCACGCGCTGCGCGCTGCGCGCCTGCGTGCCCGTGCGCTCGCCTTGCTCGTTGCGCAGCACCACCTGCCAGTGCTCCACATAGGGCACCACCAGCACCGGCCCGGCCAGCGTTTGCGCGCCCACGTGGGTGCGTGCCAGCTCGCGCTCGGCGTCTTGCTGGCCGTGGCCGCGCTGGGCGATGAGCTGCGCGATCTGCGCCAGCGGAATGCACAGCAGCAAGAGCAGCACCAGCAGCAGCGCGCCCTTGAACAGGATGGAATGGCGCCAGGCGGTCAGGGCAATCATGGGGGTCTGTCCTCGTCATGTGATGAAACGCAGGCGATGGTCTGCGCGGCGCGAGAACGCCGTGTGAAGCCGCTGCGCGTGCGCGTTTCACGCGGGCTTCACCTGCGCTTCACACACGGCGCGCGGCGTTCGCCTGCGCTTCATTGGCGCTTCCCGCAGCCAGCAGACAGTCGGCCTCGTCCCGTTCACACCACCTGAGGAGAGCCTTCATGTCAGCCATCTGTCTCGCCACCCCACGTGCCCTCGCGCACCCCCCTGGCGTACGCCGCCTGCTGCGCCTGGCCGGGCATGCCGCGCTGGCCGCGCTCGTGCTGCTCGCCCTGCCCAGCCGCGCGCAGGACGCCCCCGCCGCTGCCCGGGCCGAAAGCCCCTACTTCTTCGTGCAGGGCGCGCAGCCCGGCGTGGACGCGCTGCCGCTCAAAAGCACCGACGTGCAGGTCAACGTCAGCGGCGTCATCGCCGACGTGGTCGTCACCCAGCGCTACCGCAACGAAGGCAGCGTGCCCATCGAGGCACGCTACCTCTTTCCCGGCAGCACCAGCGCCGCCGTGAACGGGCTGAACGTGCGCATCGCCGACCGCCTCATCACCGCGCAGATCCGCGAAAAGCAGCAGGCCCGCATCGAATACGACCAGGCCAGGAAGCAGGGCCAGACCGCCGCCCTGCTGGAGCAGCACCGCCCCAACGTGTTCCAGATGAACGTGGCCAACATCCTGCCCGGCGACGACGTGCAGGTGCAGCTGCGCTACAACGAGCTGCTGGTGCCCACCGATGGGCGCTACCAGTTCGTCTTTCCCACCGTGGTCGGCCCGCGCTACGCGGGTGCGGCGCGCAGCGAGGCGGCCAGCGGTGCCACGGCGGCGCACGCCACGGCCTTCCCCGCCCAGCCCGTGCTGCGCGAGGGCGAGGCCAGCGCCAGCGCCTTTCGCATGCAGGTGAACCTGGCCAGCCCCATCGGCGTGGCCGACATCCGCTCGCCCAGCCACGCCATCGACACCGTGCAAGGCAGCGGCGCGCAAGCCGGCCGCGCCAGCGTGCAACTGGCCGCGCGCGCCACCCGCACCACGAACAACCGCGACTTCGTGCTCGACTGGCGCTTGGCCGGCAACGCCATCCAGTCGGGCGTGCTGCTGCACAAGGGCGAGAAGGAGAACTTCTTCCTCGCCATGGTGCAGCCGCCGCAGGCCGTGCCGGCAGCGGCCATCACCCCGCGCGACTACATCTTCGTGGTCGACATCTCCGGCAGCATGCACGGCTTTCCGCTGGACACCGCCAAGGCGCTGATGCGCGAGCTGCTGGGCGGCCTGCGCGCCAGCGACACCTTCAACGTGCTGCTGTTTTCGGGCAGCAGCCGCATGCTCTCGCCGCAATCGGTGCCCGCCACGCAGGCCAACATCGACGCCGCCATGCGCACCATCGAGCAGCGCGGCGGCAGCGGCAGCACCGAGCTGCTGCCCGCGCTGCGCCGCGTGTATGCCGAGCCCAAGGCGGCCGACGTGTCGCGCACCGTGGTCGTCGTCACCGACGGCTACGTCACCGTGGAAAGCGATGCCTTCGCCCTCGTGCGCAAGCACCTGGGGCAGGCCAACGTGTTCGCCTTCGGCATCGGCTCGTCGGTCAACCGCCACCTGATCGAAGGGCTGGCGCGCGCCGGCATGGGCGAGCCTTTCGTCATCACCCGCCCGCTGGAGGCCAAGGCCCAGGCCGAGCGCTTTCGCCAGCTCATCGCCTCGCCCGTGCTCACCAGCGTGCAGGCGCGCTTCGAGGGCATCGAGGTCTACGACGTCGAGCCGCCCGCCCTGCCCGACGTGCTGGCCGACCGCCCCGTCATCGTGTTCGGCAAGTGGCGCGAACAGGCGGGCGCAGGCGCGCCCCGCCTCATCGTGCAAGGCCAGGCCGCGCAAGGCCCCTACACGCAGACGGTGCCCATCGACGTGGCCGGTGCGCCCGACACCCGCGCGCTGCGCCAGCTCTGGGCGCGCCACCGCATCGCCGCGCTGAGCGACCAGGAGGCGCTGACCGGCGGCAGCGCGCAGCAGGCGGCCATCACCCGCCTGGGGCTGGCGCACGAGCTGCTCACGCAATACACCAGCTTCATCGCCGTCGACCGCGTGGTGCGCAACGCAGGCGGCACGGCTGCCACCGCCCACCAGCCCAGCCCCCTGCCCGAAGGCGTGGGCAACCGCGCCGTGGCCGACGCCAGCGCGCTGGGCGCGGCCATCAGCAGCACGCCCGAGCCTGAAACCTGGGCCGCCATGCTGGTGGTGCTGGGCGTGCTCGGCGGCTACGCCGCCCGCCGCCAGCGCCGCCGCACGTTCACGGGTTGAGCGTTCAGCGTTGGGGGTTGGGCGTGAATGGCCGCCCCCACGCTCAACGCTGAACGCCCAGCGCCCAACCGCCTCCAGCCTTTTGGAAAGCCTCGCCATGCATTCGCAAGCCCTTCTCTCCCCCCGCCTGCTGCCCACCGCCATGCGCATCGACCGCGCGCCTGCGCTGCTGTGGCTGGGCCTGCTGAGCGCCGCGCTCTGGCCCACCTGGCGCTGGATGGCCGCGCGTTTGAGCGACGGCTCTGACGACCCGCTGGGCCTGCTCGCGCTGGGCGCGCTGGCCGTGCTGGTGCTGGCCGTGCGGCGCACCCTGCGCGCTGCGCCGCGCCTGCCGCTGCTGGCGCTTGCGCTGGCCGGCGTGCTGGCGGCCACGGCCTTGCGTGCGCACGCGCCGGCGCTGCTCACCGGCCTGATCGCCGTGCTGGCCTGGGCCGCCGGGCTGCTCGCCTTTCTGCCTGCGGCGCGGCGCGTGCACACGGCGCAAGGCGGCGGCGCGCTGAAGCCCATCGCCGCCGCGCCCGTGCTCGGCCTGGCGGTGCTGGCGCTGCCGCTCATCGCCTCCTTGCAGTTCTACGCGGGCTTTCCCCTGCGCGTGCTCACCGCCGAAGCCAGCCGCTGGCTGCTGCTGCCGTGGTTCGAGGTGCTGCGCGAAGGCAGCCAGCTCAGCGTGAACGGCCTGCTCGTCATCGTCGACGCGCCCTGCTCCGGCGTGCAAATGGCCTGGGCCGCCTACTTCACCGCCTGCGCCGTGGCGCTGGCCACCGGCCAGACCAGCCGCACCTTCGCCCTGCGCCTGCCGCTGGTCAGCGTGGCCGTGCTGCTGGGCAACGTGCTGCGCAACACCGTGCTCGTCGCGCTGGAAGCCGCCGGCCACGGCCAGCACACAGGCGTGCACGAAGCCGTGGGCCTTGTCGCCCTGGCCGCCGTGTGCGGCGCGGTGGCATGGGGCATGGCCTGGGTGCGTGTACCAACAAAAGAATAGCTGCTTGCGCACGTTTTAAAACATTTTCAGATATTTTTATATATGAAAACAAATAAATACATACGCAAGCAGCTCCTCAAATATTTTCCATCGACCTGCGAGCGGTTTTGCTCCCTCTCCCTGAAGGGAGAGAGCAGGGGTGAGGGCAGCCCACCCTCGTTTCACCGCACGGCGGGCATCACTGCCATCCCGGCTGGGGCCAGAGCTGAGCACGGCGAACGCCCGAAGGTGGTCAGCCCCCATCCCAGCCTTCCCCCAGCGGGGGAAGGAGCCAACAGCCGCTTGACCTGACGCCACCGCCCACCCCTTTTTGGGAGCCCCCATGCCCACCTTGTTCGCCAACACCTTCCCCCACCGCGTGCTCGGCAAAGCCGTGTTCGGCGCGGCCATGCTGGCCTGCGCGCTGTGGAGCGCCAGCGGCCCGCGCGCCGCCGCGCCCACGCTCGCCAGCAGCGCACCGGCCATCGGCAGCGAACTGCCTGCGGACTGGCAAGGCCAGCCCATGCGCCCGCTGGCCCTGTCGGCGGTGGAGCAGCGCTTTGCCGACCGCTTTCCCGGCCACATCGCCCGCCTGACCGACGGGCAGCGCATCGTGGTGCTGCGCGACGTGGCCCGCCCCACGCGCATGCTGCACCCGGCGGCCGACTGCTACCGCGCGCTGGGCTGGCGCATCGAAGGCGAGCGGCTGGAGCGCAGCGCCGCCCACGCCCCCGTGCAGCGCTGCTTCACCGCGCGCAAGCCCGGCCAGGCCCTGCGCGTGTGCGAGCACATCGAAGACGCGCGCGGCCAGCACTTTGCCGACACCTCCGCCTGGTACTGGGCCGCCGCGCTGGGCCGCAGCAGCGGCCCCTGGCGCGCCATCACCACCACCGCCGCCCAGGCCAGCTAGCGCCAAAAAAAGGAGCACCCCATGCCCCGCCTCACCCCTGCCAGCCCCTGGCGCCGCCGCCTCGCCATCGCCCTTGCGGCCATCGCCCTCACCGCGTGCGTGCTGATCGCCGCGCTGTGGCTCATGCTGCGCGCCGCCCTCATACCGCAGGCCGGCGAATGGGCCGCCCCCATCGGTCGCGGCCCGCTTGCCCTGCGCGCCAGCGTGCCCCAGCTCGTGTGGCTGGCCACCACGCCGTGGATCGGCGAGCGCCTGCACGGCGTGCGCCTGCGCACGCGCGCCGGCCCCGTCACGCTGGGCTGGGTGCCCCCGGGCGAGGAAGGCCCGCGCGGCGTGCTCACCGTGCATTGCGAGCCCTGCACCCTGTCCCTGCCCGCGCCCATGGCCAGCGCCGTCGGCCAAGCAGCGCTGCATCTGCCCGCCGCGCAGATCGCCCTCTCGCGCGAGATCACCGACGTCAACGGCCAGCACCTGCGCGGCACCCTGCTGCTGGGCACCGCCGCGCCCACGGGCGAGCGCGGCCTGCTCACCGCGCGCTGGCAAGCCCAGCGCCACGGCCCCGGCTGGCAGGTCGACATGCAATGGCCCGACGCCCCCGCGCGCCACTGGTTCGCCCTGCTCGCCCCCGGCCTGCCCGAGCTGGCCGTGGCCCACATCGAAGGCGACGTCGCCGCCCGCGCCACCTGGCACCTGCCCCACGGCCCGCTGCACATCACGCCGCAGGTGCAGGGCCTGGCCGTCAGCGGGCTGGGCACCGGGCAATGGGCGCACGCCCGCTCCTCCTGCGGGCCGCACCGCCTGCACCCCGCGCGCGGCTGGCTGGCGCGCGCCGTGCTGGCTGCCGAAGACCAGCGCTTTCACCAGCACCCCGGCTACGACCTGCCCGAGCTGGTCGCCGCGCTGCAGCTCAACCAGCAGCACGGCGCCATCCAGCGCGGCGGCAGCACGCTCAACCAGCAGGTCGCCAAGCTCATGGTGGCCGGCGGCGAGCGCACCCTGGCGCGCAAGCTGCGCGAGCTGCTCTACGCCGTGGAGATGGAGCACACCCTGGGCAAGGCCCGCATCCTTCAGCTCTACCTCAACCTCGCGCCCTGGGGCCACCAGGCAGACGGCCAGCTCATCTGCGGTGCCGACGCCGCCGCCCGCCACTATTTCGGCACACGCGCCGCACGCCTCACGCCCCGGCAGGCCGTGACGCTGGCCGCCATGCTGCGCCAGCCCGCACACGACCTCACCCGCCCGGCGGACGCCACCCCCGAGCGCGTGCGCTGGGTCGCCCAGCAGGTGCGCGGCGTGCCCCTGCACCAGCGCCGCGCCTTGATGGCCCAGCTGGATGCGCCGCCGGGGCCGTGACGGGCGGCATGCTGCGTAGGGCGGAACCCCGAAGGGATTCCGCCGGTGCCGCGTTTGTTCTTGTGCGTTGGGGTGATGGATGCGTCGCTGGCCTATTAAAAACAGCCGAACAGCCGAACAGCC
>JAUNTQ010000067.1 GCA_030538605.1 Pseudomonadota bacterium
AAAATCACCATCAAAAATCACCACCATCGATGTGAAATTTGACATCTCGCACCAAATTCCGGTGGAATCCGTCGTACGAAAATCGTGAACTGTTACCCGTACGAACACAATTATACGGAACTTCACCCACAATAATGTTACCTTATGTTTTATATTATGTGAATTGGTAAATTTCCTTCTGGGTCGTCTGCGCCGTGAAACGCATTGCATGCACGGTTCTTCGTCGTTTTGCATGGAACTTGACCTTACACACACCCGTATGTTTGACGTGCATTGCGCGGCATGGCTGGCACGACGGGCGAGGTGGGCAGGTGCGTGAGTATTCACATGCGCAAGTAGGGGATGGGGATGATGGTCGATGCCTTCCTGAATGCCTCGGGTGGCCCGCTTGGCTTGCTGCAGCAGTCCATTCATGGCCTCCACGAAAGCGTTGCTGCGGTGCTCAAACATGCGCGCACCACGGCATCGAAGTATTTGCCAGCGTGGTGCCCAAGCGCTTGAAGGCCTGCAGTCGGCTGCGCCGCATGGCTCACAGCAGCGAGCAACGCTCTCGCGTGTCAAGCGGCTCCAAGACCACTTGCACCTGCGCGGCATCTTGTTTCCATTCTGCGGTGCGCACCTCGACCATGGCCTGGCCAGCCAGCGCCACCACGTGAAAGCGGTCGTGACTGATCTGCGCTTTGAGCAAGCGCTCGGCTATGCCCAGCGTAGGCCACGCTCATTCATGTCTATGCACAAGTGTTCGATCCACTCGGACTGGCCTTTGTGGGCTATCAGCTCTTGGGCAAAGCGCTGGTGATGAGATGCGCTGCGCCGGTGATGCGCAGGCGGTCAGGCCGCAAGCCGTGGCTTGGACATACGCGAATGGCAGCCAGCTCCCGACAGGCCGCCACGCGAGGTGGCTTAGGCGAATGCTGGTTGTTCGGGGTGGCCGACGATTCGGGTTTGTGCGACGTGTCATACAACAGCCGCCGGCGGCCCGTCGCCCGCCAGCAGGCCATACAACGCCGAGTCGGATACCACGCCGTTGATTTCCCAGCGCTGGCGCAGCAGGCCCTCCCTGATGAAGCCCAAGCATTCCAATGCCTTGGCGGAAGCAGTGTTGGCGGGGTCGATCTCCGCCTCGATGCGGCGCAGGCCCAGGCTCTGAAAGCCGTGGGTCAGCAGGACCTGAGCTGCCTCGTTGAGGTAGCCCCCACCCCAATGCGTGCGCGCCAGGCCAAAGCCGATTTCGGCACGACGCGACGCCTTGACGTGGTTGAACAGCATGCACTTGCCGATCAATTCGCCGCTGGTCTTCAACTGCATGCCCAGGGTGAGCGCGGCCGCCTCGCGCATCGCTTGCGCGCTGTCGGCGATGAAACGCCGCGCGTCGTCCAGCGACTGCCACGGCGGCGTGTGCCAGTAGCGCATGACCTGCGGGTCAGAGAAGATGGCCAGCAGGCTGGGCGCATCGGCCGGCGCCAGCGGGCGCAGCCGCAGCCGGGGCGTGTCGATGACGGGTGCGAAGGCGGGCGTCACGGCTTTTGCCCCACCGCCTTCTTGGCCATCAGCTTGTCCCACACATGGGGCGAGACGAACTGCGCCACGTCGCCGCCGAGCAGGGCGATTTCGCGCACGTAGGTGCTGCTGACGAACTGGAACTGGTGGCCGGGAGTGAGAAACACGCTTTCCACCTCGGGCGCGAGCTTGGCGTTCATGCCGGCCAGTTGAAATTCGTAGTCGAAGTCGGTCACCGCGCGCAGGCCGCGCACCATGGCCTTGCCGCCTTTTTCGCGCACGAAGTGGCTGATGAGGCCGTCGAAAGGCTCGGCGCGCACGTCGGGCCAACGTGCGCACGAGGCTTGCACCATGGCCAGCCGTTCGTCGAAGCCGAACAGCGTCTTCTTGTGGTGCGCAATGGCGACGGCGACGATGACTTCGTCAAACAGCTCGCGCGCGCGGCGGATGATGTCTTCGTGGCCGAGCGTGATGGGATCGAAGGTGCCGGGGTAAACGGCGAGGACGTGGCGGGGCATGGGGGGCTTGTCTCCTGTGGCGGCGTGTGATGGGAGCGGCCTTGGCCGCTCCCACAGGGTCTGGGGCGATTATGCGAAAGGCCGCAGCAGGTGCGCGTGTACGGCGCCGGCCTTGAGGTGGCGGTGCAGGCGGAGGCCCGCATCGGCCAGCGCGGCATCGTCCCAGGCGGCGGGCGCTTCCAGGTAAACGAAGCCGCCCGCCCGCACGGCGCGCGCGGCAGCGGCCAGGGCAGGGGCGAACAGCGCCGGGGCGCCGAAGGGCGGATCGAGCAGCACCAGATCGGTGCCGGCCGGCGCCTGCGCATTCAGCGCCGCCACGCCGTCGCCGCGCTGCACGCGCACGGCATCGGCGTGCAGGCGCTCTTTCAGCATGCACAGTTGGGCGATGAGCGGCGCGCTTTGCTCCACCAGCAGCACGCTGGCCGCACCGCGCGAGGCGGCTTCAAAACCCAGCGCGCCGGTGCCGGCAAAGGCATCGACCACGCGCCAGCCGCCCAGGTCCTGCCCCAGCCAGTTGAACAGCGTTTCGCGCACGCGGTCGGGTGTGGGGCGCAGGCCGGGCTGCTCGGCCACGGGCAGGCGCGTGCGACGCCACTGGCCGCCGATGATGCGCACTTGGCGTGTTTGCGAGGCCATTTGCTATTTAAAAAATAGCTTCTCGCGCTTACCCAGAAAGCGCTGACGGCCGATTTGGCTTGAAAGAAAAGCGCACATCAGCGGCCGCCCACCACCACCGTCACCATCTTCCCGGGCTGCAGCACGCGCTGAAACGCGGCTTTGATCTGACCGGCGGTGACGGCGTTGACGTGGTCGGTCCAATGTTCCAGGTAATCGAGCGGCAAGCCGTTCCAGGCGATGTTGGCAACGTTGCCCAGCAGCTTGCTGTTGCCGTCCAGGCGCAGGGCGAAGCCGCCGATGAGGTTGTCTTTGGCCGCTTGCAGCTCTTCGGGCGTGGGGCCGTTTTGCACGAAGTCGGCGATCACCTGGCGCGTGACGGCCAGTGCCTCGGCGGCCTGGTCGGGCCGGGTTTGCAGCCCGGCGGTGAAGGCGCCTGCGTGCAGGCCGGGTGCGAAGTGGCTGTAGGCGCCGTAGCTCAGGCCGCGCTTTTCGCGCACTTCGTTCATCAGGCGCGAGGTAAAACCGCCGCCGCCCAGGATGTGGTTGCCCACCAGCAGGGCGAAAAAGTCGGGGTCGCTGCGCTTGTAGCCGGGCTGGCCGACCAGCACGTGGGCCTGGGCCGAGTCGAAGGCGATGCGCTGTTCGCTGGGGGCGGCGAGCGGCGTCACGTCGGCCACGGGAGGCAGCGGCGGGCAGGCGCTGTTTTGCGGCAGGCGCGCGAGCAGCTCGGTGACCAGGCGGTCGGCCTGCGCGCGATCGACGTTGCCCACCAGACTGACCTTGGCGCGGCAGGGCAGGATGAAGTCGCGGTAGCGCGCGCGCATGTCGGCGGTGGTGATGCGCGCCAGCGTGCCTTCGGTGGTTTCCTGCCCGTACGGGTGCGCGCCATAAACGGCTTTTTGATAGGCCAGCGCGGCCAGGGTGCCGGGGCGGGTGCGCGCTTCTTTCAGCCCGGCGGCGATGCGCTGGCGCTCGCGCTGCCACACGGCGTCGGGAAAAGCCGCGTCGCCCAGCTCGCGCGCGGCCAGGCGCACGGCCTTTTGCAGCAGATCGGGCTCGGTCAGGGTGCGCAGTTGAAAACCCATGCGGTCGCTGCTGGCGCTGCCGCCAAAGCTGGCGCCCAGGTCGGCCCAGGCTTCGCCCAGCTGGTTTTCATCCAGCGCGGGCGCACCGCCGCGCGCGGCCACGCCCTTGCCCGCCATGAGGGCAGTGACGTCGGCCAGCCCCGCCTGCGCGGCGGGGTCGCGCCGGCTGCCGGCGTCGAAGTCGACCTGCACGTCGAGCATGGGGATGGCGGGCGATTCGACCAGCCAGACCTGCGCGCCGCTGGGCTGCGTCCAGTGCTGGATGGGGATGGCGGCATGCGCGGCTTGCACGCCGAAAAAGGCGAATGCGACCGATATAAAGGCGCGTGAAGCTATATTTTCAAGAGCAATCATGGTGGCTTGATGACAAAAAACGATCAGTGCCGCGTCCCGGCGGGCGGCGTGCGGGGCGCTTGCGCGGGGTCGCGCGGCTGGGGCACGAGGGTGGCGACGGTGAGCTGGTCGTCGCCAAAATACCTTTGCGCCACGGCCTGCACCTGGGCGGCGGTGACGCTGCGCAGGCGGGTGATGAGGCGCTCGTCCGCGTCCAGCGGCAGGCCCTGCACCCACCAGTGGCCCAGCTCTTGCGCCTGGCCCATGACGGAGTCGCGCTTGTAGACCTGGCTGGCCACCCACTGGGTTTTCACGCGGGCGAGCTCGACCTCGCTCACGCCCTCTTTGGCCACGCGCGCCACCTGCGCGCGCAGCGCGGCCTCGACCTGCGCAGCAGTTTTGCCCTGCGCGGGAATGCCGCTGAGCGAGAACACCTGCGGGCCGCGGCCCAGCAGGCCGTTGCCCGCGCTGGCCGAATCGGCCACGCGGCCCGGGCCCTGGGTGAGGGCGCGGTCCAGCCGCGCGCCGCTGTAGCCGTCGAGCACGGCGGCCAGCACGGTGAGGGCCAGCGCGTCGTCGTTGGCGGGCGAGGGGTCGAGCGAGCCGAGTTGCGGCACGCGGAAGCTCAGCGCCACCAGAGCCTGCTCGGCCGGGGCCTTGACCTCGATGCGGCGCAGCCCGCGCTGCGGCGGCTCGGGCTGGGGTTTGCGCACGGGCACGGCACGCGCGGGGACGCGGCCATAGGTCTGCTCGGCCAGCGCGCGCACGGCCTGCGGATCGACATCACCCACCACCACCACGGCGGCGTTGGCGGGCACATACCAGCGCTGGTAAAAGTCGCGCGCGTCCTGCGCCGTCATGGCGTCGAGGTCGCCCATCCAGCCAATCACGGGCTGGCGGTAGGGCGAGGCGACGAAGGCGGCCGCGCGCAGTTGCTCGGCCATCACGGCACGGGGGTTGTCGTCGGTGCGCAGGCGGCGCTCTTCCTTCACCACCGCCAGTTCCTTGGCGAACTCTTCGTCGCTGTAGCGGTTGTGGGCAAAGCGGTCGGCCTCCAGCGCCATCACGTCGGCCAGGCGGGCGGCGGGCACCTGCTGGTAATAGCCGGTGTAGTCGAGGCTGGTGAAGGCGTTCTCCTGCCCGCCCAGCGCGGCCACGCGGCGCGAAAACTCGCCCGGCGCAAGCGTCTCGGTGCCCTTGAACATCAGGTGCTCCAGCAGATGCGCCACGCCAGTGGTTCCACCCACCTCATCCACCGAACCCACGCGCACCCACAGCATGTGCACGGCAGTGGGCGCGCGCCGGTCGGGCTTGACGATGAGCGTCAGGCCGTTGGGCAGCGTGGAGGAATGAACACCCGCCGCTGTGGCGGCGGCATTCGTAATCTGCGCGACAGGCGCAGCTTGCGGGGTCGAAACCTCTGGTGCGACAGGAGCGGCAGGAGAAAAAGGCGCGCAGCCCGTCACCAACAGCGCAGCAGCCAGCGCCAGCGCAGCGCGGCGAAGGTCAGGTAAATCAAGCATGGGCAAACGGAGTCGGCAGGCAGGGCGAATGTTCCCGGCACGAGTGTGCCGCAAGTCCTGCATGGCTCATGCCAAGCGTCGAGGGGGAAATTGGGGTCAGATCATAATTAAATGATAGCTGCTTGCACGCCTTTGACGGCAAAGCCCGTTGAACGGGCGGACGCAAAAGCAGCGCGGTCCGCCACACCGCTGGCACAGACCGGCGCGCCATACTGGCCCCTGGGCGAAAATCCACACCCATGAACCCTGACGCCCCCATCTCGCCTTCTTCTCCGTCCCCCGCCCCTGCCGCCGAACCGCGCCTGACTTCGCTCAGCCACGGCGGCGGCTGCGGCTGCAAGATCGCGCCGGGCGTGCTCTCCAGCATCCTGCGCGGCAGCACGCAAATGCCTGTGCCGCCCGAGCTGCTGGTGGGCATCGAGACATCGGACGACGCCGCCGTCTACCAGCTCAACAGCGAGCAGGCGCTGGTGGCCACCACCGACTTTTTCATGCCTATCGTCGACGACCCGTTCGACTTCGGCCGCATCGCCGCCACCAACGCCCTCTCCGACGTGTACGCCATGGGCGGCACGCCCATCATGGCGCTGGCGCTGGTGGGCATGCCGATCAACGTGCTCAGCGTCGAGACGATTGGCAAGATCCTCGAAGGCGGCGCCAGCGTGTGCCGCGCGGCAGGCATCCCGATTGCGGGCGGGCACACCATTGATTCGGTCGAGCCGATCTACGGCCTGGTCGCGCTTGGCCTGGTACACCCCCGCCGCGTGGCGCGCAACGCCGCCGCGCAGCCGGGCGACGTGCTGGTGCTGGGCAAACCGCTGGGCGTGGGCATTTATTCGGCGGCGCTGAAAAAGGAAAAGCTCGGCACCGACGGCTACGCCCACATGATCGCCGCCACCACGCGCCTGAACACCCCCGGCCCCGCGCTGGCCGCCCTGCCCGGCGTGCACGCCATCACCGACGTCACCGGCTTCGCCCTGGCCGGCCACGCGCTGGAGTTGGCGCGCGGCGCGGGCGTGACGGTGCAGCTTGACTGGCCTGCCGTGCCCCTGCTGCCCGGCGTGCGCGATCTGGCCGCGCAAGGCATCGTCACCGGCGCTTCGGGCCGCAACTGGGCGGCTTATGGGGACGAAGTGGCGCTGCCTGCGGGCTTTGCCGACGCCGAGCGCGCCCTGCTGACCGACCCGCAAACCAGCGGCGGCCTGCTGGTGGCCTGCGCGCCGGGCAGCCTGGACGAGGTGCTGTCGGTTTTTGCACAGCAAGGTTTTGGCGACGCCGCCGTGGTGGGCCAGGTGCTGCCGCAGGGCGATCGGCCGCTGACGGTCAAGGCTTGATCACCCCAGAATCGGCGGATCGCTTTACAATTCAGTGAATCGCTTTACTTTTTTGGAGGTCAGCATGATTTCTGAAGCCATCGTCTCCAGCAAAGGCCAAGTCACCCTGCCCGCCGCCATGCGCGAAAAGCTGGGCATCAAGCCCGGCTCCAAAATCCGCTTTGAGCTGCGCGCACACGACCTCGTGGTGCGGCCCGATCTGCCCGTCAGCGCCTATTACGGCATCCTGAAAGGCTACGACCTGGGCGACATCGAACCGCCCAAGGAACCCGACCGCGACTTTGGCCTGGACTGGGCCAAGCCGTGAGCGAGCAAGCCCCGTCTTTCAACGTCGTCGATTCGTCGGGCTGGATCGAGTTCTTCACCGCCGGCCCCAACGGCCCGGTGTTCAAACCGGTGATCGAAGACACCGACCACCTGCTGGTGCCCACCATCGCCCTGCTGGAAGTGCACCGCATCCTCAGCCGCCGCCTGCCGCCGGAAGTGGTGGGTGCCTGCCTGAACGTGATGCGCCTGGCGCGCGTGCTCGACTTGACCGACGCGCGCGCCATCTTCGCTGCCGAAATCAGCGCCCGCCACCGCCTGGCCCTGGCCGACGCCGCCATGTACAGCGCCGCGCTGGAACACCGCGCCACCTTCTGGACGCAAGACGTGGACTACGCCGGACTGCCCGGCGTGCGCTACCACGCCAAGCCGGGTGCGGCCGAAACCTGAAAAAGATCGGCCTGAAGCGCTTGTCAAGCAAGCGCAAACAGCTCTCTTTTTAAAAGCAACTCACGCATTGCCGTCGGCACCTGCCTCCTAGAATGGGGCACCCCATTGCCCACCCGCCTCATGTTCAGCCTCTTTCGCCGCAAAAAAACCGAAGCCGCACCCAGCGATGCGCCGCCCGCCGCACCGCCCCCTTCGCCCACGCCCGACGACCTGGTGCTGCCGCTGGATGATCTGGAGCGCCAGGCGCTGACCGCAGCTCCGCCAGACGACGACACGCCCGACACACCCGCACCGCCTGCGCCCGGCGGCGGCTTCATGTCGCGCTGGTTTGGCGGCGGCAAAGACACACCCGCACCGACGCCGCCTGTTCCTGCGCCAGCAGCAGCGCCCGCGCCCACACCCGCTGCCCCCCCGCCCCCGCCAGCTCCAACAATTGAAGCCATTCCCGCCGCACTGGCCGCCACCATCGCCGAAAAAGACCTGGAGCTGGCCCCCGCCTCCGCCACCGCACAGGCCGCGCGCGTGGGCTGGATGGACCGGCTCAAGACCGGGCTGAAGAAAACCGGCAGCAGCATCACCACCGTCTTCACCGGCACGCAAATCGACGAGGCGCTGTACGAAGACCTGGAAACCGCCCTGCTCATGGCCGATGCCGGTGTACACGCCACCGAGTTCTTGCTGCAAGACTTGAAGCGCCGCGTGAAAGACGCCCGCGCCAGCGCCCCCGCCCAGGTCAAGACGCTGCTGCAAGACGCCATTGCCGACATGCTCGCGCCGCTTGAAAAACCGCTGGTCGTGGGCCTGTACCACCCCACCGTCATCATGGTGGCGGGCGTCAACGGCGCGGGCAAGACCACCAGCATCGGCAAGCTGACCCGGCACTTTGCCGACGCCGGTGCCAGCGTGCTGCTGGCCGCCGCCGACACCTTTCGCGCCGCCGCGCGCGAGCAGCTCGCCGTGTGGGCCGACCGCAACCAGGTCGAGATCATCAGCCAGCAGGGGGCCGACCCCTCGGCCGTCAGCTTCGACGCCGTGGGCGCGGGCCGCGCGCGCGGCAAGGACGTGGTGCTGGTAGACACCGCCGGCCGCCTGCCCACGCAGAAAAACCTGATGGACGAACTGACCAAGATCCGCCGCGTGGTCACCAAGGCCGACGTCACCGCCCCGCACGAAGTGCTGCTGGTCATCGACGGCAATACCGGGCAGAACGCGCTGGCGCAGGTCAAGGCGTTTGACGAAGCGGTGCAGCTCACCGGCCTCATCGTCACCAAGCTCGACGGCACGGCCAAGGGCGGCGTGCTGTGCGCCATCGCACGCTGGGGGCAAGAGCGCGCCCGCGCCGGTGCGCCGCCCGTGCCGGTCTACTTCATCGGCGTGGGCGAACAGTTGCAAGACCTGCAAGCCTTCAGCGCGCGCGAGTTCGCCCAGGCGATCACGGGCTAACCCCCTCGGCGGCTGACGCCACTTCCCCCTTTTGCTGCGCAAGGGGGACGCCGCTGGTGGCCGGGGCCCCCCCGGCCACCAGCGGCCCTGGAAGGCGTGCCTGCCATGCGCGTGCCTGAAGCACCCACGCTGCTGAAACCGATTGCAACGCCCCGGCGCACACGCCTTTGGCGCGCGGGCAGTCGATACACTTCGCACCCATGACCGCCAACCCATCCCGCAAGCACCTGGTGCTGATCGGCGCGGGGCGCGCCAATGTGCAGGTGCTCAAGGGACTGGCCCGCCACGGCGCGGCCAACCTGAGCATCACCCTGGTGGCGCCGCACCCCTGCTACATCGAACCCCACATGCTCGCCGGCTACGTCGCGGGCGACTACGCGCTGGACGACGTGCGCATCCCGCTCGATGCGCTCATCGAAGCCAGCGGCGCGGCCTTTGCCGCCGCGCAGGTGCTCACGCTCGACCCCGCCGCGCGCCGCGTGCAGCTGTCCAGCGGCGACGCCCTGCCGTACGACGTGCTGTCCATCGACATCGAGCCCACACCCGACCGCGACCTGGTCGAGCAGCACATCCCCGGCGCGCGCCGCAACGCGCTGTTCACCCACCCGCACGCCGCCTTCACCCAGCTGTGGCCGCAGTTGCAGGCGCTGGCGCGCGAGCGTGCGCTGCAAGTGGCCGTGCTGGGCGAGGGCATCGCCGGCATCGAGCTGGCGATGGCCGTGGCCCACGCCCTGGCCGCCCCGCATGGCAGCCGCGTGACCCTCATCGCGGGCGATGCGCCGCTGCTGGCCGACCAGCCCCCCGCGCTGCAAAAGCGCGTGGCCGCGCGCCTGAAGGCCATGAACATCACCGTGCTGCAAGACCGCTGCACCGCGCTCGATGGCCGCGCCGTGCAACTGGCCAGCGGTGCCACCCTGGTGTGCGACGCGCCCCTGCTCGCACTCGGCGCGTCCACCCCCGCGTGGCTGGCCGACGCCGGCCTGCAAACCGACGACATGGGCCAGCCGCAGGTGAACGAGCGGCTGCAAAGCGAAAGCCACCGCCAGGTGTTCATCGTGCCGCCCGACGCCCCCGCCGAAGTCGGCCCCGTGCTCGAAGCCAACCTGCGCACCGCACTGGACGGCGGCAGCTTCAGGAAAGCCCCGCTCGACGCATCGCGCCTGCGCGTCGTCGGCTGCGGCGACGGCCACGCCATCGCCGTGTGGGGGCCGCTGGGGCTGGAAGGCCTGGAAGTGTGGCGCTTCAAGGCCCGCCGTGACCGCCGTCAACTGGCCGCGCTGTTTGCGCTTTGATCACACGGTTCAATTGAAAACATAGCTGCTTGCGTACGTTTTAAAACGATTTCAGACATAAAAGTATCTGAAATCGTTTTAAAACGTACGCAAACAGCTACTATTTTATTTGAAATCAAGAAATAGCCGAAGACAGGAACAACAGCCCAATACCGAACGCAGAGGATTCGCAGAGAGCGCAGAGGAAAACCCGAAAAATGGGGCTGTTTCCTCAGCGCTCTCTGCGAAATCTCTGCGTCCGCTGCGTCCTCTGCGTTCGGCTGTTCTGGCTGTTGGCGCAGGTACTACTCAGCCGGGCCTTTCACCCAATCGCGAAACGTGCGCCGCAGCTTCGCCACCTTCGGCGCCGCCACGGCCAGGCAATAGCCCTGCGTCGGGTTGCGCTCGAAAAAGTCCTGGTGGTAGTCCTCGGCCGCAAAGTAATTCGCCAGCGGCAGCACCTCGGTCGTGATGGGCGCGTCCCACAGCTTGTCCTGCCCCATCTCGCGCATCAGCTCGTCGGCCACCTGCTTTTGCGCGGGCGTGGTGAAGTAAATGCCGCTGCGGTATTGCGTGCCCACGTCGTTGCCCTGCCGGTTGAGCTGCGTGGGGTCGTGCGTGGCAAAGAAAATCTCCAGCACCTGCCGCGTGCCGATCACCGCCGGGTCATACACCAGCTTGACCACCTCGTTGCAGCCGGTGCGGCCCGTGCACACCTGCTCATAGGTCGGCGCGGTGGCCTGGCCGTTGCTGTAACCGCTTTCCACGTCCAGCACGCCGCGCACCTGCTTGAACACCGCTTCGGTGCACCAGAAGCAGCCGCCGCCCAGCGCAATGGTTTCGGTGGGGTTCATGTCAATGGCTCCTGTGGTTGACGTGCTCAAAACGCCCGATGCTACGCCGCCTGCCCCACATCGCGCACCGCCTGCAAGAACAGCGCCAGCGCGGGCTGGTCGCGCGCGGGGTTCCACAGGCAGCGGGTTTCATAGCGGGGCAAGGCCGCGTGCGGGTCTTTCACCGGCACAAAGGCCGCGCCCGCCAGGCCCGCCTGTTGCAGCGCCGCCGGCACCAGCGCCACGGCCAGCCCCTGCGCCACCAGCGACACCACGCTCAACCAGTGCTGCAACTCGTGCAGCGGCTGCGGCGCAAAGCCCGCCGCCTGGCAGGCGGTGAGGATGCGCGCGTGGTAGTCGGGCGACACCTCGCGCGAGACCAGCGCCAGCGGCTCGTGCGCCAGCGCCCGCAGCGCCAGCGACCGGCGGCCCGCCAGCGCGTGGCCCGCAGGCACGCAGGCCATGAAGGGCTGGCTGGACACCAGCCGCTCAGCCAGCCCCGGCGGCGCATGCGCCACGTGTGCAAAGCCGGCGTGCAGGCGCGCGTGTTGCAGCTCCACGATCTGCGCGGCAGAACTCAGCTCACGCAGGTGCACATGCAGGCGCGGGTGCTCGGCCTGAAAGCGCCGCAGCATCTGCGGCAGGCCGCGATACAGCATGGTGCCCGCAAAGCCCACCGCCAGCCGCCCCACCTGGCCGCTGGCGGCATCGCGCGCCGTCAGCAGCGCCTGCTCGGCCTGGTCCAGCGCGGCCTGTGCGGCAGGCACCAGCGCCTGGCCCGCAGCCGTCAGCTGCACGCCGCGGCTGTTGCGCAAGAACAGCGGCGCACCCACATCCGCCTCAAGCTGCTGAATGGCCACCGTCAGCGGCGGCTGGCTCAGGCCCACGCGCTGGGCCGCGCGGCCAAAGTGCAGCTCGTGCGCCAGGGCCAGAAAATAGCGCAGGTGACGCAGCTCCATGAATCTTCCATACCTATTGATGCATTGGCATTCGATATTAGACAGCTATTCATGCCGCAGGCAAAATGCCCCGTTTCCCCCTCATTCGGAGACAACTCTCATGGCAAGCCCCAAGAACACCTTCAACTGGGAAGACCCCTTTCTGCTCACCAGCCAGCTCACCGAAGACGAGCGCCACGTGCAGGAAGCCGCCCGCGCCTACTGCCAGGAGAAGCTGCTGCCCCGCGTGCAAATGGCCTTCCGCAACGAAACGACCGACGTGGCCATCTTCCGCGAGATGGGCGAGCTGGGCCTGCTGGGCCCCACCATCCCCGAGCAGTACGGCGGCGCGGGCCTGAACTACGTCTGCTACGGCCTGGTGGCGCGCGAGGTCGAGCGCGTCGACAGCGGCTACCGCAGCATGATGAGCGTGCAAAGCTCGCTGGTGATGGTGCCCATCAACGCATTCGGCACCGAGGCGCAAAAGCAGAAATACCTTCCAAAATTAGCCAGCGGCGAATGGATCGGCTGCTTCGGCCTGACCGAGCCCAACCACGGCTCAGACCCCGGCAGCATGGTCACCCGCGCCAGGAAGGTCGATGGCGGCTATTCCCTCTCCGGCGCCAAGATGTGGATCACCAACAGCCCCATCGCCGACGTGTTCGTGGTCTGGGCCAAAGACGATGGCGGCCAGATTCGCGGCTTCATCCTCGACAAAGGCATGAAGGGCCTCAGCGCCCCCGCCATCCACGGCAAGGTCGGCCTGCGCGCCAGCATCACCGGCGAAATCGTGATGGACGAAGTCTTCGTGCCCGAAGAAAACGCCTTCCCCGACGTGCGCGGCTTGAAGGGCCCCTTCACCTGTCTCACTAGCGCCCGCTACGGCATCGCCTGGGGCGCTTTGGGCGCGGCAGAAGACTGCTACCAGCGTGCGCGCCAGTACGTACTCGACCGCCAGCAGTTTGGCCGCCCGCTCGCCGCCAACCAGCTCGTGCAGAAAAAGCTGGCCGACATGCTGACCGACATCAGCTTAGGGCTGCAAGGCTGCCTGCGCCTGGGCCGCATGAAGGACGAAGGCATCGCCCCGGTCGAGCTGACCTCCATCCTCAAGCGCAACAGCTGTGGCAAAGCGCTCGACATTGCCCGCACCGCCCGCGACATGATGGGCGGCAACGGCATCAGCGACGAATACGGCGTGGCGCGCCACCTGGTGAACCTGGAAGTGGTCAACACCTACGAAGGCACGCACGATGTGCATGCGCTGATTCTGGGGCGGGCGATCACGGGGATTGCGGCGTTCGGTAACTGAGCAAGCCAGGACGCACCTCCATCGGCGGGATGAAGCAGCGCCGCAGGCAACGGGGCCATTCCCTCACGCGCGATCCGCAGCCGGCACCCCGCCCGCTCAAGCGCTGCCAGCCTCTCACACGGCAGCATTGAGTGCGTCTTCGAAACCACAAGCCGCCACCACGCGCAGGCCGCGCGCGCGCAGGGCCACGATGAACCGGGCCAGTTCGGCAAAAAAGGCTTCAAAGCTTGTATCCGCATTGGCAGCGCCCACTTCAAGGTAATGGCGCCAGAGCAGAAAGTCGGCTTGCTCGTCGTTCAACGGCAGATGACGGCTTTCTGCATGAACGCTCATCTCCAACGCCGAGGCGCTTACCAGATCAGCACCCAGCATCACGCTACCGCGCACGATTTCGCCTGCCATCAGGGCCAGTGCATCAGGATCGGAGGCACCAGCCACATAAAGCTTGCAATAGAGATCCTCGTCCTGCATCGCGTGACTCCTTGACGCATCGGCCTTACCAACCGAACCAGCCCTTGACCCTGTCGACCGCGCCGGATACTGCATTGCCAATCATCTTGTCGACGCCGCCGGCGCGCAGCGCCTTATCAGCGAGATAACCCGCACCCAGACCGATGGCCGCGCCGACCACGGTGCCCACGCCCGGCACCACGCTGCCAATGGCTGCGCCGGCCGCTGCACCGCCCAAGGCCGAACCGCCGCCGACCACCACGCCGCCAGCCATCTTGCCGATGACTCGTGAATCAGGCCTCCTACACAACGCGGCAGCGGCGCTGGAAGCACCGTCGATCACCACCTACCAGCGCCCCTCATGTGCGGCGCCTTGTCCCAGCAAAGTCAGAACCCTCTGCCACTCCCCCACCGCCACCGGCGTGATCGACAGCCGATTGCCCCGCTGCAACACCCGCATCTCGGCCAGCGCGGGCACATTGCGCATCTCCGCCAACCCCAGCACGCGCGTCTTGCGCAGCGCCTGCACGTCCACCAACTGCCAGCGGGGCGCATCGGGTTTTGATTTGGCGTCGTAATACGGCGAGTCGGGCTCGAACTGCGTCGGATCCACCCGCGCACCCGACGCCACGCGCGCGATGCCTGCAATGCCCGGCTCGGCGCAGCTGGAGTGGTAGAACAGTACGCCGTCGCCCACGCGCATGGCGCCCTGCATGAAGTTGCGGGCCTGGTAGTTGCGCACGCCGGTCCAGGGCACGGTCTGGTGGGGCGCGGCCAGCGCGTCGTCGATCGAGCATTCGTCGGGCTCGGACTTCATCAGCCAGTATTGGGGCGCGGTCATGCGGCGATGGTGCAAATGTTTCAGGCGATCACGCTGCCTGCGCCTGCCGCGCCCAGCACGCGGCTTTTGAGTTGCGCCAACTGGTCGCGCACGCGCGCGGCCTGTTCGAACTCGAGGTTGCGCGCGTGTTCCAGCATCTGCTTTTCCAGCCGCTTGAGTTCCTTGGCCAGGTCTTTTTCGGACATGGCTTCTTCTTCCACCACTGCCCCGCGTGAGGCGGTTTGCGCGCGCTGGCTGTCGCCGCCCTTGTCGCTGTACACGCCGTCGATCAGGTCGCGCACCTGCTTGACGATGCCGCGCGGGGTGATGCCGTGTTCGGCATTGAAGGCCAGCTGTTTTTCGCGGCGGCGCTCGGTCTCGCCCATGGCTTTTTTCATCGACTCGGTGATGCGGTCGGCATAGAGGATGGCCTTGCCGTTGACGTTGCGCGCGGCGCGGCCAATGGTCTGGATGAGGCTGCGCTCGGCGCGCAGAAAGCCTTCCTTGTCGGCGTCCAGAATGGCCACCAGCGACACCTCGGGGATGTCCAGCCCTTCGCGCAGCAGGTTGATGCCCACCAGCACGTCGAAGGTGCCCAGGCGCAGGTCGCGGATGATTTCGACGCGCTCGACGGTGTCCACATCGCTGTGCAGGTAGCGCACCTTCACGCCGTTGTCGCTCAGGTATTCGGTCAGCTGCTCGGCCATGCGTTTGGTGAGCGTGGTGATGAGCACGCGCTCGTGCTTGTTCACCCGATCGCGGATTTCGCCCAGCACGTCGTCCACCTGGTGCGTGGCGGGGCGCACTTCGACCAGCGGGTCGACCAGGCCGGTGGGGCGCACCACTTGCTCGACCACGTTGCCGGCGTGCGTTTTTTCGTAATCAGCCGGTGTGGCGCTGACGAAGACGACCTGGCGCATGCGCTGCTCGAACTCGGCAAACTTCAGCGGCCGGTTGTCCAGCGCGCTGGGCAGGCGAAAGCCGTAGTCGACCAGCGTGGTCTTGCGCGCCTTGTCGCCGTTGTACATGGCGTTGAGCTGGCCGATCATCTGGTGGCTTTCGTCCAGGAACATGAGGGCGTCGCGCGGCAGGTAGTCGGTGAGCGTGGCGGGCGGGTCGCCCGGCGCGGCGCCCGACAGGTGGCGCGTGTAGTTCTCGATGCCCTTGCAGTGGCCCAGCTCGGTGAGCATTTCCAGGTCGAACCGCGTGCGCTGCTCCAGCCGCTGGGCTTCGACCAGCTTGCCTTCGGCGACGAAGAACTTCAGGCGCTCGGCCAACTCGAGCTTGATGGTTTCCACCGCCGCCAGCGTTTTCTCGCGCGGGGTGACGTAGTGGCTTGACGGGTAGATGACGAAGCGCGGCACCTTCTGCTGAATGCGGCCGGTGAGCGGGTCGAACAGGCTGATGGATTCGATCTCGTCGTCGAACAGCTCAAAGCGCACGGCCAGTTCGGAATGTTCTGACGGAAACACGTCGATGGTGTCGCCGCGCACGCGGAAGTTGCCGCGCGCAAAGTCCACGTCGGTGCGCTTGTATTGCATGTGTACCAGCTGCGAGATGGCGTCGCGCTGGCCCATCTTGCCGCCCACCTTCAGGATCATGCGCATCTGCAAATAGTCATCGGGCGCGCCGATGCCGTAGATGGCCGAGACGGTGGCGACGATGACCACGTCGCGCCGCTCCAGCACGCTTTTGGTGGCGGACAGGCGCATCTGCTCGATGTGCTCGTTGATGGCGCTGTCTTTTTCGATGAACAGATCGCGCTGCGGCACGTAGGCCTCGGGCTGGTAATAGTCGTAGTAGCTGACGAAGTATTCGACCGCGTTCTTCGGAAAAAACTCGCGAAACTCGCTGTACAGCTGCGCGGCCAGCGTCTTGTTGGGCGCAAACACGATGGCGGGCTTGCCCAGCCGCGCGATCACGTTCGCCATGGTGAAGGTCTTGCCCGAGCCGGTGACGCCCAGCAGGGTCTGGAACGATTCGCCGTTTTCCACTCCCTCCACCAGCGCGTCAATCGCCGTGGGCTGATCGCCTGCGGGCGGGTAAGGCTGGTAGAGCTGGTAGGG
>JAUNTQ010000220.1 GCA_030538605.1 Pseudomonadota bacterium
CCTGCGGCAGAAGCGGCTGCGCCTGCGGCGGAAGCGGCTTCGCTCATGGCAGCGCCTGCAGCGTGAGCGGCAGAGTCGGCAGCATCGGCGGCGCTGGCGGCGGCAGAGGCGGCCTCGGAGGCGGCATCACTGGCGGCAGCTGCTGCGTCGGAAGCGGCTTCTGCGGCGGCATCGACGGCCGGTGCGGGTGCCTCGACGGGCGCGGGTGCAGGCACGGGCGCCGGCTCTTCTTTCTTGCCACAGGCGGCCAGCGAAGCGGCAGCGATCAGGGCGGCCAGGACGAGAGACTTGTTCATGTCGGAAATCCTCAGTTGAAAACGGAAGTTGGTGTCCGGAAAGCATCAGGGCGCCCCGCTCAGGCAAAGGGTGGCGCCCGGACCGAGAGAAAAGCCCTCAGAACCTCGTCAGGCCCTTTCCGCTCAACCGCGCATTGTATCGGGCACCTTGCGCAAGCGGGCTTTCCCTGATGCGTGCGCACCACGTTTGCACAAAGTGTCACAACCCCAGCGTTGTGGCGGCAAAGCCTGTGCTAGAGCGGCCCACCCACCCGTCGATGAGCTGGCGCAGCACCACGCGCCGGTCGGCCTCGGGGCCGCACACGCCGCCGTGGCGCAGGCTGTCCATGCGCTGGAGCGACCACGCGGGCGACCACAGCGCGCTGGGCACGTCTTGCGCATCGGCCCAGGCGCAGACGCGGCAGTCGATCTTGTGCGCCCACTGCCGCCGCCATTCGACAAAGCGCGCGTGCTGGCGCACCACGTCGTCGTATTGGCGCGCCAGCATGATCAGGCGCTGGCCGGGGCCCAAGGCCCAGGTTTGCAGCGCCTCGGCCACTTCACGCTCGCCCAGCGGCCAGTCGATGAAGCTGGCGTCGCACAGCAGCAGCTCGCGCCAGCCCTCGGTGGCGGCGGCCTTGAACGCCTGGCGCAACGCATCACGAAAGCTCTCGCGGCCCTGAAAGGCACCGGCCGGCAAGGCGCTGCCGGTGTCGCTGTGCATGTGCTCAGTCATCGTGCGCCCATCCTGCGTCAATCCACTGGCCCAGCAGCGCGGCGGCGTCGGCACCGAGGTGCGCGCGCTCGGCCTCACTCAGGCGGCGGTTGTCGGCCAGCCAGCGCATCAGGCGCGCGTCGCGCCCGCTGGCCCTGAAGCTTTCGCCGTTGATGAACACGTGCCGCGCGTCGTAGAGCATGCGCGTGCGCCTGTCGAGCGCCACGCCTTGCCCTGTGCCTTGCTCGCGCCGCTCGAACCACACGTTGGGCTTGGGCTCGCTCAGCACCTCGCCCAGCAGCATGGCCAGTTGGTCAGGGGCGCGCAGCGCGCGTGCGAGCGCGTCTTGCGCGAAGTCGAGCATGGCCTCGGGCACGTGCGCGGGCGTGCGCACGGCTGGCTGCTGCGGGTCGCGGTAGGCGGTGTCACCCAGCAGGTCGCCTGCTTCTTCGGCCATGCGCTGGAGCAGCTCAGCCGCCAGCTCGCCGCGCGCGGGCTGGCGAAAGCCGATGGAGTACGTCATGCATTCGCCCTCGGCCACGCCATCGTGCGCCCAGCGCGGGGGCAGGTAGAGCATGTCGCCGGGCGAGAGCAGGTATTCGGCCTCGGGCTGGAAGTCGGCCAGGATTTTCAGGGGCAGGCCATCGACCAGATCGAGCCGCTTTTGCCGCCCGATGCGCCAGCGGCGCTGGCCGTGGGCCTGCAAGAGAAACACGTCGTAGCTGTCGAAGTGCGGGCCCACGCCGCCGCCATCGCTGGCGTAGCTGATCATCACGTCGTCCAGCCGCGCGTCGGGGATGAAGCTGAACTGCCGCATCAGCGCATGCACGCGCTCGTCGTGCAGGTCAACGCCTTGCACCAGCAGCGTCCACTGCCGCTGGGTCAGCGGCGGCAGGCTGCGCCGCGCGATGGGGCCGCGGCGCAGTTGCCAGCCGCCTTGCTGGCTGACCAGGCGCGACTCCACCGCTTCTTCAGCCGCCAGCGCGAACAGCTCGGCACGCGAGAGCAAGGGCGCAAAACCGGGCACGGCCTGGCGCACCAGCAGCGGTTTTTTCTGCCAGTGGCGTTGCATGAATCGCTCGGGCGAAAGGCCGCCGAGCAGGGCCAAGGGTTGGGTGATGTCCATGCGCGCCAAGCATAGGCCAAGCGCGGTGCGGCGCGTGTCAACCCCAAATAGAAATGTCCCCTTTTCCCCCAAATAGAAATGTCCCCTTGG
>JAUNTQ010000221.1 GCA_030538605.1 Pseudomonadota bacterium
TGGCGTATGCGGGCTTCATCACGCTGCGCGGGCTGTGGCTGGGGCCGCTGCTGGTGGAGCGGCACGGTTTCACGCTGGTGCAGTCGGGCCACGTGGCGCTGGCCATGACGCTGGCCAGCATGGCCAGCCCGGCGGTGTTTGGCCGGCTCGACCCCGGCGGCGCGCGGCGCATCGCCTGGCTGCTGGGCTTTGCCGTGGGCGCGGCGCTGCTGGTGGGCACGATGGGGCTGGCACGCCTGGCATGGGTGGACGTGACGCTGGCCGTTGCCTACGGCCTGCTGTCGGGCTATGGCGTTCTGCAATATGGCTATGTGCGCGACGCCTACCCCGCCGCCGTGCGCGGGCGGGCGCTGTCGCTGTTCACGATGGCGATGTTTCTCGGCATCTCGCTCATGCAATGGGCCAGCGGGCTGGCTGCCAGCCTGGCACCGCGTGTGGGCGTAGAGCCTTTCACCGCCGCGCTGCTGGCCATGAGCGCGCTGCTGCTGGCAGGGGCGCTGGCCTTCTGGCGGCTGCCAAGGGCCTCGGGCGCGGCTTGACGCCGCGCACCCGCCGTTACACGCCCGAGCGCCTGGCGCAGGCATACTGGCCGCGCACTGAAAGGAGCACCTCATGCGATTCATCCGCCCTCTTGCTGCCTGCATCGGCTTGCTGGCCACTGCGTTGACGCTGGCCGGTTGCGGCGCCACACCGCACAACCCCGACACCGCCAATGCCTCGCCAGGCATCACCGTTTACGGCACCGCAGATGCGGGCATCGGACGGGTGCGGCGGTGAGGGGCTGCAGCTTGAGAGATGATTATTCAGGAGCTGCTTGCGTAAGTCATTCAACAATTTCAGATACTTTCATATCTAAAATTATTTAAATACGTACGCAAGCAGCTATGATTTTCAATATGCCTGCACCCACATCCCATGGCGACGGCGTGCGGCCCAGCCGTCTGCCCGCCGCTTGAGCGCATGCGCCGCCTGACCCACGCCCCCAATGCCGCCATTGCCCAGATATGGGCCGACGTGCTGTGCGAAGCGGGCTACCCTGCCACGGTGGAGCGGCGCTTTCTGAGCAGCGTGGCGGGCGAGCTGCCGCCCGATCAGTGCCTGCCCGAAATCTGGCTGCGCCACGACGAGCACCACGCCGCCGCCCGCGCGTTGCTTCATGATCTGGCGCGCACGCCGCAGCACCAATGGACGTGCCCGGCCTGCGGCGAGCACATCGAAGGCGGCTTTGAGCAATGCTGGGCCTGCGGCGCGCTGATGCCGGCCAGCCCCGTGGCCTGAGCGCGTGCTTATGCCTTGCCAGCTTGGCGGCGGCGCAGCACCTCGTCGCGCAGCTCGGCGTTGAACACCGGATAACTCTTGTAGCCCACCTGGGCCAGCGCCACGCCGTGTCGGGCCGCGTTCTCGCCCGTGAACTCGTCCGACTGGATGAAGCGGGTGCGCGTGGGCGAGAGGCTTTCGACGCGAAACAGGTGGTGGTCGCGCACGCCCTCGTAGCCGCCCCCCAGCGGGTCGGACCAGCCGAACGTCATCGCCGCTTCGTCGTAAGTGAAGGTGTGATCGGCCGGCCACACCCGGCCCATGGTGAAGAAATGCGACTGCACCTTGCCGCCCTGGCGGCGGTCGCCGGTGATGTTTTTCAGGCTGCTGCTCCAGTCGGCCATGCGGTCGAAATCGGTCAGCACGGACCACACGGCGGCGGCGGGCGCGTCGATCACGATTTCGCTGTAGACCGAGCAATGCCCGTCGGCATGGCGGCGGGCGGTGACTTGTTCGACGCAATCGTTTTCAGGGGACATGGAAAAACTCTTTCCATAAACAGAGGTTATTTCCAGCGCACAGGCTCGGTGCTCACGCTGCCGGCGGTGCCCGACAGCGTCAGCACACCTTCTTGAATCGTAGCTTGCAGCGCCATGCCGCGCGCGGCCAGCCGGGCCAGCGCCTGCGCATCGGCGGCGGGCAGGCGCCACACGCTCAAGCGGTCCAGCCGCGCCAATTTGCCCTCGATGCCGCGCCACCACACGTCGGCGGCGGGGCCATAGGCGTAGGCGATGACGGCATCGGCTTTGCTGCATGCCTTGGCCAGGGGCTTGTCGTCGGGCTGGCCGACTTCGATCCACAGGCGGGTGCGGCCGGTGAAGTCGACCAGCTGCACGTCGGGTTCGTCGGGGCTGGACAGGCC
>JAUNTQ010000068.1 GCA_030538605.1 Pseudomonadota bacterium
TTGGGGGGGGGGGCGGGGGGGGGGGGGGCGCCAGTGGGCCGGGGGGGGGGGGGGGGCCGGGGGGGGGGCTGGGCACCACTGTGCCGCTCACGCTGCCGCCGGGTGCGGCGGGGGTGGCGCCGTTGCGCCCGCGCAGGGGGGCGTTGGGGTCCCAGTGGCGGTTGCGTTCGGCTTCGGCGGCGTCCTGGCCGCTGGTGCGCGAGGTGTTCTTGTTGACGAAGGGCACGGGCACCTTGGCCACGTACAGGGCCACGCCCAGGGCCACGGCCAGGCCGACCATGACGCCCAGGATCACGCCAAGAACGATGCCGCCGCGCTGTGCGGCGGGGCCGGACGAGGGCCGGGGAGGGGGGAGGAAGGTGCGAAACATCATGGGTGCGATCACGCGTTACATCTTGACGGGGGCGGACACGCCCAGCACGGACAGGCCATTGTGCAGCACGCGTGCGGTGGCGGCGACGAGGGCAAGGCGGGCGGTTTTGAGGTGTTCGTCGTCTACCAGGATGCGCTCGGCGTCGTAGTAGCTGTGGTAGGCGGCGGCCAGCTCGCGCAGGTAGAAGGTGACGTCGTGCGGGGCGAAGTCTTGCGCGGCGGCGGTGAGCATGTCGGGGTATTGGGCCAGCTTGAGCATGAGCGCCTCGGCGGCGGGCGTGTCCAGCGGGGTCAGGTCGGCATCGGCCAGCGTGGCCGCGTCGCCGCCCCAGGCCGCCAGCACCGAGCAGATGCGCGCGTGGGCGTACTGCACGTAGTAGACGGGGTTGTCGTTGTTCTTCTGCACGGCCAGGTCGACGTCGAAGGTGTATTCGGTGTCGGGCTTGCGGCTGAGCAGGAAAAAGCGCACGGCGTCGGCGCTGGTCCACTCGATCAAATCGCGCAGGGTGACGTAGCTGCCCGCGCGCTTGCTGATCTTGACCTCTTCGCCGCCCTTGACCACGCGCACCATGGTGTGCAGCACGTAGTCGGGGTAGCCGGGGGGGATGCCCACGTCTGCCGCCTGCAAGCCCGCACGTACGCGGGCGATGGTGCCGTGGTGGTCGGTGCCCTGGATGTTGATGACCTTGCGGTAGCCGCGTTCCCACTTGGTGATGTGGTAGGCCACGTCGGGCACGAAGTAGGTGTAGCCGCCCTCCGACTTTCTCATCACGCGGTCTTTGTCGTCGCCAAAGTCGGTGCTGCGCAGCCACAGCGCGCCGTCCTGCTCGTAGGTGTGGCCGCTGGCGATGAGCTTTTGCACCGTGGCCTCGACGCGGCCGCTGGTGTAGAGGCTGGATTCGAGGTAGTACTCGTCGAAGGCGAGCTGGAACGCAGCCAGGTCCTTGTCCTGCTCGCGCCGCAGATAGGCCACGGCGAATTGGCGGATGCCCTCGCGGTCTTGCGCGTCGCCGCTGGCGGTGTAGCTGCGGTCGTCGGCCTGCACGGTTTTTTGCGCCAGAAAGTCGTCGGCGATGTCCTGGATGTAGTCGCCGTTGTAGGCCGCGGGGGGCCAGCCCTCGTCGCCGGGTTTGAGGCCCTGCGCGCGCAGCTGCACCGAGGTGGCGAGGGTGTCGATCTGCACGCCCGCGTCGTTGTAATAGAACTCGCGGTGCACGGCCCAGCCCTGGGTGGTGAAGAGCTGGCAGATGGCATCGCCCAGCGCCGCCTGCCGGCCGTGGCCCACGTGCAGCGGGCCGGTGGGGTTGGCGCTGACGAACTCCACCAGCAGCTTTTCGCCGCGCGCCGCGCGCGTGCCGTAGCCCGCGCCCTGCGCCAGCACCTCGCGCACCACCTGCTGCTTGGCCACGGGCTTGAGGCGGATGTTCAGAAAGCCCGGCCCGGCGATCTCGATGGCCTGCACCCAGCGCGCAAAGGCGGGCGTGGCCTCCAGCGCGGCCTTGAGCTGCTCGCCCAGCGCGCGCGGGTTGGCCTTCAGCGGCTTGGCCAGCTGCATGGCCGCGTTGCAGGCCAGGTCGCCATGCGCGGCCTGCCTGGGTGATTCGAAGGCGGCTTTGTCGCCTGCGCCGGGGGAGCGCTTTTCAAGCTCGTGCGCGAGTGCGGCGAGCAGTTCTTGTTTGACAGAGGGCATGGGGGGATTTTAAGAGGCGGGCCGGGCGGGGGGTGGGCGGTATGGAGTTATTGGTAGCTGCTTGCGCACGTTATTAAAGGAATTCAGATTATTTTGTTTTTGAAAATGCTTTGAAACTTGCGCAAGATGCTCACTTTTTATGTTTGTCTGAATGGATGGCTGAAGTCTCTTGCTCCCTCCCCTGCTGGGCTTGTGCATGCACACATCTTTTGCGGACGGTGGATGGTCTTTGATTTGGGCACCGCTGTGGGTCAAGCAGACAGGTTGTTTGCATCTGCAAACGCCCATGATGGCGTCATTCCCGCGCAGGCGGGAATCCAGCCTCAGCACCTGCGCCAACGCTGGATTCCCGCCTGCGCGGGAATGACGGGTATGGATACGGTGACCGGCCTACAAAGATGTGTGCATACGCTAGCCCCGCTGGGGGAAGGGGCCAGCAGCCCAAACGTCTGTGGGCTTGTTGACATGGTGCATGGTGGCAGGCAAGGGCGCGCCCCACCGCTTCATGCAGATGGCCGCGCGCCCCCGCGCCCTTGCGCGTCATACGCATCGACGATGCGCGCCACCAGCGGGTGGCGCACCACGTCGGCACTGGTGAAGTGGGTGAAGGCCAGGCCCTTGACGCGGCGCAGCACGCGCTCGGCGTCGATCAGGCCGCTGGTGGCGCCCTTGGGCAGGTCGATCTGGCTCACGTCGCCCGTCACCACGCATTTGCTGCCAAAGCCGATGCGCGTGAGGAACATCTTCATCTGCTCGGGCGTGGTGTTCTGCGCTTCGTCGAGGATGACGAAGGCGTGGTTGAGCGTGCGCCCGCGCATGAAGGCCAGCGGGGCGATTTCGAGCTGCTGGCGCTCGAAGGCTTTCTGCACGCGGTCAAAGCCCATCAGCTCGTACAGCGCGTCATACAGCGGGCGCAGATAGGGGTCGACCTTCTGCGTCAGGTCGCCGGGCAGAAAGCCCAGGCGCTCGCCCGCTTCCACCGCCGGGCGGGTGAGCACGATGCGCTGCACCGCCTGGCGCTCCAGCGCATCGACCGCGCAGGCCACGGCCAGATAGGTTTTGCCCGTGCCGGCCGGGCCGATGCCGAAGGTGATGTCATGCGTGGCGATGTTGTCGAGGTACACGCTCTGGTTGGGCGTGCGCGCGCGCAGGTCGCTGCGGCGCGTGGCCAGCAGCACGGCGCCGTCCGGGCCTTCGCGCAGCGGCTCGCCGTCGCCTGCCAGCATCAGCTGCACGGTGTCGGGCGCGATGGGGCGGTCGGCCAGTTCGTAGAGCGCTTGCAGCACCGTCAGGGCGCGCTCGGCGGGCTTTTTCGGGCCGTCGATCTTGAACTGCTCGTGCCGATGGGCAATGGCCACTTGCAGGCCCGCCTCGATGGTGCGCAGGTGCTCGTCCAGCGGGCCGCACAGGTGTTGCAGGCGGGTGTTGTGGTGGGGGGTAAAGGTGTGGCGCAGAATCACGCGCGCATTGTTACATTGCCTGCCACGCCGCGTGTTCAGCCCGGCTGCCCTGGCCCGGCCCTGGTGCTTTCAAGCCGCTTTTCAGACCGTGCAAGACTTTTCCCCGCCCATGCAGCCCGCTGCGTCGTCTGCGGCCAGCGCCTGGCTGGCACCGCCGCGCACCGGCACGCGCGCCACGCTGCCGCCGGTGTGGCTACAGCGGCTGGTGTTGCTGGGCAGCGCCCTGCTGGTGGCGCTGCTGTCGGCCATCAGCCTGACGCTGGCGCTGACCCAGCCCTGGCTGGGCCTGACGCTGACGTCCGCGCCAGAGGGCTTGTTCGTCAAGCGCGTGGATCCGCAAGGCCCCAGTGCCGCTGCCGGCGTGCACCCCGGCAGCACGCTGCTGGCGATGGGGCCGGCCGGCGGCGCCACCAGGCTGACGCTGACGTCCAGCGACCTGATGGAAAACCCCGACGTGCTGCCGAGCTACGGTGACTGGGCGCGCTTCAACCAGCGGCAAGACCTGCTCGCCGCGTGGCTGCGGGGCGGCGCCGTCGAGATGCAAGTGCGCACGCCCCAGGGTGACACGCGGCTCGTCATCGTGGCGCCGGACAAGCCCGATCGCCCCCTCAACAGCCTGCCGCCGCGCTTCTGGCTGCAACTGCTGGCGGGCGCGCTGTGCCTGCTGGGCGGCGCCTGGCTGGTGGTGGTGTTTCCGCTGCTGACGGCCTCGTGGTTCGGCCTGGTATCCACCATGTCCATCCTGATGGGCGCCACCGCCGCCGCCGTGTTCAGCAGCCGCGAGCTGGCGCTGCCCGCGTCCTTGCTGAGCGGGCTGGTGAGCACCACCCACGCCGGCATGCTCATCACCTACCTGGCCCTGACCTGCACGCTGGGCCAGTTTCCGCGCCAGCTGGACCCCGGCAGGCGCGCATGGGCGTGGTATGCGCTGCTGTGCACGTTTTTCGCGCTGTGGGCCGTGGCCAGCGCGCGCCACTGGCTGCCAGGCCCCAACCTGGGGCACCGCGCCATGCTGATGGCCATCACCGCCCTCATGTGCGCGCAGGCCGTGCGGCAGTGGCACGCCTGCGCGGACGCGCGCGCCGACCATCACATGGCGCGCCTGATGGGTGGGGCGGTGGCCGGTGGCACCGTGCTGTGCGTGGCCCTGATGCAAGGCCCGGCCCTGCTGGGCTGGACGCCGCTGCGCTCGCAGGCATGGCTGTACGTGCTGTCGGCGGCGGTGGTGCTGGTGCTGGCCGTTTCGCTGCGGCGCATGCGCCAGCTCGACATGGACGGCTGGGCCATGGGCCTGATGCTGGCCTGGGGTGCGGGCGTGGTGGTGCTGCTGAGCTACCAGTTCCTGCGCGCGCAAAACGCCATCAATGACAACCAGGCCATGCTGCTGGCGGTGTGCCTGTGCGGGCTGACCTACCTGCCCCTGCACGCCTGGCTGTGGTGGCGGCTGCAAAGCCGCCGCGACCCCACGCCGTACGACATGACCGTGGAGGTGCTGCGCCTGGGCCTGGCACCGCCCGAGGAGCGCCAGCTGCGCTGGGAGCGCCTGCTCGGCCAGCTTTTTCGCATGCGGCAGACAGAGGTGCTGGTGGTGGGCGGCGGGGCGGGCGGCAAGCCGTCCGTGCGGGTGGTGGCGCAGGGCGCGGGTTTGCGCCTGCCCCCCGTGGCCGACATGCCCGGCATGCTGCTGTGGCACCGCAGCGACGGCACGCGCCTGTTCTCGCGCGACGACCGGCACCTGGCGCAGCGCCTGCACGAGCTGGTGAGCCAGGCGCTGCAGGCGCGCGAAGCCTACGGCCAGGGCGCCACCGACGAGCGCGCCCGCATTGCCGACGACCTGCACGACGACCTGGGCGCCAAGCTGCTGACGCTGGCGCACGCCGCCGAACGCGGTGCCGGCAGCGCCGCCGTGGCCGGGCTGGCACGCGCGGCACTGCGCGAGATGCGCCTGTCCGTGCGCAACATGAAAGGCCGGCCCATGCTGGCGGCCGAACTGCTGGCCGACTGGCGCGCCGAAACCATGACGCGCCTGCAGACCGCCGACATCGCGCTCGACTGGCACGCCAGCGCGCCAGACGTGCCCATCACGCTGCCCCCGCGCACCGCCATGCTGCTCACGCGCGTGCTGCGCGAGGCGATCTCCAACGTCATTCGCCACAGCGGCGCCGCGCGCTGCACCGTGGGCGTGTCGGTGTCCGCCAGCGACCTGTTCCTTCTGGTCGAAGACAACGGCCGGGGCATGAACCCGCAGATGGCCCGCCGCGGCATGGGCCTGGCCAACATCGAGCGCCGCCTGCGCCGTCTGGGCGGCACGCACCGCCATGAACCGGGCGCGCAGGGCGGCGTGCGGCTCATCGCGCACGTGCCGTGCGCGTCGCAGGCCGGGGCGGGACTCGGCTAATCCACGAGATGCCCAAGAATGTCACGTCCCCGGTGGATTGCCGGGGGCGCTGTAAGTTTGCCGAAGGCATGCGGCCCGTACCATGCCGCTGTCATGAAATGGTGTTTATTGGTGGAGGATTTGCCTGAGGTGAGCCAGTGGCTGGCGGACACCTTGCGCCTGGCGTTTCCCGGCACACAGGTCTGGTGCGCCGGCCGTGCCGACGAGGCCCTGGGCATGGTGCGCCAGCAGGCCTTCGACTTCGCCCTGATCGACCTGGGCCTGCCCGACGGCAGCGGCGTGGACGTGGTGCAGGCCTTGCGCGCGCAGCAGCCCGCCGCGCTGCCCGTGGTCATCTCCATTCACGACGATGACGAGTACCTGTTCCCTGCCCTGCAAGCCGGGGCGTTTGGCTACCTGCTGAAAGAAGAGCCGCGCGAAGTCCTGGTGGCCGCGTTGCAGCGCGTCGGCCGGGGCGAGCCATCGCTGTCGCCCGCCATCGCGCGGCGGGTGCTGGGCTACTTCAGCAGCGGCGGCCCGCGCGGTTTCGAGCTGATCCGCTTCGACCCCCACGAAGTGGCCCTGAACCCGCGCGAAACCGAAATTCTCCAGCGCGTGGCCAAGGGCTTCACGCTGCCCGAGATCGCGGGCCAGCTCGGCCTGTCGCGCCACACCGTGGCCGATTACGTCAAGCAGATCTACCGCAAGCTCAACGTGTCCTCGCGCGCCGAGGCCGCGCTCGAAGCGGCGCGGCGCGGGCTGGTGCGGCCCTGACGCAGCGCCGCTGCATCGCCTGCGGGGTCTTTTCGTTTCAGCGGCTGCGGGCGGCGCGCAGCGTGACAGCCTGTCACAAACCGTCACGGCTGCATCATCGCGTGCTGACAGAATCGTTGCGCCGCCCCTTCGGCGGCACGCGCGAACGCCAGCAGATAGCCGCTTGCGACGCCACACCGCGCGATTCGTGTCAGCCCTTCTTTTGACGGAGCCAAAACAACATGCGACTTCCCCTTACCGCCTGGCCTTTGCTGCTGGGTTCCGCCCTGAGCCTGTCCGCCTGCACCGGCACCTCTGCCCCTGCCCCGGAAAGCCGTCCCAGCTCGGCAGCCGACATCCCCACCATGCTCGCCACCGGCCAGGCACCGCGCAACCAGTGCAACGAACAGGCCGCGCAATCGCTGCTCGGCCAGCCCTGGGGCCATGACACGCTGGCGCGCGCCCTGGCCACCACGGGTGCCGACGAAGCCCGCATGCTGCGCCCGGACAGCATGATCACCCGTGAGTACAAGGTCGGCCGCGTGAACGTCACCGTTGGCACCGACAACCGCGTGCAGCGCGTGAACTGCGGCTGATCAAGCCCGCACCGCCCGTTGGCCTCGCGTTGCGGCAGACGCCGCGCGAGGCGCGCTTTTTTTTCTACCCCTTATCTCCTGACCTGCGAGACACGACATGCCCTCGAAACGACACTTGCTCTGGACCGCCTTCGCGGCCACCCTCGCGCTGGCAGCCTGCGGCGGCAGCTCCGACGACAGCCCATCGGCCCCGCAGCCCCCTCCCCCTGGCCCAGGCCCGGCCAGCGACCGCATCGAAATGCTCGATACCGCCCTGCTGCGCCAGGCGCCGGCCGACAAGGCGCTGGCAGATGCCGTCAGCCGCCTGCCCGCTGGCGCCGCAGCCGCGCAGGTGGCGCTGGGGCCGCTGCCCCTCGTCAAGACCGTGGCGCCCGAAACCAAAGGCGTGCCGCTGAAGATCGGCGAAGACCGCGCCGTGCCCGCCACCGCCAGCGCGGCCGAGCTGGCCAGCCAGCTGCGCTGGAGCACGCTGGCCGACGGCGCGCATGTGGCGGCCATCGCGTTCACTGCCGAAGGCGCCAACGCACTGCGTCTGGGCGTGCTGGCCAGCCAGGTGCCCGCAGGTGCGGTGCTGCGTTTTTACGGTGCCGCAGGCTCGCCCGTGGTCGAGATCACTGCCGCGCAAGTGGCCGACATGCACGAGGTGAATGCGCAAGCCGGCACCACGGGCGACGACGCCCGCATGGTCTGGGGCCCCAGCACCGACGGTGCGCTGGCCACACTGGAGCTTGAGCTGCCCGCCGGTGTCGCGCCCGAGGCGCTGGCACTGGCCGTGCCCCGGCTGTCGCACCTGATGCTCACGCCCGAGCAGGCCATCGAGGCGCCGCCTCGCAACACGGCCCACATTGGCCGCGCGGGCAGCTGCAACCTGGACGTGACGTGCGAAAGCGCCTTCGACGCCGAAAGCCGCGCCGTGGCCAAGATGATGTACACCAAGAGCGGCAGCACCTACATGTGCACCGGCACCCTGCTCAACGACACGCGCAACAGCCAGACGCCCTACCTGCTGTCGGCCGCGCACTGCATCTCCGAGCAAAGCGTGGCCTCTTCGATGGAGACGTACTGGTTCTTCCGCAGCGCCGCCTGCAACAACCCCTCGCGCCTGGACGCCCGCACCGTGCGCGTGACCGGCGGCGCGCGCCTGCTGTTCTCCAATGCCGGTGTCGACACCACGCTGATGCAGCTCAACAGCCAGCCACCGGCCAACGTGGTCTACGCCGGCTCCTTCTTCGGCCCCGGCGTCGCACCGGGCGTGGCCGTGCTGGGCGTGCACCACCCTGGGGGCGACCTGCAGAAATACAGCCTGGGCGACGTCGACGGCTACGGCAACTGCGCCGCCAGCGGCTGTTCGACCAGCAACGAAGCCAACAGCGGCATGGTCCGGGTCACCTGGAGCCGCGGCACCACCGAAGGCGGCAGCAGCGGCTCGGCCATTTTTGCGCAAACCGATGCCGGCCGGCGCTACGTGGTGGGCGCGCTGCACGGCGGCACCGCCAGTTGCAGCAACCGCAGCGGTGTGGACTTCTATGGCCGCTTCGAGCGTTCTTTCGCGCTCGGCATCGGCAACTGGCTGACGCGCTGACACGCTGAAGCGGCGCACGGGGCGGGCGGCACATGCGGCCCTCGCCCCGCCCAGCCGCATGCCCGCGCGCACCGTTGGCAAGCCTTGCCAAGCTCCCTAGAATCCCGGTCATGCCCACCGTGACCATGAACATCTCCCTCACCGAAGAGCTGAAAGCCTTCGTCGATGCCCGCGTCAAAGCGCGCGGCTACAGCAGCACCAGCGAATACATGCGTGAGCTGGTGCGGCGCGACGAAGATCAGGCACAGCTGGCGCGTTTTCGCGCGCTGATTCAGGAAGGGCTGGATTCGCCCATCTCCAGCCGCAGCTGGGAAGAGCACCGCGCCGAATTGCAAGCCCGCATAGACGCTGCCCGCGCCGAGCGTGAGGCCGAAGCCATGCGCAAGGCCGCGTGAAGCGCCTTCGCATTCACGAGCTGGCCGAAGCCGATATCGACAGCACCTTCGCCTACTACTGGACGCAAGGCGGTGACCAGCTGTCTGAACGCTTCCTGAACGACTATGACCAAGCGGTGACCCACATCGCACGCCACCCCGGCACTGGCTCTGCGCGTTATGCATCGGCCACAGGCGATGCGCCGCTGCGCTTCTGGATGCTCAAGCACTTTCCCTATTCCGTGTTCTACGTCGAGCGCCCTGCCCACATCGACGTGCTGCGCCTGCTGCACCAGTCATCCGATGTGCCCCGACAATTGGGCTGATTTTTCTCTCCGAGCCTTTTCGTGACCCACGCCCAAGAAACCCGCCGCCGCCGCACCTTCGCCATCATCAGCCACCCCGACGCGGGCAAGACCACGCTGACCGAAAAACTGCTGCTGTTCTCCGGCGCCATCCAGATCGCCGGTGCCGTCAAGGGCCGCAAGGCCAGCCGCCACGCCACCAGCGACTGGATGGAGATCGAAAAGCAGCGCGGCATTTCGGTGGCCTCCAGCGTGATGCAGATGAGCTACCGCGAGCACGTCATCAACCTGCTCGACACCCCCGGCCACAAGGACTTCAGCGAAGACACCTACCGCGTGCTCACCGCCGTCGACAGCGCCCTCATGGTCATCGACGCCGCCAACGGTGTCGAAGCCCAAACGCGCCGCCTGATCGAAGTCTGCCGCCAGCGCGACACGCCCATCATCACCTTCGTCAACAAGATGGACCGCGAGGTACGCGACCCGCTCGACATCCTCGACGAAGTCGAGCGCGAGCTGGGCATGCCCTGCTGCCCCATCACCTGGCCCGTGGGCCAGGGCAAGCAATTCGGCGGCATCATCAACCTGCGCACGCAAAGCATGACCGTGTTTCAGCCCGGCAGCGAAAAGCGCCCGCAAGACTTCGAAACCATCCCGCTGGCCGATGCCGACAAGCTGCGCGCGCGCTTCGGCCAGGCGTTCGACGACGCGCTCGAAAGCATGGAACTCGCCCAAGGTGCCTCTGCCGAGTGGGACCACGCGGCCTTTCTCGCCGGCAAGCTCACCCCCGTGTTCTTCGGCTCCGGCGTCAACAACTTCGGCGTGATGGAAGTGCTGAACGCCGTGGTAGACATGTCCCCCCCGCCCGGCCCTCGCGTGGCCTACACCGAAGTCAATCGCCAGCGCGAGGAAAAAACCATCCAGCCCGAAAGCGACGGCTTTGCCGGCGTCGTCTTCAAGGTGCAGGCCAACATGGACGCCAACCACCGCGACCGCATCGCCTTCGTGCGCGTCGCCTCGGGCAAATACACCCCCGGCATGAAGATGAAGGTGCAGCGCACCGGCAAAGAGCTGCGCCCCACCAGCGTCGTCACCTTCATGAGCCAGCGCCGCGAAGCCGTGGACGAAGCCTTTGCGGGCGACATCATCGGCTTCACCACCCACGGCGGCGTGCAGCTGGGCGACAGCATCACCGACGGCCCCGCCCTGCAATTCACCGGCCTGCCCTTCTTCGCCCCCGAAATGTTCATGACCGTGGTGCTCAAGAATCCCCTGCGCACCAAGCAACTGCAACAGGGCCTGACCCAATTGGGCGAAGAAGGTGCGATTCAGGTCTTCAAGCCCGACGCCGGCGGCAACATGCTGCTGGGCGCGGTCGGCCAGTTGCAGTTCGAGGTGGTGCAACACCGCCTGAAAACCGAATACGACTGCGACGTGCGCCTGGAAGGCTGCCAATACACCGGCGCGCGCTGGATCACCGCCGACACACCGGCCGAGTTGCGCGAGTTCGAAAACGCCTACCCCCTGCGCATGGCCCACGACGCGGCGGATGCGCTGGCCTATCTGTGCACCTCGCCCTATGACGTGCGGCTGGCGCAAGAGCGCTTTCCGAAGATCCACTTCCACCCGCTGCGCGAGCATGCGGGGCTGAGCCTGCAAGCGGGCTGAGCGTGACGCCCCTTCACCAGCTGCCGCCCCGCGCGTGGGCGCAGGTGCGCGGCGTGTTCACCGACATCGACGACACGCTGACCACCGACGGCGCGATCACGCCCGATGCGCTGGCCGCGCTGGCCGATTTGCAGGCGGCGGGCTTGCACGTGATCGCCGTGACCGGGCGGCCCGTGGGGTGGAGCGAGCCGTTTGCGCAGGCCTGGCCCATCGACGCCATCGTGGCGGAGAACGGGGCGGTGGCCTTGTTCAAGGCGGCGGATGCGGCAGAGCTGTCGCCGGAAAAGCGCAGACAGCTATCAAAAATATACCAAGCCGACGCCGCCACGCGCGCTGCCAATTTCCAGCGCCTGCAAGCCGCCGCCGCGCGTGTGCTGCGCGAGGTGCCGGGTGCCACGCTGGCGCAGGACTCGGCGGGGCGCGAGACGGACATCGCGATCGACCACAGCGAGTTCGCTCATCTGGATGCCGCGCAGATCGACACCGTGCTGCGCGTGCTGCGCAGCGAAGGGCTGCGCGCGACGGTGAGCAGCATCCACATCAACGCCTGGATCGGCGCGCACGACAAGTGGCAGGGCGCGTGCTGGGTGGCGCGCGCGTTGCTGGGCGTTGACCTGGCGGCTGAGCCCGAGCGCTGGGTCTACGTGGGCGATTCGACCAACGACCAGGTGATGTTCGAGCGCCTGCCGCACAGCGTGGGCGTGGCCAACATCGCGCGCTTTGTGCCCCAGTTGTCGCACCTGCCGCGCTGGGTCACGCGCGGCGAGCGCGGCGCGGGCTTTGCCGAGGTGGCGGCGCAGCTGTTGCGCAGTCGGGGCATGAAATAAAAAAGGAGCTGCTCGCGCACGTTTTAAAACAATTTCATTTGTATTCATATTTCAAATGACTATATTACGTGCGCAAACAGCTATGAAAATATCTTTGCCTGACCACGCCAGCGCAAGCAGGCCAGTATGATCGCCGCCGATGCTTGAGCAACGAATTCACCAGCGCTTCATTGACAGCGCCGACCTCAAATACCAATGGGCGCAGGCCCTGGCGCACCCCGTGGCCGATGCGGGTCAGGCGCTGATGGCCAGCATTACCAGTGGCGGCAAGGTGCTGATATGCGGCAACGGCGCATCGGGCGCGCTGGCGCAGTACATGGCCGCGCTCATGGTGGGCGGGATGGAGCGCCCCCGGCCCGAGCTGCCCGCGCTGGCCCTGGGGGCCGATGCCGCCACGCTCACCGCCGTGGCGCGGCGCGGCGAATATGCCGACGTCTTTGCCGCGCAGGTGCGCGCGCTGGGCAGCGCGGGCGACGTGCTGCTCATCCTCAGCTCCAACGGCAACTCCATCAACCTCGTGCGCGCCGCGCAGGCCGCACACGAGCGCGAGATGAGCATCGTCGCCCTCACCGGGCGCGGCGGCGGCGAGCTGGGCCGCATGCTGCGCGACACCGACGTGCACGTCGGCGTGCCGCAGGAAAGCACGCCCCACATTCACGAGGCGCACCAGCTGGTGCTGCACTGCCTGTGCGACAGCCTCGATCTGCAACTGCTTGGCGAAGAGGAACCCTCCGCATGAACAAGGCTTTCCCCCTTTCTTCCCAGATGCGTCTGTCCGCGCTGTGCGTGGCGCTGGCCGCCAGCGGGCTGGCGGGCTGCGTGCCCGTGGCCCTGGTGGGCGGCGCCGTGGGCGCGGGTGCGCTGATCGTGCACGCCGACCGCCGCAGCGGCCAGACGCAGCAGGCCGACAGCGCCATCGAGGCCGCCGCGCAAGAGGCCGTCGTCACCGCGCTGGCCGGCCGTGGCCACGCCAACGTCACCAGCTACTTCCGCAAAGTGCTCATCACCGGCGAAGTGCCCACCGAGCAAGACCGCCAGCTGGTGGAGGCGCGGGTGCGTGCCGTGCCCGATGTGCAGGGCGTTTACAACGAGCTGGCCGTGATGCCCAGCTCCAGCACCTGGCAGCGCTCTCAGGATGCGCTCGTCACCAGCCGCGTGCGCACCCGCCTGTTGAACCAGAACGGCGTGCCCGCCGGCAGCATCCGCGTGACCACCGAGCGCGGCACCACCTACCTCATGGGCCGCCTGACCGCCACCGAAGCCACCCTGGCCACCGAAGTGGCGCGCCAGACCGAAGGCGTGCAGCGCGTGGTGCGCATCATCGACATCATTGCCGACCAGTACGGCAGCGGCCTCGTCTCCACCGGGCTGGACGCGCCCGGCGTGCCCGCCGGCCCCGCGCCTGCCGGCCCCGCGTCTGCGACCCCGCCCGCCGCTGCCGACGCGGCCAGCGGCGTGGTGAGCAGCCCCGTCACCCAGCCCACCATCGTGCAGCCCGCGCCGCCCGTGATCGAGGTGCAGACCCTGCCGCCGGTGCGGTGAGGCGGCCGCTTGTACGGTGTGCAGCAGTTCTCAAATAAAGTGAGCTGCTTGCGTATGGTTTAAAACGATTTCAGATAAAAAAGCAAATGAAATCGTTTTAAACCGTACGCAAGCAGCTCATTTTTTTATGGGATGAATGTGCCCAAGCCTCCGTAGCGCGTGCATACGCCATCTCCATGCGCAGCGCGCGCCAACGCGGGCACAAGTGCCCGCCCTGCGGGTCAATGCCCGTCAAACGCCACCAGCGTGAACAGCGCCAGCCCTGAGGCGCGCAGGCGGTCGGAGCCACCCAGCTCGGGCAGATCGACGATGGCCGCGCCTTCGGTCACCGATGCGCCCAGCTTTTCCAGCAGGCGGCGGCCCGCCATCATGGTGCCGCCGGTGGCGATCAGGTCGTCGATCAGCAGCACGCGCTGGCCGGGGCGCACGGCGTCGGTGTGCAGCTCCACGGTGGCGCTGCCGTACTCCAGCTCGTAGGTTTCTTCCACCGTGGTGAAGGGCAGCTTGCCCTTCTTGCGGATGGGCACGAAGCCCACGTTCAGCTCATACGCCACCACGCTGCCCAGGATGAAGCCGCGCGCGTCAAGCCCGGCCACCACGTCGGGCCGCAGCTCGGGCGCCATGTAGCGGTGCACGAAGGCGTCGATCAGCACGCGGAACACGCGCGGGTCCTGCAGCAGCGGCGTGATGTCGCGAAACTGCACGCCCGGCGCGGGCCAGTCGGGCACGGTGCGGATGTGGCCGCGCAGGTAGTCGGCGGCGGCGGACCAGGGCGCGCTCATACGCCCCAGACCACGTCCTTGCCCGCGTCGTGGCTGACTTGCAGCAGCTCGATGAAAGGCGCGGCGCGGCGACGCAGCGAGATCGCGTCGTCATCGCCGCCGCCACCGCCAGCAGACGCATCGCTGCCGTCCTGGCGCTGCTCATCGGTGCTGGCGGCGGCGGGCTGGCCAGCCGCCTCGCGCCGTGCCACCTCGGCGCGCAGCGCGGCAATGGCCGCCGGGATCTGCGCCACGGTGACGATGCCCGTCGCCCCCGGCTCCTTGCCGATGATTTTCAGCAGCTCTTCGGCGCTCACGCGCAGCATGATGACGTCGGCCGCCGCCTGGGATTTGAACTTGTAAAGCATGCGCTGTTCTCCTCGGATGCATTGCAAAACACCGGGCACGCCACGCACGGCGACCCGCCTGCGCGCATTGTGCCCCGGAGGATCGAGGGTTCAGCGTCGGGCGTTCGGCGTTGAACGTGTTGAAAGCGCCCGGTTTTCACGCTCAACGCCCAACGCTGAACGCTCAACCTGCCCCCAAGGGTTTGCCCTGTTGCCCGCATATTGTTCATGTTTAAACATTTGCGACATGAACAACCTCTCCACCATCGTCTGCATCGGCGGCGGCCCTGCCGGCCTGTACTTCGGGCTGCTGATGAAGCGCCAGCGCCCCGGCTGCCGCGTGGTGGTCATCGAGCGCAACCGCCCCTACGACACCTTCGGCTGGGGCGTGGTGCTGTCCGACCAGACGCTGGACAACCTGCGCGCCGCCGACGCGCCCAGCGCGCAACTGATCGGCGACGCCTTCAACCACTGGGACGACATCGAGGTCTTCTTCAAGGGCCGCGCCGTGCGCTCCACCGGCCACGGCTTTTGCGGCATCGGGCGCAAGCACCTGCTCAACATCCTGCAAGCGCGCTGCGAAGCGCTGGGCGTGGAGCTGGTGTTCGAGACCGACGTGCAGGACGAACGCGCCATCGCCGCGCAATACCAGGCCGACCTGGTGATCGCCAGCGACGGTCTCAACAGCCGCATCCGCACGCGCCACGAAGACGTGTTCCAGCCCGACATCGACACCCGCCTGTGCCGCTTCGTCTGGCTGGGCACGAAAAAGACCTTCGACGCCTTCACCTTCGCCTTCGAGCAGACCGAGCACGGCTGGTTTCAGGCCCACGCCTACAAGTTCGACGACACCACATCCACCTTCATCGTCGAGACGCCCGAAGCCGTGTGGCAGGCGCACGGGCTGGACCAGATGAGCCAGCAAGACGGCGTGGCCTTCTGCCAAAAGCTGTTCGGCAAATACCTGGACGGGCACGACCTCATCAGCAACGCCGCGCACCTGCGCGGCTCGGCCATCTGGATCCGCTTTCCGCGCGTCATCTGCAACACGTGGGTACACCGCGAGTCGATCGGCGGCAGGCAAGTGCCCATCGTGCTCATGGGCGATGCCGCGCACACGGCGCATTTCTCGATTGGCAGCGGCACCAAGCTGGCGCTGGAAGACGCGATTGACCTGGCGCGCGAGTTCGCCACCGGCGACGACATCGACGCCGTGCTGCAACGCTACGAAGACGTGCGCAGCGTGGAAGTGCTCAAGATCCAGAACGCCGCGCGCAACTCCACCGAATGGTTTGAAAACGTCGAGCGCTACACCGGCATGCAGATCGAGCAGTTCGCCTATTCGCTGCTCACGCGCAGCCAGCGCATCAGCCACGAGAACCTGCGCCTGCGCGATGCCGCGTGGCTCGAAGGCTATGAGCGCTGGTTCGCTGCACACAGTCAAAGCGCGACGGACGCTGGCGGCGGTGCAGCCGCCGCGAAGGGCCGTCCCGAGCAAGGCGCGGCCCCCTCGGGGGGCAGCGCAACAGGCGAAGCCGTGGAGCGTGGGGGCCATTCCACGCCCCCCATGCTCACGCCCTTCACCGTGCGGGGGTTGACGCTGAAGAACCGCATCGTCGTCTCGCCCATGGCGCAATACAGCGCGCAAGACGGCGTGGTGGGCGACTGGCATTTGATGCACCTGGGCG
>JAUNTQ010000069.1 GCA_030538605.1 Pseudomonadota bacterium
GCGCACCACCAGCACGATGGTGGAGGTGTAGGGCGAGCTGTTGTGCGGCAGGCGTTTTTGCCAGTCCTTCGGAATCCAGCCGCCGTGCTCGGCCAGCGCGTCGGTGTCGCCCGCCAGGGCCAGCGTGGCGACGTCGGCCTCCAGCCCATCGATGATCGAGCGCGCCTGCTTGCCCGAGCCGCCGTGCGACTGGCGAAAGCCCACCGTCTGGCCCGTCCTGGCCTTCCAGTGCGCGGCGAAGGCCTTGTTGTACTCCACGTAGAACTCGCGCGTGGGGTCGTAGCTGACGTTCAGCAGGCTCACGGCGGCGGGCTGCGCCCAGGCGCTGGCGCCGCTGGCGGCAAGGGCGGTGAGGGCAAGCGCCTGCAAGGCATGGCGGCGTTGGGGCATGGCGAAAACTCCAGTCAGGCAAATCGAACAAGGCCGCGATGCTGGCGCGGCCCGGCCGCAAAACCAACGATTCTTTTCTTGTTTGCTTATGTCGCGGCTGGGCTTCGATGCGCTGGCCGATGGCCGCATGCGCTTGCGCCGAAGACGCTGGCAGCTCATGTATCCATAGCAATCGGCGTGGCATGATCGCGCCATGCCGCACCGCCCCGACGCGCTCAAACACCTCGCCCTGAACTGGTTTGCCATCGTCATGACCCTGGCGGGCCTGTCGCTGGCCTGGCTGCGCGCCGCGCCGCTGCTGGGCGAGATGGCCACCGGCGGCGCGCTGGTGCTGGGCGCAGCGGCGGCGCTGGCGTTTGCGGCGCTGGCGCTGCTGTCGTGGCTGCGCTGGCAGCACTATGCCGAGGCGCTGGCCGCCGACATGCGCCACCCCGCGCGCCACACCTTCGTGGCGCTGGTGCCGGCCTCGCTCATTCTGCTGGCCACGGCGGGCGTGTCGCTGCTGGGCTCGCAGGCATGGCTGGCGGTGCTGTGGTGGGCAGGCTCGCTGGGGCAGCTGGCCGTCACCGTGTGGGTGCTGGCGCGCTGGCTGGGGGCGGGCAAGGCGGCGGGATGGACGGCCGTCACGCCGATGCTGTTCGTGCCGGTGGTGGGCAATGTGCTGGCACCGCTGGCGGGCGTGGCGCTGGGTGCGCCGGGCTGGAGCGCGGCGCAGTTCGGCATCGGCGTGCTGCTGTGGCCGGTGCTGCTGGCACTGCTGCTGGCGCGCATCGTCGGGCAGGGCATGTGGCCCGAGCGGCTGCTGCCCGCCACCTTCATCAGCGTGGCCCCGCCCGCGGTGATCGGCAGCGGCGTGCTGCAACTGGGCGGGCCGCTGGTGCTGGCCTGGATGTGCTGGGGCGTGGCGCTGTTCTTCCTGCTGTGGAGCGCGCAAATCACCCGCCGCATGCTGGCGCAGCCGTTTTCCATCGGCCTGTGGTCGCTCGGCTTTCCGCTGGCGGCGTTCGCCACGCTCACGCTGCGGCTGGCCGCGCAGCAGCCGGGCGCGCAAGCGCCGGGCATGGTGGCGCTGGCGCTGGCCACGCTGGTCACCCTGGTGCTGGGCATCGGCACCTACAAGGGCTTGCGCGAAGGCAGCTTGCTGGCGCCTGAAACAATGGACATCCCCCAGATATCACCCCCCTGAGTCGCCTGCGGCGCCTCGGTGCTCGCCGCCAGAGGCGGCGGCCCTTCGGCCCCTGAGGGGGACGCCACTGGTCGCCGGGGAAACCCCGGCTCGGGCGGCCTGGATCGGCGGCCGGCTGCGCGGCCTTTTGAAGGCCCGTAGGTCGGAACCGCGAAGCGATTCCGACGCGGCACGCGCCGTTCGGGCGCTGCCGCCGTGTGCAGGCTGGGTAGAGCGAAGCGAAACCCAGCAGCGCCGGGTGCCACAAGCCCGCAGACGGCCGCCGCCCCTCAACCCGCGTCAAACGCCCCCTGCAGCCACGTGATGCCCTCGCCCTCGATCGCCACCACGTCGAAGCGGCAGGGCGGGGGGCTGGGCTGGTGCAGCAGGTAGTGGCGCGCGGCCAGCACGATGCGGCGCTGCTTGGCCGTGCCCACGCTGGCGGCCGCGCCCCCGTGGCTGGCGCTGCGGCGGGCGCGCACTTCGACGAACACCAGCGTGCCGTCCGCCGCCTGCATGACGAGGTCGATCTCGCCGCCGCCACGCCCCGGCGTTCGATAATTGCGCGCCACCGCCTTCAGCCCCGCCGCCTGCAGATGGGCCAGCGCGCGGTCTTCGGCGGCGGCACCGGCGGCGCGCGTGCTGCGCGCGGCTCCGCCAGGCCACATCCATTTCAATAGCGCCATGCCGCCTTCCGTGCGGCGCTGCAAGCCGAAACCATGTCGAACACCTCAGCCCCCGTGGGGCACGCCAGTTTTCATTCCGCGCTGGATGCCGCGCGTGCAGCGGCGGGCGCGCAGCATTATCCGGCGGGGGCGCTGTATGTGGTGGCCACGCCCATCGGCAATCTGGCCGACATCAGCCTGCGCGCGCTGCATGTGCTGGCACTGGCCGACGCCATCGCCTGCGAAGACACGCGCCACACCCAGCCCTTGCTGCGCGCCTACGGCGTGGAGGGCAAGCCCCTGCTGGCCCTGCACGAACACAACGAGGCCGAGGCCGCACAAGGCGTGCTCGCGCGCCTGCTGGCGGGCGAGCGCGTGGCCTGCGTGAGCGACGCGGGCACGCCCGCCATCAGCGACCCGGGCGCGCGCCTGGTGGCCGCCTGCATCCGCGCCGGCGTGCGCGTGCTGCCGCTGCCCGGGGCCAGCAGCGTGACCACGCTGCTCTGCGCCGCCGGGCTGGCGGGCAACGGGCAGTTCGTGTTCAGCGGCTTTCTGCCTGCCAAGGCGGGCGAGCGCGCGGCGGCGGTGCGCCAGCTGGCGGGCGAAGCGCACGCCGTGGTGCTGCTGGAAGCGCCGCACCGCATCGCGGCGCTGGCCGATGCGCTGGCCGACGCGCTGGGCGAGCGCGCCGTGACCGTGGGGCGCGAGCTGACCAAGCAGTTCGAGCAGATCGCCACCCTGCCCGCCAGCGCGCTGCCCGCCTGGCTGGCCGCCGACGCACAGCACCAGCGCGGCGAATTTGCGCTGGTGCTGCACCCCGTGCCTGCCGGTGCGCCTGCCGAGGGCGACAGCCAGCGCGTGCTGCGCCTGCTGCTGGCCGAGCTGCCGCTGAAATCCGCCGTCAAGCTGGCCGCCCGCATCACCGGCGCGCCGCGCAACGCGCTTTACGAGCAGGCGCTAGCCTGGCAGAAAGACACGCCCGCCTGAAAGAAGGCGCGCCGGTGCGTCCGCTGGGCGACGCGCGGATCGCGCCCAAGTGCGTAAGCTGCGGGCCTTTCATCACCCACGTCACGACAGAGGAGACGCCCCATGCTCAAGCTATGCGGTTTTGCCGCCAGCAATTACCACAACAAGGTCAAGCTCGCGCTGCTGGAAAAAGGCGTGCCCTTCGAGGACGTGCTCACCTGGATCGGCCAGACCGACCCCGCCGCCAGCCCGCTGGGCAAGGTGCCCTACGCCATCACCGACGACGGCCCGATCAGCGAATCCACCGTCATCCTCGAATACCTGGAAGCCCGCTACCCCCAAACCCCGCTGCTGCCCGCCAACCCCTACGAGGCGGCCAAGGTGCGCGAGCTGGTGCGCTACATCGAGCTGCACCTGGAGCTGGAGGCGCGCAAGCTCTACCCCGAAGCCTTCTTCGGCGGCAAGGTGAGCGATGCGGCCAAGGCCAAGGTGGGTGAGCAGCTGGAAAAGAGCGTGGCCGCCTTTGGCCGGCTGCTGCGCTGCGCGCCCTATCTGGCAGGCAGCAGCTTCACCCTGGCCGACTGCGCCGCCGCCGTGCATTTGCCGCTGGTCATCAGCACCTGCAAGATCATCTACGGGCGCGACCTGCTGGCCGAGCTGCCGCTGAAAGCCTACCTGCAGCACATCGGCGAGCGGCCCACGGTGCAGCGCATCAACGCCGACCGCAAGGCCAATACCGAGCTGCTGATGGCGCGCATGCGGGGGTGATCGGGGGAAAGCGAAAACCTCATGCCAAGGACGCAGAGGACGCAAGGATTCCGCAGAGAACGCAAAAGAAACAGCCAAACTTCTTGGTTTTCTTTTTTGCGTCTTCTGCGGAATCCTTGCGTCCTGAAGCGTCCGGCTGTGGGTGATTGAAATAATTAAAACGATAGCTGATTGCGTACGTCATACATCATTTTCAAATCAAAACACATGAAATATGGCGTATAACGTACGCAAGCAGCTATCGTTTCATCAAACACGCCCGAAAGCCCAGCCACTCGCCGCCTCGGTGCCCTCCACCGCGTCCACCAGTCTGAGCAGGGGCGTCAGCTCGCGGTAGCGCGCAGCGGTGTGGCGGATGTAGGCGATGAAGCGGGGCGCGTCGGCCAGGTATTTGGGCTTGCCGTCGCGCAGCGTCAGGCGCGCGAAGATGCCGGCCACTTTCAGGTGGCGTTGCAGGCCCATCCACTCCACGGCGCGCCAGAAGCTGCCGAAGTCGCTGTGCCAGTCCTCGAAATCCATCAGCCCCGCGCGGCGCGCGCGCTCCCAGTAGCGCACGGTGATGTCGAGCACGAACTCCTCGTCCCAGCTCAGGAAAGCGTCGCGCATCAGGCTGGCGATGTCGTAGGTCAGCGGGCCATGCACCGCGTCCTGAAAATCCAGCACGCCCAGCGGCGCGCCGGGCGCGGCGGGCACCATCAGGTTGCGCGGCATGAAGTCGCGGTGCATGTACACCCGGGGCGCGGCCAGGTTGCGGCGGATGATCTCGTCGAAGCTCTTGTGCAGCACCGCCTGCTGCGCATCCGATAGCGCCACGCCCTTGTGCTGCGCCAGATACCAGTCGGGGAACAGCTGCAACTCGCGCCTCAGCAGCGCCTCGTCGCACGCGGGCAGCGTGCCGGGGCGGCTGGCCTGCTGCCAGGCCAGCAGCGCGTCCAGCGCGCCTTCATACAGCGGGCGGTTGGCGGCGGGCTGCTCGCGGTCGATGGCGTCCATCATGGTGCGCGCGCCCAGGTCGGTCAGCAGCATGAAGCCCTGCGGCGCGTCCCAGTCGAGCACGCGCGGCACGTGCAGGCCGGCGGCCTGCATCAGGCCGGCCACGTGCACGAAGGGGGCGCAGTTCTCGTGCGCCGGGGGCGCGTCCATGACGATGCGGGTGTCGCCCGCGGCGGTGTCGATGCGCAGATAGCGGCGAAAGCTCGCGTCTGCCGAGGCCACGCGCACGCTGTCTGGCAACAGCCCTTGCGCGGGCGCCACGCGCGCCAGCCAGGCGTCGAAGGCGGTGCGGCGGGCCTCGTCGGGCCAGGTCGGCGCGCCGGGGGCGGGGGCGGATGCGGGCAAGGAGGGGGGCGCGGCGCTCATGGATAATCGATTCTACAAACCGCGCGCCTTGGCGCATGCCCCGCCTGGCTTTTGGCGCGCCCGTTGTCCGAGACCCTTTTCGCGCAGTGCAGCTCCCGCCGCTTCTCCCCGTTTTTCATCCCGTCCGCTCTTGCCGCTTGCGTCCGGTGGCTCTAGGCGCCTTGTGGCTGCTGGCTGGCGCGGCGCGCGCGCAAACGCCTGCGCCCGAGCCTGCGCCTGCCGCCCTGCCCCCGCTGGCGCTGCACGCCACGCCCCTGCTGGCCGAACGCCTGCCCGCGCAGGCCGAGCCGGTCACCATCGTGCGGGGCGACCGCATCACCGGCCGCGCCGAGCTGGAAACCGTGATCGAAGGCCAGGCCGAGCTGCGCCGCCCGGGCCTCACGGTGCTGGCCGAGCAGCTGAGCTACGACCACAGCAGCGACATCGCCACCGCCACCGGCGGCGTGCGCATCAACCAGATGGGCAACCGCTACACCGGCACCGAAGCGCGCGTGCAGGTAGACGCGTTCGAGGGCTTCGTGCTGCAGCCCACCTACCACTTCCTGGTCAACGGCGGCCACGGCCAGGCCGAGCGGCTGGACATGCACGACCCCGACCGCGCCACCGCCTGGCGGGGCGACTACACCACCTGCGTGCCCGGCGGCCCCGGCTGGGTGCCCGACTGGATACTGCGCGCCGACCGGCTCGACATCGACCAGGAGGCCGACGAAGGCCGCGCGCACGGCGCCGTGCTGAGCTTCAAGGGCGTGCCGCTGCTGCCGCTGCCGGCCGTCAGCTTTCCACTCACCGACCGGCGCAAGTCCGGCTGGCTGCCGCCCACCGTGGGGCTGGACAACAAGAGCGGCTTCAACCTCACGCTGCCCTACTACTGGAACATCGCCCCCAACCGCGACGCCACCTTCTCCCCCGAGCTCATGGTGCGCCGGGGCGTGAACCTGGGCGGGCAGTTCCGCTACCTTGAAAACAACTACGCCGGCCGCGTGGACGCGCACTACATGCCGAACGACCGCCTGCGCGAGCGCGACCGCTGGGGCTACTTCGTGCGGCACCACGGCAGCATCGACACCGGCCTGCGCGGCATCAGCCCCCTGGGCCTGAACCTCAACCTCAACCGCGTGAGCGACAACGACCACTGGCGCGACTTCTCGCGCGCCGGCCTGTCGCTCACCACCCGCCTGCTGGCCAACGACGGCTCGCTCGGCTTCTCGCGCGGCGACTTCTCCTTTGTCGCGCGCGCACTCAAGTGGCAGACGCTGCAGACGGCCGACACCGACGTCATCGTGCCGCCCTACGACCGCCTGCCGCAGCTCACCGGACGTTTCGGGCGCATCAACGACCGCGGCTTCGACTACGCCGTGGAGACCGACTTCACCCGCTTTCGCGGCGACCGCCTGCTCACCCGCCAGCCCGACGCCGAACGCGCCTACCTGCACGCGCAGCTGTCGCACCCCTTCGTGCGGCCCTGGGGCTTTTTCACGCCCAAGGTGCAGCTGCACAGCACGCACTACCGCTTCAACGGCCCGCTGGCCAATGGCGCTGCCAGCGCCAGCCGCACCGTGCCCACCGTCAGCCTGGACGGCGGCCTCGTCTTCGAGCGCGACGCGAGCTACTTCGGCCGCGGCTTTCGCCAGACGCTGGAGCCGCGCCTGATGTACGTCTACACGCCTCACCGCGACCAGCGCCTGATCCCCAACTACGACACCGGCGCCTACGACTTCAACTTCGCCACCATCTGGGCCGAAAACGCCTTTGCCGGGCACGACCGCGTGGTGGACAACAACCTCGTCACCGCCGGCCTCACCACGCGCCTGCTCGACCCCGCCACCGGTGCCGAAGCCGTGCGCCTGGGGCTGGCCCAGCGCTACCGCTTTTCGCCGCAGGAAGTGGTGCTGCCCGGCGGCATGCCCACCAACCGGGGCCTGTCCGACCTGATGCTGGGCGGCTCCATCCAGTGGGACCCGCGCTGGGCCTTCGACACCGTCGTGCAATACAACCACGACACCCACCGCAACACCCGCACCACGGTGCAGACCCGCTACTCCCCCGGCCCCTACCGCACCGTCAGCCTGGCCTATCGCCACCAGCGCGACCTGGGCAGCGAATCGGTCGACCTGGGCTGGCAGTGGCCGCTCAGCGGCCTGTTCGGCGGGCGCGCCGAGCTGGGCCGCACCCGGGCCGGCGGTGGCGGCGGCAGCTGCAGCGGCACCTGGTACAGCGTGGGCCGCCTGAACTACAGCGTCAGCGACAGCAAGCTGGTGGACGCCATCCTCGGCGTGGAATACGACGCGGGCTGCTGGATCGGCCGCGTGGTGCTGGAAAAGCTCAACAGCACCACCAACTCGTCCACCAAGCGCATCATGTTCCAGCTCGAATTCGTGGGTCTCTCGCGCATCGGCAGCAACCCCTTGAGCAGCCTGCGCAACAACATCCCGCGCTACCAGTACCTGCGGCACGAGACGGTGGCACCCAGCCGGTTCATGAGCTATGAGTAAGCCCTCTGATCGGCGCCCAGCGCCTCAAGGGCACGTTTTTCAATGCGCTGTGCAGCAGCCGGCGCCTTTGCGGAGTGATTGAAACATGTGGCATCACAAGCATGCGTTGAATGGCCGCTGGCCGCTGGTCGCGCTGTGCGCGGCGCTGGCCGGGCCGGTACACGCCCAGCAACCGGCCCGGCCAGCGGCGGCGCCGGCCGCCCCCGCCCCCGCTGGCACCACACGCCAAGCCGATCACATCGTGGCCGTGGTCAACAGCGAGCCGGTAACCAACCACGAGCTGCGCGCGCGCATGGCGCGCATGCGCCAGCAACTGGCGCAGCAGCCCGGCGTGCCGCCGCCCTCGGACGAGACGCTGCGCAAGGAAATGCTGGAGCAGCTCATCAGCGAGCGCGCCCAACTGCAGCACGCGCGCGAGATCGGCCTGAAGGTGGACGAGGTGGCGCTCTCGCAGGCCGAGCTGTCCATCGCCCGGCAAAACCAGTTGCCCACCGTCGATGCGCTGCACCAGCGCCTGCGCTCGGAAGGCATCAACGTCAACGACTTTCGCGACGACGTGCGCAACCAGGTGCTGCTGGCGCGCCTGCGCGAGCGCGAGATCGAGCCGCGCCTGCAGGTCTCCGAGGCCGAGGTCGAGGCCTTCATCCGCGAGCAGACCGGCGCGCGCGTGGGCGGGCAAGACCTCAACCTGGCCATGATCCTGGTGGCCGTGCCCGAAGGCGCAGAGCCCGCCGAGGCCGCCCGCCTGCAGGCCCGTGCGGCCGAGGTGGCACGCCGCGCGCGCGCGGGCGAAGACTTCGGCGCGCTGGCGCGCGAGTTTTCCGACGCCATCAACCGCGGCACCGACGGCGGCGAGCTGGGCCTGCGCCCGGCCGACAGATACCCCGAGCTGTTCGTGCGCAGCACCCAGCGCGCGCGCGTGGGCGAGGTGGTCGGCCCGGTGCAGTCGGCCGCAGGCTTTCACCTGCTCAAGGTGCTGGCGCGCAAGCAGAACAACGAGCTGCCCGAAGTGCGCATTCCGCAGACGCACGCACGCCACATCCTGCTCACGCTCGGCCCCGCGCAAAGCGAGCAGATCGCGCGCGAGCGCGCCGAAGACATGCGCCGGCGCATCCTGGCCGGGCAAGACAGCTTCGAGGCGCTGGCGCGCCAGCACTCGCAAGACGGCAGCGCCGCCGAAGGCGGCGACCTGGGCTGGACCAGCCCCGGGCAGTTCGTGCCCGAGTTCGAGCAGGCCATGAACAACCTCGACCCCGGCCAGATCAGCCCGCCCATCACGAGCCGCTTCGGCGTGCACCTGATCCGCGTGGACGAGCGCCGCGAACGCACGCTCTCGTCCGACGAACAGCGCCAGCTGGCGCGCAACATGCTGCGCGAGCGCAAGGCGCAAGAGGCCTTCGAGACCTGGGCGCGCGAGGTGCGCGGGCGCGCCTACGTTGAATACAGGTAACCCCCTGAGTCGCCTGCGGCGCCTTCCCCCAGAAGGGGACGCCGCTGGTCGCCAGGGAAACCCCGGCTCGGGCGGCCTGGGAGGGTCTGCTCCGCGACCTTCGGAAAGGGCTTGGCTGGCGCAGCCCTGATGGAAATGGTCATTCACGACGGAGGAAGGGGCAATGAAACACATCGCGCGCAAGCGTTTCGGCCAGCACTTTTTGAGCGACCCGGCCATCATCGACGCCATCGTGCGCGCCATCGAGCCGCGCGCGGGGCAGGCGGTGGTGGAGATCGGCCCGGGGCTGGCCGCGCTGACGCAGCCGCTGGTCGAGCGCCTGGGCCAGCTCACCGTGATCGAGCTTGACCGCGACCTGGCCGCGCGCCTGCGCGCGCGCGCGCAGCTGACGGTGATCGAAAGCGACGTGCTGAAAGTCGATTTCGCCGCGCTGGCCGCCACGCTTGGCGCGGCGCGGCTGCGCGTGGTGGGCAACCTGCCCTACAACATCTCCACGCCCATCCTGTTTCACCTGCTGCCGTTTGCCGCCTGCGTGCAAGACCAGCACTTCATGCTGCAAAAAGAGGTGATCGACCGCATGGTGGCGCAGCCCGCCACGGGCGACTACGGGCGCCTGTCGGTCATGCTGCAATGGCGCTACGCGATGCAGAGCGTGCTCTTCGTGCCGCCCGAGGCGTTCGAGCCGCCGCCCCGCGTCGACTCCGCCGTGGTGCGCATGCAGCCGCGCGAGACGTTTGCGCCGCTCGATGTGGCGGCTTTCTCCGCGCTGGTGCAAACCGCCTTCAGCCAGCGCCGCAAGCTGCTGCGCCACACGCTGGGCAAGTGGCTGGGTGCACGCGGCTTTGCCGGCCACTTCGACGTGCAGCGCCGCGCCGAAGAAGTGCCCGTGGCCGAATACGTGGCGCTGGCGCAGGCCTTGGGAAACGAAGGAAAAGAATAAAAAAGGAGCTGCTTGCGCACGTTTTAAAACAAGTTTAGATATTTTTGCATCTGAAAACGTTTTAAAACGTGCGCAAGCAGCTTCTCTTTTTAAAGAGGCGGAGTTGCACTCCGTGCCCATCGCGCCCCCGTAGGGTGGGTGCTTGCACCCACCCTACGTCCCTTCCGTCTGCACACATCTTTGTAGGCTGGGTAGAGCGCAAGCGAAACCCAGCAAACCGGCTCGCGAGAACGCTGGGTTTCGCCTTCGGCTCTACCCAGCCTACGAGGCAGCGGCCTGTTCAGGGTGCCAGAAGAATCGCTCGTGCAAGGCAAAGTGAGATGTGTGCATACACAAACCCTGTGCCCTCAACGCTCAACGCTCAACGCCCAACCCTCATCCCCCCATGCGCAGCGGCTCCAGAATCCCTGCCGGGTCGAACGAAGCCTTGAGCGCCGCATGGATGCGCGCCAGCGGCGCGGGCAGCGGGGTGAACACGGGCGTGTGGCCGTCGCCGCCGCGAAACAGGGTGGCGTGGCCACCGGCGCGGGCGGCGGCTTCGCGCACGCGCGGGGCGTCTTGCGGCGTGGCCTTGAGCCAGCGCTGCGCGCCGTGCCACTCCACCAGCGTGGGGCCAAGGTTGAGCGGGGTGGCGGTGTCGGGCACGCTGGCGCGCCACAGCGCCTCGCCCGGGGCCAGGCGGAAAAAGGGCAGGCGCTGGTCGCGCAGCGCGTCCCACTGGTGGCGGGCGCGCTCGCCCTCCAGCACCTGGCCGCCCATGCGCTGGCGCGCGTCGGCCAGGGCCGCGTGCGCGCCGCGCAGGCGCACGGCCAGTTGGCCGTCGGCCCAGCAGCTGGCGTCCAGCGGCAGGGGCTGGCCGCCCCAGCGGTTGAGTTGCTGGCGCGCGCTGGTTTCACTCAGCTCGAACATGAGCGTGCATTCGGCCGGCGGCAGCGGCATGACTTTCAGGCTGACTTGCGTGAGCACGCCCAGCGTGCCCATGCTGCCGGCCATGAGGCGGCTGACGTCGTAGCCGGCCACGTTCTTCATTACCTGCCCGCCAAAGGTGAGCAGCTCGCCACGCCCGTTGATGAGCTGCACGCCCAGCACGTGGTCGCGCACCGCGCCCCTGCTGGCGCGCGCGGGGCCGGACAGGCCCGCCGCCACCATGCCGCCCACGGTGCCAGCCACGCCAAAGCGCGGCGGCTCGAAGGCCAGGTGCTGGCGGTGTTCGGCCAGCAGCGCCTCCAGCTCGCGCAGGCGGGTGCCGGCGCGCACGGTGACCACCAGCTCGCTCGGCTCGTGCGCCAGCACGCCGGCCAGCGGCCGCACGTCAAGCAGCTCGCCATGCAGGCGCTGGCCGTAGAAGTCCTTGGTGCCGCCGCCATGCACGCGCAATGGGCGCGCGCGCTCGGCGGCCTTGCGCACTTTCTCGATCAGGGTGTTCAGCGCCGTGTCCATGAGGGGGGCAATGGTAATCGGCGCGGGCATGCCAAAAGGCCCGCCGGAGGGGCGGGCCTTGGCTGTGCGCGCTGTGCTCAGCGGCTGTAGGCCGTCTCGCCATGGCTGGTGATGTCCAGGCCCTCGCGCTCTTCTTCTTCCGACACGCGCAGGCCGATGACCATGTCCACCAGCTTGTAGGCGATGGCAGAGACCACGCCCGACCAGGCGATGGTGAACAGCACGCTCTTGGCCTGGATCCACACCTGCGCGCCCATGTGGAAGTTGTCGGGGTCGCCCCCGCCGTTGCCGCCCAGCGCGGTGGCGGCGAACACGCCGGTGAGGATGGCGCCCACGATGCCGCCCAGCCCGTGCACGCCGAACACGTCGAACGCGTCATCGGCCTTGAGCAGGCGCTTCAGGCCGCTGACGCCCCACAGGCACACCGGCCCGGCGATGAAGCCCATGGCGATGGCGCCCATTGGCCCCACGAAGCCCGCCGCGGGGGTGATGGCCACCAGCCCGCCCACCGCGCCCGACGCCGCGCCCAGCATCGAGGCCTTGCCCTTGTGCAGCGCCTCGCCCGCCGACCAGGCCAGCGTGGCGGCGGCAGTGGCCAGCACGGTGTTGACAAAGGCCAGGCCCGCGTCGCCGTTGGCCGCGCCGGCAGAGCCTGCGTTGAAGCCGAACCAGCCCACCCACAGCAGCGAGGCACCCACCATGGTCAGCGTGAGGCTGTGCGGGGTGAAGGCTTCGCGGCCGTAGCCCATGCGCTTGCCGACCATGTAGGCGCCCACCAGGCCGGCGATGCCGCTGTTGATGTGCACCACGGTGCCGCCGGCAAAGTCGAGCGCGCCGTCTTTCGCCAGCAGGCCGCCGCCCCACACGATGTGCGCCATGGGCACGTAGCTGAAGGTGAACCACAGCACCATGAACGCCAGCACGGCGGCAAAGCGCGTGCGCTCGGCAAAGGCGCCCACGATCAGGCAGCACGTGATGGCGGCGAAGGTGCCCTGGAAGGCGATGAACACGTATTCGGGAATCGTCTCCAGCGCGCCGATGGTCTCGGGCGTGACGCCCTTGAGGAAGATCTTGGCGAAGCCGCCGTAAAAATTGCCCTCGCCGCTGAAGGCCAGGCTGTAGCCGTAGATGGCCCACAGAATGCTGACGAGCGAGAACACCACGAACACCTGCACCAGCACGCTGAGCATGTTCTTGCTGCGCGCGAGGCCGCCATAGAACAGGGCCAGGCCAGGGATGATCATCAGGATGACGAGCATGGTGGAGGTGAGCATCCACGCGGTGTCGCCCGAGTTGATGGCGGGTGCGGCAGCGGCGGCGGCTTCGGCGACCACGACGGCCACCGCGTCGGCGGCGTCGGGCGCGGCTTGCGCAAAGGCCGTGCCGCTGGCCAGCAGCAGGCCCAGGCCGGGAAGAAGGGAAGAGGTCAGGGGTTTCATGGTGCGAATGGTCCGGGATGCAACGGGGATGAAAGGAGGATGAAAGAGGGTGCGTGAGGGCGCGGGCCTCACAGTGCGTCGGCGCCGGTTTCGCCGGTGCGGATGCGCAGCACCTGCTCCACGCCCGAGACGAAGACCTTGCCGTCGCCGATCTTTCCGGTGCGCGCGGCGGCCTCGATGGCCTCGATCACGCGCTCGACCAGCGCCTCGCCCACGGCCACCTCGACCTTGACCTTGGGCAGAAAATCCACCACGTACTCCGCGCCCCGGTACAGCTCGGTGTGGCCCTTCTGGCGGCCAAAGCCCTTGACTTCGGTGACGGTGATGCCCTGCACGCCCAGCGCCGAGAGCGCTTCGCGCACCTCGTCGAGCTTGAAGGGTTTGATGACGGCGGTGACCAGTTTCATGTTGCTTCCTTTATCAATGGCTGTTTGCGCGTGTGTGGCTTTCGCCTCAAAACGTGTACTTCACGCCCGCCACCAGTGCAGTGCGCCCGGTGAAGCGCCCGCTGGGCGTGGTGTAGAGCTGCTTGTCGGCATTGCTGCCAACGAGGGCGACGCTGGCGGCAAGGCCCTGGCCAAAGTCCTTGCCCACGGTGAGCGCGAAGTCGGTGTACGCATACGCGCCGTGGTGGCGCACCCACTGGCGGCCCACGTGCGGCGCGAGCGACCAGCCGTCGCCCAGATCGAAGCTGGCCGCCAGCTCCAGGTAGCCGCTGTGGCGGCTGCCTTCAAAGCCGAACAGGTTGGTGAGCGCGTGCGAATACTTCAGCGTTAGCACGCTGTAGCTCAGCGCGCCGTAAAGCTCGGTGGTGTTGGGGCTGACATCCAGCCGGTGGCGCGGGTAGTGGTAGTGCAGCAGGCCCACGTCGTAGCCCACGCCGCTGGTGCCGATGCTGCCTTTGTAGCCGCCGTACACGTCCCACTCCATCGGCGCGCTGCCGCCTGCGTCCTTGATCCATCGAATCGTGGTCAGCCAGGTGCCCACGTAAAAGCCGCTGGGGTGCGCGTAGTCCAGCCCCGCACTCACGGCGGGCTTGAGACGGCTTTGCGCGATGCCCCGGTAGCGGTAGTCGCTGGTGAGCGCCACGTTGAACGTGAGCGGGCTGGCGGCCGCTGGAGCCGCCTCAGGTGCGGGCGCAGGCACGGCGGTTTGTGCCACGGCGTGGCCGCCCATGCCCAGCGTCGCGCAGGCCAGGGCAAGGTGCCAGCAGCGGGCACGCGCGCTCTTGTGTGATGGGGAAACAGTCATGCTTGACCTCTCTCGTTTCTTCAAGTGAAGGGATGCAAACGCTGGAAAGCAGAGAGCGTGCCAAGCCCCAGCCAACGCGGTACATTGCGAGGCCCGCTGCCGCTGTGCGGGCGCGTTGCGCGGCGCACGCACCAGTGGTGTGCGCGTCGCTTCATCTGCACCAATCGAGGGAGTTTTCGTGGCGCTTAGTCTGCTGCAAAGCCGTGCCCTGCTGGGCCTGAATGCACCGCCCGTCACCGTGGAAGTGCATCTGGCCAACGGCCTTCCCAGCTTCACCCTCGTGGGCCTGGCCGATGTGGAAGTGAAAGAAGCGCGCGAGCGCGTGCGCAGCGCGCTCGCCAACAGCGGCCTGACCTTTCCGCACAACCAGCGCATCACCGTCAACCTCGCGCCCGCTGATTTGCCCAAGGACTCGGGCCGCTTCGACTTGCCCATTGCGCTGGGCATCCTGGCGGCCAGCGGCCAGATCGACGGCGCGCGGCTGGCGGGCTGGGAGTTCGCGGGCGAGTTGTCGCTCTCGGGCGAGCTGCGCCCGGTGCGCGGCGCGCTCGCGATGGGCGCGGCGCTGCACGCCGCAGGCGTGCAAACCCAGCTCGTGCTGCCCCCCGGCAGCGCTGAAGAAGCCGCCCTGGTGCCCGGCATGGCGGTGTACCGCGCGCGCCATCTGCTCGACGTGGTGGCGCAGTTTCAGCCCGCCGCCGCTGACAGTGATGCGCCGCTGGCCGAGGGCTGGGCGCGTGTGCAGCCGCAGGCCGCGCGCGCGGCCCCGCATTACCCCGACATGGCCGACGTGAAAGGCCAGGCGGCACCCAAACGCGCGCTGGAAATCGCCGCTGCTGGCGGGCACTCGGTGCTGCTCATCGGCCCGCCCGGCACGGGCAAATCCATGCTGGCGCAGCGCTTTGCCGGCCTGCTGCCGCCGATGGACGACGCGCATGCGCTGCAAAGCGCCGCCGTGGCCAGCCTGAGTGGCAGCTTCACCCCCGCGCAATGGGGCCAGCGCCCCACGCGCGCGCCGCACCACACCGCCAGCGCCGTGGCCCTGGTGGGCGGCGGCTCACCGCCCAGGCCCGGCGAGATATCGCTGGCACACGAAGGCGTGCTGTTTCTCGATGAGCTGCCCGAGTTCCCCCGCGCCGCGCTCGAAGCCCTGCGCGAGCCGCTGGAGACGGGCCACATCACCATCAGCCGCGCGGCGCAGCGCGCCGACTTCCCGGCGCGCTTTCAGCTCATCGCCGCCATGAACCCCTGCCCCTGCGGCTACCTCGGCGCGCAGGCAGGCGGGCGCACAGGCGCACGCGCCTGCCGCTGCACGCCCGATCAGGTGGCGCGCTACCAGGCCAAACTCAGCGGCCCGCTGCTCGACCGCATCGACCTGCACGTGGAAGTGGCCGCGCTGCCCCCCGACGAGCTGCTGGCCGCGCCCCCCGGCGAGCCGACCGACGCCATCCGCGCCCGGTGCCTCGCCGCCCGCGAGCGCGCGCTGGCACGCCAGGGCACACCCAACCAGGCGCTGCAAGGCCAGGCCATCGACACCCATGCACGGCTGGAACCCGCCGCCGCCACCTTCCTGCAAACCGCCGCCACCCGCCTGGGCTGGAGCGCCCGCGCCACCCACCGCACCCTGAAAGTGGCGCGCACCGTGGCCGACCTGGCAGGCAGCGACGCCGTGGGCGTGGCGCATGTGGCCGAGGCGGTGCAGTGCAGGCGGGGGCTGATGTCGGGCGGGTGAGGGTTCAAAGCCTTCACCGCTGCCGGCTTGTGCATGCACACACCTCACCTTGAGTGGCACGATGGCCCGCATGGACTTGGGAACCCCTCTGGCCGTGCCGAGAAGCGCAGGGCGTGGGGCGGGCATCGGCAGCGCAG
>JAUNTQ010000006.1 GCA_030538605.1 Pseudomonadota bacterium
CCACGGCCACCAAGGAAGACGACTGGATCGACCAGCTCTTCATCGCCAACACGCATGACTACATCCTGTGCTTTTCCAACCGCGGGCGGCTGTACTGGCTCAAGGTGTGGGAAGTGCCCTCGGGCTCGCGTGGCTCGCGCGGGCGGCCCATCGTCAACATGTTCCCGCTGCAGGAAGGCGAGAAGATCAACGTCATCCTGCCGCTCACGGGCGACAACCGCAGCTTTCCTGCCGACCACTACATCTTCATGTCCACCGCTGGCGGCACCGTGAAGAAGACGGCGCTGACCGAGTTCAGCAACCCGCGCAAGATCGGCATCATTGCCATCAAGCTGGACGAGGGCGATCAACTCATCGGCGCAGCCGTCACCGACGGAAAACACGACGTGATGCTGTTTTCCGACGGTGGCAAAGCCGTGCGCTTCGACGAAAACGACGTGCGCGCCCTGGGCCGCGACACGCGCGGCGTGCGCGGCATGCAGCTCGAAGACGGCCAAAGCGTCATCGCCCTGCTGGTTGCCCCCGGCGAAGCCAGCGCCCATGATGCGGAACCATTGGCGCGCAGCAGTGTCCTAACCGCCACCCAGAACGGTTACGGAAAGCGAACCCACATTACCGAATACACACGCCATGGTCGTGGAACCAAGGGCATGATCGCCATCCAGCAGAGCGAGCGCAACGGCAAGGTCGTGGCAGCCACGCTGGTCAGCCCCGACGACGACATCATGCTCATCACCGACAAGGGCGTGCTGGTGCGCACCCGCGTATCCGAAATCCGCGAAATGGGCCGCGCCACGCAGGGCGTGACCCTGATCGCCCTGGACGACGGCGCGCAACTCAGCGGCCTGCAGCGCATCGTCGAAAACGATGCCCAGGACAACGGCGATACCGACACCCCTGAACAACCCCAGGCATAACCAATGGAGCAACCTTTGAAAGCCACCTTCTCGAAACTCCCTGTAGCTCTTTTTTTCGTAGCTGCTTGCGCAGTATCTACGGGCGCTATTGCCCAAAATGATGCCAAACGCACACTGGCCGTCAAGCTCGCGCAGATGCAGCAGAAGGCCGACGGCCCCGACATGGCCGCCCAGCTCACCGCCAGCGCCGTGCAGCCGTTGATCGCCGGCTGGTCGCAGCGCCTCGATGAAACCGTGCCGCCCGCCAGGCAGAAAGACGTGCGCGACAAGCTGGACGTGGAGCTGAAGAAGTTCGCCGACAGCACGCACAAGACCGTCGAGGCGCAGACAGCCAAGTCCGCCGAGGCAGCGCTGGTGCCCGTCTTCATGGAAAAGCTCAGCGAGGAAGAGCTGAAAACCATCATCGCCTACCTCGAATCGCCCGCCAGCGCCAAATTCCAGGCGCTCGGCGGCGAGGCGGCCAACGCCTGGGCCCAGCGCATCATCGAAGCCACCAAGCCTGCGGTCGAGAGCGGCGCCAAGACCTTCGAAGCCTCGGCCAACCGCATCGTGACATCGGCTGCCGGCAGTGCGCCCGCGCCGGCCAAGAAATAAGTCAAAATCGACCGTTGCCCTTTCAGGCGCCGACCCCATGGGTCGGCGCTGCTGTTTTAACGCGACCTTTCCCGCATGAGCCAAACCCCCATCCAGTCCGAGGCGCTGGCCCGGATGCGCCAGCAGATCGACAGCCTGGACGCACAGCTGCTCACGCTGCTCAATCAGCGTGCCAAGGTGGCCGAAGAGGTGGGGGAGCTCAAACGCCAGGAAGGCACGCCCTTTTTCCGCCCCGATCGCGTGGCGCAGGTCATCGCCAAGGTGCAGGCCAGCAACCCCGGCCCCCTGCTCAACCAGCACGTGGCCGCCATCTGGCGCGAAATCATGTCGGCCTGCCTGGCCTTGGAAGTGCCGCAGCGCGTGGCCGTGCTCGGGCCGCAAGGCACCTTCTGCGAGCAAGCCGCCATCGAGTTCTTCGGCAGCGCCGCCAACCTGATCTACTGCAACAGCTTCGACGAGGTGTTTCACGCCACGGCGGCCGGCACCTCGCAGTTCGGCGTGGTGGGCATGGAGAACTCCACCGAAGGCGTGGTGGCGCGCTCGTTCGATTTGTTCCTGCACTCGCCCGCGCAGGTGGTGGGCGAGGTCAGCATGCTGGTGCGCCACAACCTGCTGCGCCAGACGAACAACCTGGCAGGCATCGAGGTGGTCATGGCCCACCCCCAAGCGCTGATGCAGTGCCAGAACTGGCTGAACGAGCACCTGCCGCATGCCGAACGCCGCGCCGTGGCCAGCAATGCCGAAGGCGCGCGCCTGGCGGCCACCCACCCCGCATGGGCGGGGCTGGCCAGCGAGCGCGCCGCCGCGCAGTTCGGCCTGCACATCGTGGCCCATGCCATTCAGGACGAGGCTACCAACCGCACGCGCTTTGCCGTCATCTGCCTGCCGCAAACCCTGGCCATGCCGGCTGCCACCGGGCGCGACTGCACCAGCCTCGTGCTGTCGGTGCCCAACAAGCCCGGCTCGGTACATGACATGCTCACCCCGCTGAAAAAGCATGGCGTTTCGATGACGCGCTTCGAATCGCGCCCCGCCAAGTCGGGCAAATGGGAATACTATTTCTACATCGACTTGCAAGGCCACCCGAGCGAGCCCCATGTGGCCGCGGCGCTGGACGAATTGCAAGCCTATTGCGCCTTCTACAAAATGCTGGGCGCCTACCCTCTGGCAAAAGATGTTTGAACAACTGGGACTGATCGGCTGCGGCCTGATGGGCGGCTCCTTTGCCCTGGCCGCCAAGCGCGCGGGCCTGGTGCGGCGCGTGGTGGGCTACAGCAAGTCGCCCTCCACCACGGCGCGCGCCTTGCAACTGGGCGTGATCGACGTGGAAGCGCCGTCGGCCCTGCTGGCCGTCTCGGGGGCCGACCTGGTTTTGCTGGCCGTGCCGGTAGCCAACACCGAAAACACGCTCAAGGCCATCCGCCACCTCGTCAACCCCGGCATGCTCATCATGGACGTGGGCTCCACCAAGCGCGACGTGGTCGATGCCGCGCGCCGCGTGCTCAAGCACGACGTGGGCGTGTTCGTGCCCGCCCACCCCATCACGGGGCGTGAAGTATCTGGCGTGGAAAACGCCGATCCCGGCCTTTATGCAGGCCGCCAGGTCATCCTCACGCCCATCGAGCGCACGCTCACCGCCAAGATCGACCGCGCCACCGCGCTGTGGCGCGCGCTGGGCAGCGAAGTGCTCAGCATGTCGCCCGAAGCGCACGACGCGGCCTTTGCCGCCGTCAGCCACCTGCCTCACCTGATCGCCTTTGCACTCATGAACGGCATCACCGAGCAGCCAAACGGCAAGGACTTTCTCTCGCTGGCCGGCCCCGGCTTCCGCGATTTTTCGCGCATCGCTGCCAGCGACCCTCAGATGTGGCGCGACGTGCTCATCGCCAATCGCGAGGAATTGGCCCGCCAGACGGCCCATTTCCAGGCGGCACTGGCCGAGCTGGAACACCTGATCGCCAGCGGCCAGACCGATGAGTTGGAGCGCCTCATCAACCGCGCCAGCCATGCCCGGGCCAACTGGCGCCTTGCTGCCGGCGCGCGCTGACGGCAGCCTCTCGCTCCGTGTTCGACACCGCCTTTCTCGACATCCCTGCCCTGCGTGCGGTGCATGGCCGTGTGCGCCTGCCTGGCTCCAAGAGCATTTCCAACCGCGTGCTGCTGCTGGCCGCCCTGTGCGAAGGCCGCACCGTGGTGCACGACCTGCTCGACTCCGACGACACGCGCGTGATGCTGAAAGCACTGCGCCAACTCGGCTGCGGCGTGGCAGTCGACGGCACCACCGCCGTCATCGACGGCCTGGGCCAGCGCCCGCGCGCGCCTGCCGCCGAGCTGTTTCTCGGCAACGCGGGCACGGCCATGCGCCCGCTCACCGCGGCCCTCGCCGTGCTGGGCGGCGACTATGGCCTGAGCGGCATCCCCCGCATGCATGAGCGCCCCATTGGCGACCTGGTCGATGCCTTGCGTGCGCTGGGTTGCCGCGTCGATTACACGGGCAACGACGGCTTTCCCCCCTTGCGCATTGGCCAGCCCGCGCTGCGGCTGAACGCGCCCATCCCCGTGCGTGGCGATGTGTCCAGCCAGTTCCTCACCGCCCTGCTCATGGCGCTGCCCCTGGCGGCCCGCACGCAAGACGTGGTGATCGAGGTGGTGGGCGAGCTCATCTCCAAGCCCTACATCGACATCACCTTGCAGCTGCTGGCCCGCTTTGGCGTTGCCGTGCAGCGCGAGGGCTGGGCGCGTTTCGTCATCCCTGCGGGCAGCCGCTACCAATCGCCCGGCGACATATACGTCGAGGCCGATGCATCGTCTGCTAGCTATTTTATAGCTTTTGGCGCTTTATCCGTAAGCGAAAACGGCCAAAATGGCTTGAAAATCGAAGGCGTGGGCGAGCAGTCCATCCAGGGCGACATCCGCTTCGTCGATGCCGCACGGCAGATGGGCGCGCACATCGAAAGCGGCCCCAACTGGCTGCACGTGCAGCGCGGCACCTGGCCGCTCAAGGCCATTGATCTGGACGGCAACCACATCCCCGACGCCGCCATGACCCTGGCCATGATGGCGCTGTACGCCGACGGCCCCAGCACCTTGCGCAACATCGCGTCATGGCGCGTCAAGGAAACCGACCGCATCGCCGCCATGACGGCCGAGCTGCGCAAGCTGGGCGCAGAGGTGCAGGAAGGGCCGGACTTCATCCGCATCACCCCGCCCGTCACGTGGCAAGCCGCATCGCTGCACACCTACGACGACCACCGCATGGCCATGTGCGGCTCGCTCGCGGCCTTCAACCCCGCTGGCCTGCCGATGCGCATCGAAGACCCGCGCTGCGTGGCCAAGACCTTCCCCGATTACTTTGAAACGCTGTTCGCCATCGCCGACACCGCCGCCCCCGTGCCCGTGATCTGCGTGGACGGCCCCACGGCCTCGGGCAAAGGCACGCTGGCCGCCGAAGTGGCGCGCCGCCTGGGCTACCACTTTCTGGATTCCGGCGCGCTCTACCGCCTCACCGGCCTGGCCACGCGCCGCGCCGGCCTGGCGCCCGAGCCTGTGCACGAAGCCGCCATTGCCGCGCTGGCGCGCACGCTGCCCGTGCGCTTCGAGGGCAGCCAGATTTGGCTGGGTGGCGAAGAGGTCAGCGACGCCATCCGCACCGAGGCCGCCGGCATGGACGCCTCGCGCGTGTCCGCCCTGCCCCTGGTGCGCGAAGCCCTGCTCGATCTGCAACGCGCGCAAGCCCGCCTGCCCGGCCTGGTGGCCGATGGGCGCGACATGGGCACCGTCATCTTCCCGGATGCGCCGCTCAAGGTTTTTCTCACTGCCAGCGCCGCCACACGGGCCGAGCGGCGGCATAAGCAATTGATTTCCAAGGGCATTGCTGCTAGCATCGACGCCCTTCGCGCCGACTTGGAGGCACGCGACGCACGGGATCAAACCCGCGCTGCCGCCCCCTTGAAGCCCGCGCAAGACGCCCTGCCGCTGGACAACTCGCAGCTGTCCATCGAGCAATCGGTGGAGCAGGTGCTCGACTGGTGGCAGGCACGGCAGCCATTTGCCTGAGGACGCCAACACCGTCCTTCTGGCCTGGCACCACATCCGGTGTGCCGCCTTGCGGCGCGCCGGTTTTTTTCGTCCACCCTTGGCTTGCCCTTCGCGCCGCACGCGCACCGAGCCGGGTGGTTGTTCAACACCAACCCCTGCGGGCATCACCCGCCACCCACCAGCGCAACCAGCCGTTCAAACGACAGCCATCCTGCCGTCGTGCATCCTGCGTTTGCGTTTTAGGAACCCTTTCATGTCTGAATCTTTTGCCGCCCTGTTCGAAGAATCGCTGCAACGCACCGAAATGCGCCCCGGCGAGGTCATCACCGCCGAAGTCGTGCGCGTCGAACACAGCTTCGTCGTGGTCAACGCCGGCCTGAAGTCCGAGGCATACATCCCCATTGAAGAATTCAAGAACGACCAGGGCGAGGTCGAAGTCGAGCCGGGCCAGTTCGTGCCCGTGGCCATCGGCTCCATCGAAAACGGCTACGGCGACACCATCCTCAGCCGTGACACCGCCAAGCGCCTGGCCTCGTGGCTGGCACTGGAGCAAGCCCTTGAATCGGGCGACTTCGTCACCGGCACCACCGCCGGCAAGGTCAAGGGCGGCCTCACCGTGCTGGTCAACGGCATCCGCGCCTTCCTGCCCGGCTCGCTGGTCGACACCCGTCCCACCAAAGACCTGACCCCCTACGAGAACAAGACCCTCGAATTCAAGGTCATCAAGCTCGACCGCAAGCGCAACAACGTGGTGCTGAGCCGCCGCGCCGTGGTCGAAGCCAGCATGGGCGAAGAACGCGCCAAGCTGATGGAGACGCTGAAAGAAGGCGCCATCGTCAACGGCGTGGTCAAGAACATCACCGAATACGGTGCCTTCGTCGACCTGGGCGGCATCGACGGCCTGCTGCACATCACCGACATGGCCTGGCGCCGCGTGCGCCACCCGTCCGAAGTGGTGCAGACCGGCCAGGAAATCACGGCCAAGATCCTCAAGTTCGACACCGAGAAAAACCGTGTGTCGCTGGGCCTCAAGCAGATGGGCGACGACCCGTGGATGGGCGTCAGCCGCCGCTACCCGCAAAGCACGCGCATGTTCGGCAAGGTCACCAACATCGCCGACTACGGCGCGTTCGTCGAGCTGGAGCCGGGCATCGAAGGCCTGGTGCACGTGTCCGAGATGGACTGGACGAACAAGAACGTCGCCCCCTCCAAGATCGTCAGCCTGGGCGACGAGGTGGAAGTGATGATCCTCGAAATCGACGAGGACAAGCGCCGCATCTCCCTGGGCATGAAGCAGTGCCGCGCCAACCCGTGGCAGGAATTCGCGCAGAACACCAAGCGCGGCGACCGCGTCAAGGGCCCGATCAAGTCGATCACCGACTTCGGCGTGTTCGTCGGCCTGGCCGCCGGCATCGACGGCCTGGTGCACCTGTCCGACCTGTCGTGGAACGAGCCGGGCGAAGCCGCCGTGCGCAACTACAAGAAGGGCCAGGAAGTCGAGGCCCTGGTGCTGGCCGTGGACGTGGATCGCGAGCGCATCTCCCTGGGCATCAAGCAGCTCGACCAAGACCCCTTCACCACCTTCGTGACGGTGAACGACAAGGGTCAGACGGTGACCGGCAAGGTCAAGACCGTGGATGCACGCGGCGCCGAGATCGACCTGGGCGAAGACGTGGTGGGCTACCTGCGCGCGAGCGAGATCAGCCGTGACCGCGTGGAAGACGCCAGCCAGGTGCTGAAGGTGGGCGACGAAGTGACCGCCGTGGTGGTCAACGTCGATCGCAAGAGCCGCAACATCCAGCTGTCCGTGAAAGCCAAGGACGCCGCCGACCAGCAGGAAGCCATGGCCAGCCTGAGCCAGAACACCGGCACGGCAGGCACCACCAGCCTGGGCGCGCTGCTGCGTGCCAAGCTGGACAACAACGAGAAATAAGGCCCACCCCCGAAGCGCCTTCGGCGCCTCCCCCTCAAGGGGGCGCACCCAGTGGCCGGGCCAAGCCCGCTCCACGGGTGCCCCCGAAAGGCGATGGCGCCCACGGCGTGCCGGTGACCTGCACCTCGCATGACCCGTTCCGATCTCGTCGAACTGCTGGCCGAGCGTTTTGGCCAGCTCACGCACAAGGACGCCGACGCGGCCGTCAAGACCATGCTTGACGCCATGAGCGACGCGCTGGTGCGCGGCCACCGCATCGAGATCCGCGGCTTCGGCAGCTTCTCCATCAACCGGCGTCCGCCGCGCATGGGGCGCAACCCGCGCACCGGCGAGGCCGTGCACATTCCCGAGCGGCGCGTGCCCCACTTCAAGCCGGGCAAGGCCCTGCGCGAGGCGGTGGGCGCGCAGGCCACCGACGAGGCGCCCACGCCACGCGGCTCGCTAGAATCGCCGTGACCCCCACGGACGGTGCATGAACAAGCTCACCCGGCTGCTGAAGTGGATACTGAAGGCAGCCGTTTTTTTTGCCCTTTTCGCCTTTGCGCTGAACAACCAGCAGGACGCCACCGTGCACCTGCTGTTCGGCCACCAGTGGCGCGCGCCCATGATGCTCATCGTGCTGGCCGCCTTTGCGCTGGGGCTGGTGGTGGGCGTGCTGGGCATGCTGCCCGGCTGGTGGGCGCGGCGCAGCGCGCGCCGCCTGGGCAATGGCCAGGCAGAGGCCGACACCGCCGCCGCGCCGCTGGACCACCGCTTGCACCCGCCGCACCATGGAGCTTGACCTCGTCTGGATTCTGCTGGGCCTGCCCGCCGTGTTTGCGCTGGGCTGGCTGGCCTCGCGCTTTGACCTGCGCCAGCTGCGCATCGAGAACCGGCAGGCGCCCAAGGCCTATTTCAAGGGGCTGAACTACCTGCTCAACGAGCAGCAGGACCAGGCCATCGACGCCTTCATCGAGGCAGTGCAGAAAGACCCCGACACCTCCGAGCTGCACTTCGCCCTGGGCAACCTGTTTCGCCGCCGGGGCGAGTACGAGCGCGCCGTGCGCGTACACGAGCACCTGCTCTCGCGCGCCGACCTGAGCCGCGCCGACCGCGACCGCGCGCAGCATGCGCTCTCGCTCGACTTTCTGAAAGCCGGCCTGCTCGACCGCGCCGAGGACGCGCTGCGCAAGCTCGACGGCACGCGCTACCAGGAGCAGGCCTGGCTCACCCTGCTGTCGCTGTACGAACGCGCGCGCGACTGGCCGCAGGCCGCCGAGATTGCCCAGCGCCTGCAAAACGCCCACCAGGGCGACTTTGCCGCCCGGCTGGCGCACTACCTGTGCGAGCAGGCCGCCACCGCTCTCACCAAGCAGCAGCAGCCCGACGAAGCGCGCCGCCTGCTGGCCCAGGCCATTGCCGACGCACCCGACGCGGCGCGCCCGCGCATTCAGCTCGCCGGCATGCTGGCGGCGCAGAACGACCTGCACGGCGCCTTCGACACGCTGGCCGCGCTGGAAAAGCACGCGCCGCAGGCGCTGCCGCTGGTGGCCAGCGAGCTGGTGCGCATTGGCCAGGCCAGCGGCCAGCTCGCGCGCGCGGCGCAGCTGCTGGAGCGCAGCTACGCGGCCACCCCGGCCATCGACGTGGCCGATGCCATCGTGCAGGCGCAGGTGGCCGCGGGCACGCCCATGCGGCAGGCGCGCGAAGGCTATGTGCGGCACATGGCGCAGGAGCCTTCGCTGATCGCCGCCGCGCGCTGGCTCGGCCACGAGCCGTTTGCGCAGGAAGGCGCGCACCCGGTGGTGCAGCGCTCGGTCGAGCACGCCGCGCGCCCGCTGGCGCGCTACCGCTGCGCCGCCTGCGGCTTCGAGGCGCAGGGCTACTTCTGGCAATGCCCCGGCTGCCAGGCGTGGGAGAGCTTTCCGCCCCGGCGCATGGAAGAGGTTTGAAAGTCCGACTTGCCAACGGGATGGCAGATCGCAGGGTGGGTGCTTGCACCCACGTGAACGCTGCGGGCCGTCTCGTCCGCGTGTGAGCCAGGCACCCACCCCGCGGCTATCGGCAAAGGCTTGCGTATGCACGCATTTCGCTTTGCGTTGCGCAAGCGCTTTTTCCGACAGCCGGAACAAGCGGCCACCTTGCAGGCTGGGTAGAGCCGCAGGCGAAACCCAGCGTTCTGGCGAACCGGTTTGCTGGGTTTCGCCTGCGGCTCTACCCAGCCTACGGGGATGTGATAAATGCCAAGGAATCAATAAAAAAGGATCTGCTTGCGTATGTTTTAAAACGTTTTCATATACTTTTATATCTGAAATTGTCTTAAAACATACGCAAGCAGCTCCTTTTTTTATTCCAACCGCTTCATGCCTTCGCAGAGCCAAAGCCCCCGCCGCCCGGCGTGTGGATCTCGAACACGTCGCCCGGCTGCATGTCGGCGCTGCCGATGTGGCCCAGCGCTTGCACGCTGCCATCGGCACGCACCACGCGGTTGATGCCCACTGCGCCTGCGCCGCCGCCAGCCATGCCGAAGGCACCGCGCTCGCGGCCATTGCTGAGGATGCTGGCCGTCATGGGCTGCAAAAAGCGCAGCCGCCGCACGCCGCCATCGCCGCCGCGCCACTGGCCTGCGCCGCCTGAGTCGCTTCGGATTTCGTAGCTTTCAAGCCTGACAGGAAAGCGCCACTCCAGCACCTCGGGGTCGGTCATGCGGGAGTTGGTCATGTGGGTCTGCACCACGGCGGTGCCGCCAAAGCCACCCGCCAGCTGGCCCGCGTCGTCAAACACGCCGCCCGCGCCCGAGCCGCCGGAGATGGTTTCGTAATACTGGTGCGTGTCGTTGCCGAAGGTGAAGTTGTTCACCGTGCACTGGCTGGCGCCCATCAGGCCCAGTGCGCCGATGAGGGCGTTGGTGATGCAGGTGGAGGTTTCGACGTTGCCTGCCACCACGCTGGCGGGGGGCTGGGGCCGCAGCATGCTGCCTTCGGGGATGACGACTTCGATGGGTTTGAGGCACCCGGCGTTGAGCGGAATGTCGTCATCGACCAGCATGCGGAACACATAGAGCACCGCCGCCATGCACACCGCCGTGGGCGCGTTGAAGTTGTTGGTCTGCTGGGGCGAAGTGCCGGTGAAGTCCACCCTGGCGCTGCGCTTTTCGCCGTCGATGGTGACGGCCACCTGTATCTGCGCGCCGTTGTCCAGCGGCAGGGTGAACTGCCCGCCCTGCATGCGCGCGGCCAGGCGCGTGATGGCGCGGCGCACGCTTTCTTCGGCGTTGTCCTGCACGTGGCGCATGTAGGCCTGCACCACGTCAAGGCCGAATTGGGCGACCATCTTGCGCAGCTCCTGCACGCCTTTTTCGTTGGCGGCGATCTGCGCTTTCAGATCGGCCATGTTCTGCTGCGGGTTGCGGCTGGGGTATTCGCCGCTTTGCAGCAGCGCGACCATCTCAGCCTCGCGCAGGGTGCCGCCATCGACCAGCTTGACGTTGTCGATCTGCACGCCTTCTTCTTCGATGCGGGTGGAAAAAGGCGGCATGGAGCCGGGCGAAATGCCGCCGATGTCGGCGTGGTGGCCGCGCGAGCCTACGTAGAAGAGAGGTTGGGCGTTGAGCGTTGAGCGTTCGGCGTCCTCCGTGTCACGCCCAACGCCGAACGCCGAACGCTCAACCTCCAGGTAGACGGGCGTGATGACCGTGATGTCGGGCAGGTGCGTGCCGCCGTGGTACGGATCGTTGAGCACGTACACGTCGCCCGGCTGCATGGTTCCGTGGTTGCGGGCGATGACGGTCTTGATGCTCTCGCCCATGCTGCCCAGATGCACGGGCATGTGCGGCGCATTGGCAATCAGGTTGCCCTCGGCGTCAAACAGCGCGCAGCTGAAGTCCAGGCGCTCCTTGATGTTGACCGAGTAGGCGGTGTTTTGCAGTTGCAGGCCCATCTGCTCGGCGATGTTCATGAACAGGTTGTTGAACACCTCCAGCAGCACCGGATCGACCTGCGTGCCTGCTGCATAAGCAATGGCGCGTGGTGCCGTGCGTTCCAGCACCAGGTGGTCGAACGCGGTGAGGCTGGCGCGCCAGCCGGGCTCCACCACGGTGGTGGCGTTCTGCTCGGCAATGATGGCGGGGCCGGGCACTGCGTCGCCCACGCGCATGTCTTCGCGCACGATCAGCGCGGCGTCGTGCCAGGCGGGCTGGCCGTCCACCCCGGTGGTGTACACGCGCACCGTGTCGCGGCGCGGCACTTCGCGCGCGGGGTGCAGCGGCTGCGCAGCCTCTGCGGGTGCATCGCCTGCCACCACGGCTTCGACCGACACGGCTTCAACCACCAGCGGCTTGCCCTGCATCAGAAAGGCAAAGCGCTGGCGATAGGCGGCTTCGAACGCGCGGGTGATGTCGGCTGCCGCACCGTCGTCGTCTGCCGCTGATGGCATGGGCACGATGAGGGCCGAGTCGGTGCCCTCATAGCGCACGTGCACGCGCGGCAGCAGGCGCATGTCGCCCCGGCTGACGTTCTGGCGCGCCAGCTCGCCCTGCGCGGCCTGGGCCAGCGCGTCCAGCCGCTCGCGCACGGCGGGCAGGTGGGCGGGCGACAGGGGCAGCTCCACCGCCGCTTCGCGCATCACGTTCTGGTCGGCCAAACCCATGCCGTAAGCCGATAGCACGCCCGCCAGCGGGTGCACCAGCACGCGCGGCATGCCCAGCGCGTCGGCCACCAGGCAGGCGTGCTGCCCGCCCGCGCCGCCAAAGCATTGCAGCGTGTAGCGCGTCACGTCGTAGCCGCGCGCCACGCTGATTTTCTTGATGGCATTGGCCATCTGCTGCACTGCAATCTGGATGAAGCCGTGCGCCACATCCTCGGGCGTGCGGCCCGTGGGCGCGGCAATGTCGGCGAACCTGGCGCGCGCCGCTTCGGCGTCGAGCGGCTCGTTAGCGCGCGGGCCGAACACCTTGGGGAAGTGCGCGGGCTGCACCTTGCCCACCATCACGTTGGCGTCGGTCACGGCCAGCGGACCACCGCGCCGATAGCTGGCGGGGCCGGGGTTGGCACCCGCGCTCTCGGGGCCGACGCGAAAGCGCGCGCCGTCGAACTGCAGGATGGAGCCGCCGCCCGCCGCCACGGTGTGGATGCTCATCATGGGCGCGCGCATGCGCACGCCGGCCACTTGCGTCTCGAACTCGCGCTCGAACGCGCCCGCGTAGTGGCTCACATCGGTGCTGGTGCCGCCCATGTCGAAGCCGATGACTTTTTCTTGCCCCGCAAGTTCTGCCGTGCGGGCCATGCCCACGATGCCGCCCGCCGGGCCGGAGAGGATCGCGTCCTTGCCCTGAAACGCATGGGCATCCGTGAGGCCGCCGGAGGACTGCATGAAAAACAGCTTCACGCCCGGCATCTCGCCTGCCACCTGCTCCACGTAGCGCCGCAAAATGGGCGACAGGTAGGCATCGACCACGGTGGTGTCGCCCCGGCTGACGTACTTCATCATGGGGCTGGTTTCGTGGCTGGTGGAGATTTGCGTAAAGCCCACCTCGCGCGCGAGGTGGGCCGCGGCTTTTTCATGGTCGCTGAAGCGGTAGCCATGCATGAACACGATGGCCACGCTGCGCAGCCCTTGCTGGTATTGCGCAAGTAGCTCTTGTTTCAATAGCTCTTCATCCAGCGCCTGCACCAGCTCGCCGTTGGCATCCACGCGCTCGTCGGCCTCGACCACGGCGCTGTACAGCAGCTCGGGCAGCACGATGTGGCGGTCGAACAGGCGCGGGCGGTTCTGGTACGCAATGCGCAAGCCATCGCGAAAGCCGCGCGTGGTGACCAGCAGCGTAGGCTCGCCCTTGCGCTCCAGCAGCGCGTTGGTGGCCACAGTGGTGCCCATCTTCACGCACTCGACTTGGGTCGGCGTGACCGGCTCGCCGGCCTTCAGGCCCAGCAGGTGGCGAATGCCGGCCACGGCGGCGTCCTTGTATTGCTCGGGGTTTTCGCTCAGCAGCTTGTGCGTGACGATGCTGCCGTCGGGCTTTTTCGCCACGATGTCGGTGAAGGTGCCGCCCCGGTCGATCCAGAACTGCCAGCGGGGTGAAGAGGGTGTGGTCATGGTTTTTCAGGTTTGAAGTAAACAGCCGGAGGCTTATTGCTCCGAAAGCCAATGACGTGAAAAAAATCCGTCATTCCCGCGAAGGCGGCAATCCTGCCGTTGCACTGGCGCAGACGCTGGATTCCCGCCTTCGCGGGAATGACGGCATGGGCTTGTTCGTTCAAGTGCATCGCTTTCAGGTCAATATGGACGCAAAGGTTTCGCAGAGGACGCAGAAAAAACCTTTCATGGCTGTTCTTTTGCGTCCTCTGCGAAGCCTTCGCGTCCTTAAGCGTCCGGTTTTCCGGTTTTCACAGCGACGTCGCCGCCCGCGCCGCCTGGTCGTACATGCCGCTCATCAGGCGCAGAAAGCGCGCCAGCTCGCCGATCTGGGGGTTCAGCTCGCCGTCGACGCTGGCGATCAGGCACTGCTCGCGCACTTCGCGGTAGCGCGCCACCACTTGCTGGCCTTCTTCGGTCGGGCTGTAGAACACTTCCTTGCCCGTTTTCTCGCCCACGGCCAGGCCGGCGGCCACCAGTTTTTTCAGCGCGTAGTTGACGACGTGCGTGTCTTCGTAGTTCAGCACGAAGCAGATGTCGGCCAGCTTCTTGCCGCGCCCGCGGTGGTTGATGTGGTGCAGCACCAGCACGTCGGTGATGGTCAGGTCAGGCACGCCGGCGGCTGCCATGCAGCGGATGGCCCAGCGGCTGAAGGCGTTCCAGCTCACGGTGAGGCTGAACTCCAGCTCGCTCATCTCGGCGCTGCGGGCCGACACGAGGTGCGAGGACGAGACGATCCAGGGCCGGGCGGCGGGCGCAGCAGCACCTTGGGGCTCGGTTTGGGCAGCGTGGTCAGGCGGATTCATGATGACAAATTGTGCTGTATTTTGTCGTTATATCGTCAACAAGGTATTGGTAAAAACACCGTAACAGCCCGCGCCCCCTGCTGCCCATAATGGCCCGGCCCGCGATGTGCCGGGTGCCGATGAGGGGGCAAAAAAGGGTTGCGCGTTTGGCGTTGCGCCTTGGGCGTGAAGGCCCCGGTCCCTCGCCGCAGACCAACCCTTTTGCCCAACGCATGCGACGATTTCTTGACCTTCTTTACGACGCCAGCGCCTGGCTGGCGGCGCTGTGCATGGTGGGCATTCTGGTGATGGTGCTGCTGTCCATCACGGGGCGGCAGCTGGGCTTTCTGGTGCCGGGCACCGACGCTTATGCGGGCTACTTCATGGCGGCGGCGGCGTTTCTGGCGCTGGCACACACGCTGAAGAAGAACGAGCACATCCGCGTCACGCTCATCCTCTCGCGCCTGGGCGTGCGGGGGCGGCGCGCGCTGGAGCTGTGGTCGCTGTCGGCGGCGGTGCTGCTGTCGGGGCTGCTGGCGTTTTATGCGGTGCGGCTGGTGTGGCATTCGCACCTGTTCAACGACGTGTCTACCGCCAACGACGCCACGCCGCTGTGGATTCCGCAGCTCGCCATGGCCGCAGGCGCGGTGATCTTCTTTATTGCCTTTGTCGATGAATGGGTGCAGGAGCTGCGCGGCACGCGCTCGCACGCCACGTCCGAGGAGCTGCTGCGCAATGAATGACTTGCTCGTTTCCCTGCTGCTGATGGCCTCGCTGTTTGCCATTTTGGGCAGCGGCGTGTGGATTGGCCTGGCGCTGTCGGGCGTGGCCTGGATCGGCATGGAGCTGTTTTCGGCCCGCCCGGCGGGCGATGCGATGGCGGTGACCATCTGGGGCAGCTCGTCGAGCTGGACACTCACCGCGCTGCCGCTGTTCATCTGGATGGGCGAGATTCTGTTTCGCACGCGCCTGAGCGAGAGCATGTTCCGCGGCCTGGCCCCGTGGGTGGGCGCGCTGCCCGGGCGCTTGCTGCACACCAACGTGGTGGGCTGCGCCATTTTTGCGGCGGTGTCGGGGTCGAGCGCGGCCACCTGCGCCACCATCGGCAAGATGAGCCTGCCCGAGCTGAAGAAGCGCGGCTACCCCGACAGCATCGCCATCGGCTCGCTGGCGGGCGCGGGCACGCTGGGGCTGCTCATTCCGCCGTCGATCATCATGATCGTCTACGGCGTGACGGCGGACGTGTCGATTGCCAAGCTCTTTGCGGCGGGCATCCTGCCGGGGCTGGTGCTGGCGGGGCTGTTTTCGGGCTACCTGATGGTGTGGGCGCTGCTGAACAAGGCCAAGGTGCCGGTGCCCGACATGCGCATGAACCTCATGCAGAAGCTGCACGAGTCGCGCCACCTGATCCCGGTGGTGCTGCTCATCGGCGCGGTGCTGGGCAGCATCTACCAGGGCGTGGCCACCGCCACCGAGGCGGCGGCGGTGGGCGTGGTGGGCGCGCTGCTGCTGTCGCTGGTGCAAGGCTCGCTCAACTGGCAGACCTTCAAGGATTCGCTGCTGGGTGCCACGCGGCTGTACTGCATGATCGCGCTCATCCTGGCGGGCGCGGCCTTTCTCACGCTGTCGATGGGCTACATCGGCCTGCCGCGCCACCTGGCCGAGTGGGTCAGCTCGCTGGGGCTGTCGCCGCTGGCGCTCATCATTGCGCTGGCCTTGTTCTACGTGGTGCTGGGCTGCTTTCTGGATGGCATCTCGATGGTGGTGCTGACGATGGGCGTCATCCTGCCCACCGTGCAGGCGGCGGGGATCGACCTGATCTGGTTCGGCATCTTCCTGGTGCTGGTGGTGGAGCTGGCGCAGATCACCCCGCCCGTGGGCTTCAACCTGTTCGTGCTGCAAGGCATGACGGGGCGCGACATCCTGTGGATTGCCAAAGTCACCTTCCCCTTCTTCGTGGCGCTGTGCCTGATGGTGCTGCTGATCTACTGGCTGCCGGGGCTGGCGCTGTGGCTGCCTTCGCGGATGTAATGGCCCTTTGATTTCTCAACGCTTTTTTTCAGGAGACGACATGAAACGCAACACCTTCGCTTTTAGCCTGGCCGCCGCCGTGCTGGCCGCCCCCGCCCTGGCCCAGACCAAGTGGGATTTGCCCAGCGCCTACCCTGGCAGCAACTTTCACACCGAAAACCTCGCGCAGTTCGTGGCCGACGTGAACAAAACCGCCGCAGGCAAGCTGGCCATCACGCTGCACCCCAATGCGTCGCTGTTCAAGGCACCCGAGATCAAGCGCGCCGTGCAGGGCAACCAGGCGCAGGCGGGCGAGTTTCTGCTGGTCAACTTCCAGAACGAATGGCCCGTGTGGGGCCTGGACGGCGTGCCGTTTCTGGCCACCAGCTACGCCGACGCCTTCAAGCTCTACCAGGCCAGCAAACCCACGCTGGAGAAAAAGCTGAACGAGCAGAACATGACCCTGCTCTACAGCGTGGCCTGGCCGCCGCAGGGCCTGTACGCGCGCAAGCCCATCGAATCGGCGGCAGATCTCAAAGGCATCAAGTGGCGCGCCTACAGCCCCGCCACCGGCCGCATCGGCGAGCTGGTGGGCGCGCAGCCCGTCACCGTGCAGCAGGCCGAACTCAGCCAGGCCATGGCCACGGGCGTGGTCGAAGCCTTCATGACATCGGGCGCAACCGGCTACGACACCAAGGTGTATGAGCACATGAAGTACTTCTACGACCTGCAATCGTGGCTGCCCAAGAACGCCGTGGTGGCCAACAAGCGCGCCTTTGACGCGCTCGACAAACCCACGCAAGAGGCCGTGCGCCAGGCCGCCGCCGAAGCTGAAAAGCGCGGCTGGGCCATCAGCGAGAAGAAAACCGGCGAGTTCCTCGACGCGCTGAAAAAGCACGGCATGACCATCGCCCCCGGCTCGGCCCAGCTGAAAGCCGACATGCAGAAAGTGGGCGAGACCATGACGCGCGAATGGCTGGAAAAAGCCGGTGCCGAAGGCAAGGCCATCGTGGACGCGTATCGCAAGTAAGCGCCAGCGCCTTCAAACCAAGCCGCAGCCTGGGTTGCGGCTTTTTTTGTGTCGCCGTGAATGGGGCGCAGCGGAACAGCCGAACGCAAAGGACGCAAAGGATTCGCGAAGGACGCAAAAGAACAGCCAAAAAAAGTTTTCTTGTGCGCTCTTTTCGTGGTGCGTGCATGCACACATCCCTGTAGGCTGGGTAGAGCCGAAGGCGAAATCCAGCGTTCTTGCGAGCCGGTTAGCTGGGTTTCGCTTCGCTCTACCCAGCCTACGAAAATGCCAAGCGGATCATAAAAAATATAGCTACTTACGCATGATATACATCAAATTCATATAAAAATTATTTGAAATAACGTATTACCTACGCAAACAGCTATTGTTTTAAATATACGACTTGCAGATCATTTGTGTAGGGTGGGTGCTTGCACCCACGTCAGCCCCGGTGGATAGCGGCAGCCCGTAGGTCGGAACCGCGCAGCGATTCCGACACGCAAGGCTTGCCTTGCCCGCCAGACTATGCTTGCAGACATATGCCCCGCGCGCTGTCGCCCATAGACTGCGGGCACGCCAGCCGGGTGTTTTCCCCCTTCTTTTTCCTCCAGACACCTCCCCCACCCCTGCCTGCATGACCAGCCCCCTGCCCCTTGCTGCCGCCGTGGTGTATTGCGGCACGCCGCCTGCGCCCGGCGCGTGGGCCAGTGCGTGGACGACGGAGCCACTGCTGTGGGCGCTGGTGGGGGCATGGGCGCTGTTGACCGCGTGGTGGCGTCCGCGCAGCGGCGCGGCCTGGGGGGCGTGGGCGCTGGGGGCGCTTTTGTATTTGTCGCCGCTGTGTGCGCTGAGCGCGGGGTTTTTCTCGGCGCGGGTGTTGCACCACGTGCTGCTGACCGCCGGGGTGGCGCCTTTGCTGGCGCTGGCTTTGCGCAGCGCCGCACCGCCACGCGCATGGGCGCTGACAGCCGCCTTTGCCTTGTTTGCCGTGGCGATGTGGCTGTGGCATGCGCCTGCGGCTTATGCCTGGGGGCTGACGACGCGCACGGGTTATTGGCTGATGCAGGCCAGCTTGCTGGGCGCGGCGGTGTGGCTGTGGCACACGGCGCTGGCGGCGCGCGGCGCGCTGTGGCCTGCCGTGCTGGCGCTGCTGGGCACGGTGGCGCACATGGGTTTGCTGGGCGCGCTGATTGCCTTTGCCACGCAGGCGCTTTACCCGCTGCACGCGCCCACGGTGCTGGCCTGGGGTTGGCAGCCGCTGGCCGACCAGCAGCTGGGCGGGCTGCTGATGTGGGTGCCTGCGGGTGTGCCGTTTCTGGCCGCGGCGCTGTGGCGCGTGCAGGTGGCGCTGCGCGGCGCGGGTCTGCCGACGCGGCTGGCTGCTGGCAGCGCGCCATGATGGTGCTGCTGAAGTTCGTGCACGTGGGGGCGATTGCGGTGTGGGCGGGCGGGCTGATCGTGCTGCCGCTGCTGCTGGCGCAGCGCAAGGCACCGCTGGCGGGCGATGCGCTGCACGAGCTGCACCGGCTGGCGCGCCAGCTTTACGTGGTGTGGATGTCGCCCGCCGCCGCGCTGGCCATTGCCAGCGGCACGGCGCTGATTCTGGCGCGGCAGACGTATGTGCCGTGGTTCACGCTGAAGATGGGGCTGATCGGCTTCATGGCCATGCTGCACGTGATGCAGGGGCTGCTGCTGCCGCGCGTGTTTGCGGGCAAGGTGCAGGTGCGGCACTGGCTGGGCGGGGCGCTGGCGGCGCTGCACGTGGCGGTGGTGGTGGCGGTGCTGGCGGTGGTGCTGGCCAAGCCGCTGTGGCCTGCCGAGGCGGGCAGCGCGCCGGGCTGGTTGCAGCCAGGGCAGCTGGGCGAGCAATGGGGCGGCTGGGTGGATCCCTGGCTGGCCCGCGCACGGCAATGGCTGGGGACAGGCGCGCCATGAGGCCCGGCCCCAGCCACTGCCGCGCGCGCTCAGTCGCCGGGGTTGATCTTCAGCCCCACGCCTTCGTCGAACACCAGCTTGCCGCCATGCCAGCCCGCGTAGCCGGCCGAGATGGCGGCCATCACCGAGAGCACCAGCTGGTGCGCCAACTGCCCCTCGGGCAGACCGAAGCGCACGCCCCAGTTGGCCCCCATGATGGCCAGCAGCGTGAGCCCGGCCACGGCGTGCGACCAGCTGGCCACGCGCGCGCGGATGCCGCGCACGGCCAATATCTCCATCACCCCCACCACCGAGGCGGCCACGCCGGTGGCGAAAGCGCCGCCCGCGGCCCACAGCCCGGCGCGCAGCCAGAACACGTCTGCACCCCACCAGTACATCAGGTCGCACGCCAGCGTGGCCATGACCAGCGCCACCGGAAAGTGAACCAGCATGGCGTGAATGGGGTGGCCCACCACGGCCATGAAGGACTGCGCGCTGTGCCCCAGCACCTCTTGCACGACGGGGCTGGCGGGGTTTTTGCCGGGCGGGGAAAGGGGGCGATCAGGGCGGTCGGGGCGGTCGGGGGTGGTGGGCTCGGTCATGGCGGGGGCGCAAAAGCGTGTGGCGGTGAAGGTGCCGCCATGTTCGCAGATGGGGCCGCGCCCGGCCATGCCGCGCGTTGCGCCGTGGCACTGGTGGCGCTGCTGACGGCGGCCCTGGCGGGCTGCGCGCCGTTCGAGAACGACTGGTCCACCCTGCACCCGGCGGGCAGCGTGGCGCAGTCGGTGTCGCTGCTGTGGTGGGTGATGTGTGTGGGCGCGCTGCTGCTGTGGGCGGGCGTGGCGGGGGCATTTGTCTGGCTGGCGCGCGAGCGCGGGCAGCCGCTGCACACCACGGGCGAGGGCCGCTGGCTGTTCTGGGGCGCGGTGGTGCTGCCTGCGCTGGTGCTGGTGCCGCTGGTGGCCTACGGGCTGGTGGTGGGCGAGCGGGTGATTCGCGCGCAGGGCTTTGCGGGCGAGCCGCTGCACGTCAACGCCACGGCGCGGCAATGGGCCTGGCAATTCGACTACCCCGACATTCAACCCGGCGTGGCGCACACCACGCTGTATCTGCCCGCAGGCAGGCCGATTCGCTTCGAGATTCGCTCGGAAGACGTGATTCACTCACTGTGGATTCCGCGCCTGGGCGGCAAGCTGGACGCCATACCGGGGCGCACCAACGTGATGGTGCTGGACGCGCGCGCGCCCGGGCGCTACGGCGGGCAGTGCGCCGAGTTCTGCGGCACGGGGCACACCGCCATGCGCTTTGAGGTGGTGGTTGAGCCTGAGGCCGACTTTCTCGCGCGCCTGACGCAGGCCCGCCCATGAGCACCCCCATGCACACGCCAGCCGCCACCGCCCTGCCCTACGACGACACGGCCAGCGTGTCGGCCCTGCGCCGCCACCGCGCGCTGCAGGCCATCTGGCACGGCGGGGGCGGCTGGCGGCGGCTGGCCTCGGTCAACCACAACGAGCTGGGGCTGCGCTTCTTGCTCACGGCGCTGGTGTTCTTTGCCATCGGCGGGCTGCTGGCCATGCTGATCCGCGCGCAGCTGTCGGTGCCGCAGGCGGCGTTTCTCAGCGCCGAGCAGTACAACCAGGTGTTCACCATGCACGGCACGGTGATGATGTTCCTGTTCGCCATTCCGGTGCTGGAGGGCATGGCCATCTACCTGCTGCCCAAGCTGATCGGCGCGCGCGATTTGGCCTTTCCGCGGCTGACGGCGTTCGGCTACTGGTGCTATCTGTTTGGCGGCACCATCGTGGTGGCGTCGATGCTGTTTGGCGTGGCGCCGGACAGCGGCTGGTTCATGTACACCCCGCTGTCGAGCCGCGCGCACACGCCGGGGGTGAACGCCGACGTGTGGCTGCTGGGCATCACCTTTGTCGAGATATCGGCCATTGCGTTTGCGGTGGAGGTGCTCACCAGCATTCTGAAAATGCGCGCGCCGGGCATGTCGCTCGACCGCATGCCGATTTTTTCCTGGTACATCTTCGGCGCGGCGGTGATGCTGCTGGTGGGCTTTCCGCCGCTGGCGCTGGGCAGCTTGCTGCTGGAGCTGGAGCGCGCGGCCAACCTGCCGTTTTTCGACCCCACGCGCGGGGGCGATGCGCTCTTGTGGCAGCACCTGTTCTGGCTGTTCGGCCACCCCGAGGTCTACATCATCCTGCTGCCCGCAGCGGGCACGCTCGGCACCATGATCCCGGTGTTTGCGCGCCGCCCGCTGGTGGGCTACACGGCCATCGTGGTGGCCATCATCGCGATGGCATTCCTGAGCATGGGCATTTGGGTGCACCACATGTTCACCGTGGGCATTCCGCACCTGGCGCTGGCGTTTTTCAGCATTGGCAGCACGGCGGTGGCGGTGCCCACGGCGGTGCAGATCTTTGCCTGGTTGGGCACGCTGGCCACCGGGCGGCCCCGCTTTCGGCTGCCCATGCTGTATGTGGCGGGGTTTTTCACCGTCTTCGTCTGCGGCGGGCTGACGGGGGTGATGCTGGCCATCATCCCCTTCAACGTGCAGGCGCACGACAGCTATTTCGTGGTGGCGCACCTGCACTATGTGCTGGTGGGCGGGCTGGTGTTTCCGTTCATCGGCGCGCTTTACTACTGGCTACCGCACGTCACCGGGCGGCTGGCGCGGCCCGGCATGGCGGCGGCGGGGTTCTGGCTGATGTTTGCGGGCTTCAACGGCACCTTTCTGCACATGCACCTGACGGGCCTGTTGGGCATGCCGCGCCGGGTGATGACGTATTGGCCCGGCGACGGCTGGACGCTGCTGAACCTGCTGTCGTCCATCAGCAGCTTCGTGATGACCATCGGCTTTGCGGTGATCGCGCTCGACCTGATCTTGCAGCTGCGCTTTGGCCAGCGCTTCCGGCGCGACCCGTGGGAAGCGGCCACGCTTGAATGGGCCATGCCCACGCCGCCGCCAGCCTATGCGCTGGCCGCCATTCCGCACATCGACCGGCGCGCCGACACGCTCGCGCCCCGCCAGCTTGGCCCGGCGCTGGCGCGCGGCGAAGGCTATCTGGCCGGCACGCGCCACGGCTGGCAGGAAACCCTGGGCGTGGACGCCACCACCGGCGCGCTGGAGCAAATCGTCATCCTGCCGCGCGCCACCTTCGTGCCGCTGGGGCAGGCGCTGCTGACAGGGGCCGTGGTGCTGTCCGTGCTGTTTGGCGCGTATGCGCTGGCGGGCGGGCTGGCCGTGCTGCTGGCCGTCGCCTTTGTATGGGGCGTGCAGCGCAGCGGTCTGCCGCGCGACTACGGCCCGCTGCCCGTGGGCATGGGTCAGCATGCGCCGCCACACACCGAGGTGGCGCAGTCGCCGCCGTGGGTGGCGCTCAAGCTGCTGCTCACGTCCGACACGGCCTTGTTCGCCTCGCTGGTGTTTGGCGTGTTCTACCTGTGGTGGGTCGCGCCCGGCTGGTCGCTCACGGCCAGCGGCCTGCAAGCCGCACCGCTGGGGCTGGCCGCGCTCACCGCCTTCGCCACGCTGCTGGCCGCAGGCAGCGCGCGCTGGGCGCTGGGCAGTTTGCGCGCAGGGCGCAGCCTGCTGCCCGCCACCGCCTGCACCCTGCTGGCGTTGGCCGTGGCGCAGGCGCTGGGCTGGCACGTGATGCGCGCCACCGCACCCCAGCCCACGCTGCACGCGGGGCAGGCGCTGGTGGTGGCGTTGGCCGCGTTCAGCGCGCTGCACTTGGCCGTGGGCGCGCTGATGGCCGTGTCTGCCGCGCTGCGCGCCGCAGGCGGCTGGCTCTCGCCCCGGCGCACGCTGGACGCGCGCGTCACCGCGCTGTGGCTGACCTTTGCCACCGCCGTCACCTGGGTGTCGCTGGCGCTCATCGCCTTCATGCCCGCGCTGTCAAGGAGCGCGCCATGACGCCGCCCACGCACGGCGATGGGCGTGACACGCGCGACAACGCCCTGGCCGCGCCCCTGCACCGTGGCAAGCCGCTGGTGCTGTGGCTGCTGTCGGGTTTCATCGTGTGGTTCGTCGCGCTGTGCGTGCTGTATGGCCTGCACGCCGTGGGCTGCGACCTGCGCTGGCCGCACGCGCGCAACATCGCGCTGCTGGCCGTGCTGCTGCTGGCTGCCTGCGCCAGTCTGGCGGGCCTGTGGCTGTGGCAGCCCTGGCGCGCGGCACCCGCGCCCTTTGCCCGCCGCGCCGTGGCCTGGAGCCTGCTGGCCGCCGCCGTCAGCACCGTGGCCGTGCTCGGCCCACCGCTTTTGCTCACGCCCTGCGCACCGTAGATACCGTCATTCCCGCGCAGGCGGGAATCCAGCGTTTGCGCCTGTGCGGCGGCTGGATTCCCGCCTGCGCGGGAATGACGAGAGAGCACCCACCCTACAAATTCAACGCAGCGCCTGCCAGCGCGCCCAGCCGCTGGCACGCAGTTCGCACGCCGGGCATGTGCCGCAGCCGTGGCCCCAGTCGTGGCGCTGGCCGCGCTCGCCCAGGTAGCAGGTGTGGGTATGTTCGGTAATGAGGGCCACCAGCACGTCGCCGCCGCCTGCCGCGTCGGCCTGCTGGCCGAGGTCGTGCGCCATTTGCCAGGTGGCAGCCTTGTCGATCCACATCAGGGGTGTGTCCACCAGCCAGCGCCGGTCCATGCCCAGCGACAGGGCCAACTGCATGGCTTTCATGCTGTCGTCGCGGCAGTCGGGGTAGCCTGAAAAATCGGTCTCGCACACGCCGGTGACCAGCACCGTCATGCCGCGCCGGTAGGCCAGCGCCGCTGCCAGCGTGAGAAACAGCAGGTTGCGCCCCGGCACGAAGGTGTTGGGCAGGCCGGAGCTTTCCATGGCGAAAGCCGTGTCGCGCGTGAGCGAGGTTTCGCTGATCTGCCCCAGCACGCCTGCGTCCAGCACATGGTCATCGCCCAAGCGCGCGGCCCAGGCCGGAAAGCGCGCGCGTAGCTCGCGCAGCACCACCAGGCGCTGCGCCAGCTCCACGCGGTGGCGCTGGCCGTAGTCGAAGCCGATGGTTTCCACATGCGCGTAGCGCGCCAGCGCGTGGGCCAGGCAAGTGGTGGAGTCCTGGCCGCCGGAAAAGAGGACGAGAGCGTGGGTGTGCATGGCGCGCATGGTAGCCATGCGTCACGCGAGCAACCAGCGGCGCAGCGTGGCAATGGGCTCATCGTGCTGCCGCGCTTCGGGGTAGACCAGATAGAACGGCTGCCCGGGCAGCACCGGGCCGAAGGGCTGCACCAGGGTGCCGCGCGCCAGCTCGTCCTGGATCAGAAAGCGGCTCATCAGCCCCACGCCTTGCCCGGCCAGCGCGGCAGCGATGGCGTGGGTTTCGTCCGAGAACACCGGCCCGGCGCGCGTGTCCAGCCCCGGCACCGCCGCCAGCCGCTGCCAGTGCGGCCAGCCCTTGGCGCGCCCGCGCACGCCGGTTGGCTCGAAATGCAGCAGCGTGTGGCGCGGCAGCTGGCGTCGCGTGCGCAGGCCCAGCGCGGGGCTGCATGCGGGCACGAAATCGTTGTCGAACAGCTTGTGCGCGCAAAGCCCCGGCCATTGGCCGCTGCCGTAGCGGATGGCGGCGTCGGCGGCCACGCCGTCGAGCGGCGTGTAGTCGTGCGAGATGTGCAGGCGCAGATCGAGCCGGGGCGCATCGGCGCGCAGCGCGGGCACGCGCGGCAGCAGCCAGCGCGCGGCCACCGCGGGCGTGGCCGAGACGATGACGGCCGCGCGCGCCTCGGGCTGGCGCGCACGCGCCACGGCCTGCGCCAGCGCGTCGAAGGCGGGGGTGAGGCCATCGAGCAGCGCCTGCCCTCTGGGCGTGAGCGCCAGCTGGCGCGGCGCGCGCGTGAACAGCGGCGCGCCTACGTCGGCCTCCAGCAGGCGCACCTGGTGGCTCACCGCCGTGGGCGTGACCGACAGCTCGTGCGCGGCGCGCTGCATGCTCAGGTGACGCGCGGTGGCCTCGAAGGCGCGCAGCGCGTTGAGCGAGGGCAGCGGGCGGGTGGTCATGGCTGAATTTTATTCAGCCATCAGGCACAGAAATCATCGTTTGAAAGGAATGCGACGGCTTTTTACAGTGGCAACACCTGAATTTTTCTTGAAAGGTTTTTTTGCCATGCCCACCACGCTTTTGCAGATCAACGCCAGCGCCCGCGCCGGCATTCGCGGCCAGTCGCCGCATGGCTCGCACACGCGGGCGCTGACCGAGCGCTTCGTGCGCCGCTGGCAGGACGCGGCGCGCCGCGAGGGCCAGCCGGTCACGCTGCGCACGCGCGACGTGGGCGCTGCGCCGCCTTCGGCCATCGGCGGCGACTGGATTGCCGCCGCCTTCACGCCGCCCGAGGCGCGCAGCGCCGCGCTGCAAGCGGCGCTGCGCGAAAGCGATGCGCTGATCGACGAGCTGAAGGCCGCCGACGTGCTGGTGCTGGGCGTGCCCATGTACAACTTCGGCCCGCCGGCGGGCTTCAAGGCGTGGATAGACAACGTCGTGCGCGTGGGCGCGACCTTCGGCTTCACGCCGGGCGCGGCCAACCCCTACACGCCGCTGCTGGCCGAGCGCCCGCGCCCCGTGGTGCTGCTGACCTCACGCGGCGAAGGCGGCCTGAACCCCGGCCAGGCGCTGGCGCACAAGAACCACCTCGACCCCGCCGTGCGCCAGGCGCTGGCGCTGATCGGCCTGACGGACTGGCACGCCATCGCCATCGAGCACGACGAGACGGGCGGCGAGCCGCTGGCGCGCTCGGTCAGCCAGGCCTTCGACGCGGTGGATGCGCTGGTGGATGCGCTGCTTGAGACACGCGGCGCACGGCCGCTGGCGGCTCAAGACACGGCCAGCGTGCTGACGTAATCGGCGGGCGCGGGCCGCGCGCGGCGCGGCTTGGCCTTGGCGACGCTGCCCACGTTCACGAAGCACAGCGCCTGCTCGTGCTCGCCCAGGGCGAACAGCGCGCGCAGCGGGGCCGATTGCAGCGCCTTGCCGCTGGTCAGCGCGCTGCCAAAGCCCAGCGCATGCGCCATGAGCAGCATGTTCTGAATGGCGCAGCCAGCGGAGACGATGCGCTCGTGCGGCTCGATCTCGGCGTCGGCATCGCGCAGGCGCACCACGGCCAGCATGAGCAGCGGCGCGCGGTGGGCTTTTTCGCGTGCCTGCGCCAGCTGCGCGGGCGTGGCCTGGGCGTCGCGCTCGGTCAGCGCGGCGGCAAAGGCATCGGCCAGGTGCCCACGCGCGGCCTCGGGCACAGCAATGAAGCGCCAGGGCAGCAGCTCGTGGTGGTCAGGCGCGTGCGCGGCGGCGGCCACGATGGCTTGCCGCTCGGCTTCGTCGGGGCCGGGTGCACACAGGCGCTTGGGCAAGAGCGTCTGGCGCGTGTGGATCAGCGCCTGCGCCAGCTCCACGCCTTCGGGCGAGCGCGGATGGCCGAGGGCAAAAGCGGGCGGGTGGGTGGTGGCAACGGTGGCTTGCATATCAGTTATCCATAGCGCTGCGCACTACCCGCATGGCATGAAACGCCAGCGGTGCGCGATGACGAATGACTGCGCTCTGGCGAGCGCATGACAAATGACTCGCGACATCGGTGTGCACGATGCATTTGTCATTTGTCATGGCGCGCCAGCGCCAGTCATGGAGCGCAGCGAAGTCATGTTTCATTTCAGTGATCCATGGCGCTGATCAGGGCACCCATGGCCGGGGTCTCCCCGGACATGGGGTGCGCCCCCTCACGCAGCAAGAGGGGGAAAACGCGAAGCGGCTCAGGGGATGTTTCATTGAACCCAAGCGTAACCCCGCAGACGCTGCGTGTTGCATCAGATACGACCAACAGCACAATCAAACACTCGGAAACAGATACCTTAGTTTTAACTTATTACAGTACGCTCGGCACCATGAACACGAGGAAACCATGGAGAAGGAAGTTCTGACGCTGACCCCCGCCGGTGTGCAAACGTTGCAAACAGAGGGCGAGCCACACACTCAGTTGCACCATGCGCTGGTTCTGGTGCACCGCCAGCCGCTGTCGCGCGCGCAGCTGGTGCCGCTCATGCCCCGTGGCGAGCTGACGCCCGCGCAGTGCCTGGACACGCTGGCGCGCATGGGGCTGATTGCCCGCAAGTGGCTGCGTGCGGCGCGCGCACCCAGCCTGGACGAGCGTCATGGCGACGCGCTGCGCGCTTTCGCCGCCGAGGCGCTGAGCACCTGCCTGCCGCCGCGCCTGTTGCAGCACGAGCTGGATCTGCTGAACCGCGCCCGCAGCCTGCCCGCGCTGCGCCGCCGCATCCTCCCCACGCAAGCGCTCATCGCGCAGTACGCAGGGCCGGACGCAGCGCGCGAGTTCAACCAGTCCGTGCGCGCCTACCTGCACATACAGGCCACCGAGCCAGAGCTGGTGCCGGCTTGAAAAGCGCCCTCGGGGGCGCTCAGCCCGGCTTGCCGTCGATGCGCGGGCGCCCGTACCAGTTGGCGTAGCGCAAGGCCCAGGCGGTCACCACCGCCGCCCACCCCAGCGCGGCCAGCAGCGTCAGCCAGGCCGGCATGCCCTGCACGGCGGCCAGCAGGCGCAGCACCACCACGCCCTGCAAGGCCCAGAACAGCACCCACACCGCATCGTCGGCCACCAGCGAACGCCCGCTGTGGCCGCACGACACGCGCGTGACCATGGCCAGCATCAGCGAGCCGAGAAAACCCATGCTCAACGCATGCACCGCGCCCAGCCCCAGCCACGCCTGCCCGCCCACCAGCCACAGCCCCTGCGACGCCGCGCTGACCAGCAGCGCCAGCCCCAGCCACACAAAGCCCACGTGCAGCATGGCCAGCAGCCGGATCTTCAGGCTCTGCACCAGCCCCCACACCAGCGCCAGCCACAGCAGCACGGCCCCGGCCACCGTCTCCACCGCGATCACCGCCACCGTCCACCCCAGCCAGGCGCGCGGGCCGGGCGCGGCAAAGTCCACCCACACCGCCAGCACCTCGAACGCGGCCACGCCCAGCATCAGCCACAGTACCCAGAACGGCCGCCACGCCTCGACCATGGGCAGCGCGCTGGATGTGAAAAACGGAATCATCCGGTGCGCCACGCTGACATAAGTCACTACGACGCAGCCCCACAGCGCCGTGCGCACCAGCGCCAGCGCCACGTCCACTCGCCCCGCCAGCAGCGCCAGCGCCATGCCCGCCAGGCACAGCGTGCCCACGATGCCGCCCACGCCCACGGCCCGCGCATGCACCTGGTCGGCCACGCGGCTGGCGGCAATCAGGCGCCAGAGCAACCCATACATCCACCCCAGCCCCGCCGCCGCCGCCACCAGCCCCGCCAGCGCCACGGCCTGCCCGCCCAGCGGCAGATGCGCGCCCGCCAGCCACAGCCCCCAGCCCAGCGCCTGCAAGCCGAGCGCGGGCAGCAGCGTGCGCACCTCATACGCAGGCACGTTCAGCCACTTGGGGCCGGCGGTGAACAGAAAGCCCGAGAAAAACAGCGGCATGAAACCCATCACCATCACCGCCGCGTGCGTGAGCGTGGCCGGCACCGCAGGCGCCAGGCCCAGCGCGCCGGTGGCCCGGTCAAGCTGCACGGCCAGCCACCAGGCGCTGGCCATCACCAGCACCACCATCGCCAGAAAAAACCCCAGCCGATGCGGCGCAGCCAGCACCATGCGCAAGCGCCAGGGGCCGGCCACGGGCGCAGCACGCGCCTTGGGCGGCGCGGCCACCACGGCCAGTGAAACGGGCGCGGCAACGGACGGGGTGGAAAGCGGTGTGTGCATGGGCCAGGGTTCTACGCCTGTTGACCCAAGCCTGGTGTTGATGGGGTTTAAGAAAAGCGGCCATGGCCGCTGGTTTTCTCAACCGGCCCCTCGCCCATGCGATGTGCCCTGATTGGACAAGAGATTGAAAAAGGTGAGCTTCTTGCGCATGTTATATATTGTATTTAATAAAAAATATATATGAAAATGTTTTAAATCATACGCAAGAAGCTCATCTTTTTGATTCTCATGCAGCAGCAAAAACACACCACTGCCACGCACGCCTTGACGACGCGGCCAGCGCAATCTGGTTGCGGCCCTGGCGCTTGGCCACACAAGGCAGCGCATCGACCGAGCGCACGAAATCCAGCGGCGGTATGGCCGCCGTGGGCAGCAGCGTGCCCACGCCCACGTGTGCGCGACCGAAGTGAGCTCATGCGCGGCCCAACGCGTCACGGGGGATCAATGACCGTCGGCGCCAGCCAGTGCACCACGGCGCGACGGTTGCTTGCGCTCACGCGGCCTTGAATCGCCAGCTTTTTCGCTGTCTGACGCCACCGCATTCCGCCCGGTGATGACCGGCATTTGCTGCGCTGCAAAAAGGCGGTGATTCGGTGAGAATAAGGGTTAACCCTTGCCTTCGCCCGCCATGTCGCCACCCGCCGCTTCCCTCTCCGATGCCACCGCCCTGCCGGCGGGCCCTTTCGCACCTGCCCGCGACACCGGTCGCACGCGCGTTGCGCCGGCCATGCTGGCGATGGCCGTGGGCGGCTTTGGCATCGGCACGGGCGAATTCGCCATCATGGGCCTGCTGCCCGAAGTGGCGGCCGACATCGGCGTCAGCATTCCGCAGGCTGGCCACGTCATCAGCGCCTATGCGGTGGGCGTGGTCATTGGCGCGCCGGTGCTGGCCGTGCTCACCGCACGCTGGCCGCGCCGGACCTTGATGGTGGTGCTGATGCTGCTGTTCGCGCTGGGCAATTTCGCCAGCGCGATGGCACCGGGCTACCTGTCGCTCAATGGCTTGCGCTTTCTCACCGGCTTGCCGCACGGCACCTACTTCGGCACGGCCGCGCTGGTCGCGGCAGCGCTGTCGCCGCCTGGGCGCCGGGCCACGGCCGTGGCGCTGGTGATGATGGGCCTGACGGTGGCCACCGTGCTGGGCGTGCCGCTGGCCGCGTGGGTGGGCGAGTGGCTGGGCTGGCGCGCGGCGTTTGCCATGGTGGGCATCAACGGCCTGCTGGCCGCCTGGCTGGTGTGGCGCCATGTGCCCGATCTGCCGGCCAACGCGCAGGCCAGCCCGCTGGGCGAGCTGGCGGCGCTGAAAAAGCCGCAGGTCTGGCTGACGCTGGGCATCGGTGCCATCGGCTTCGGCGGGCTGTTTTCGGTGTTCAGCTACGTCAAGCCGACGCTGCTGGAAGTCTCGGGCATGCCCGGCGGCTGGGTGCCGGTGGTGCTGGCGCTGTTTGGCCTGGGGATGGTGGTGGGCAACCTGGTGGGCGCGCGGCTGGCCGACAAATGGCTGATGCCCACCATCGGCGGCGTGCTGGTGTGGGCGCTGGCGGTGATGGTGGGCTTTCACTGGGCCGCGCTGCACCCGGTCTCGGCGGCCATCGGCATCTTTCTGGTGGGCACCATCGGCGCACTGGGCACGGGCACGCAGATCCGCCTGATGGATGTGGCAGGCGAGGCCCAGTCGCTGGCGGCGGCGCTCAACCACTCGGCCTTCAACTTCGCCAACGCACTCGGTGCCTGGCTGGGCGGCCTGGCCATCAGCGCCGGCTGGGGCTGGCAATCCACCAGCTGGGTAGGTGCCGCGCTGGCGGTGGGCGGGTTGGTGGTGTTTGGGGCGTCGGTGACGCTGGCGCGGCGCGAGGCGGCTCAGCCGTAGGGTCGCCTGCGAGGTTTGTGCATGCACACATCTTTGCAGGCTGGGTAGAGCGCCGAGCGAAACCCGGCAACCCGGCTCGCGAAAGCGCCGGGTTTCGCCTTCGGCTCTACCCAGCCTGCGAGGCAGTGGCCTGATCAGGACGTCGGAAAAACCGTGCGTGCAACGCACAGTGGGATGCGTGCCTGCACACAGGCCCTGCGAAAGGCGGCGAGTCAGGCACCCCACCGCAGGGGCTTGGGCAAGGCGCGAACAACCGTCAAGGACAAAAGACGCCGCTGCCGCCCACGCAGCCTCACCCGCAGCTGCCCACGAACCCGCACTGCGTGCAGTAGTCGCACCCGTCCTTGCGGATCATGGCGTGCGCGCCGCATTCGGGGCATTTCTTGCCGGCCATGACGGCGGGCGAGGTGGGCATGGGGGTGTCGGCTACCGGCTCCACGGCGGGCAGCTCGTCCATGTCGAAGAGCGAGGCCTGCGCGGCTTTCTGGCGGTGGGCGATGAGGTTTTCGACCGCGTAGCCGATGGCGGCCACTTCGCTGTCGTGCCAGCGCGGCACGTGGGTGCCGTCGGCCTTTTCGTAGGTGCCCAGGCGCACGGGGCCGCGGTCCCAGGTGACCTTGCGCATGTCGGACAGCGCTCGGTCGAGAAAGCCGCCGCGCGCGGCCAGGCTGAGCATGCGCATGGTGGCGGTGATCCACTGCTGCGATTCGCCGCTTTGGCCCACGGGCATGAAAAATTCAATCGCGCGCTCCACCGTGCCTTTGCCATCGGCCGTGGGCACGGGCAAAAAGGTGACGATGAGGTACAGGCGCTGCTGGCCTTCGCTGGTCCAGTACTCGATCTTTTCGGCCACGGCGGGCAGGCCGCCAGCGGGGCGCTTTTCGATCACGCTGCGCGTGGGGTCGTAGGGCACCACAGGCGTGGGCGCGGGGGCGGATGAAGCGGGTGCCTCTTCTTTCCTGGCGGGGGCCACTTCCAGCACCGCACCCAGGATGCTGTTGGGGCGGTAGGTGGCCAGGCCCTTCAGGCCCGCTTGCCAGGCCTGGCGATACAGATCCTTGAAGTCTTCGTAGGGGTAGTCCTCGGGGATGTTCACCGTCTTGCTGATGCTGGTGTCCACGAAGGGCTGTACGGCCTGCATCATGCCGATGTGCTCCTGCGCGCTCATTTGCAGGGCGTTGACGAAGTACTCGGGCAGCTTGCCGCCCGCGTCGTCGGCCTGCACGCTGGCGTCGACCCGCGCGCGGTACAGGCGGAAGGCGTGGTCTTCCACCATGTAGCTGCTCTTGCTGCCATCGGCCTCGCGCTTGTTGCGCTTGTAGCCCCAGCTGAAAGCCGGCTCGATGCCGTTGGACGCGTTGTCGGCAAAGGCCAGGCTGACGGTGCCCGTGGGCGCGATGGACAGCAGGTGGCTGTTGCGGATGCCGTGCTGCTGGATGTCGGCCTTGATGTCGTCGGGCAGGCGGCTGGCGAACGTGCCTTCTTTCAGATACGCCTTGGCGTCGAACTTGGGGAAAGCGCCCTTTTCCCTGGCCAGCGCCACGGACGCGCGATAGGCCGCATCGCGCATGCAGCGGGCGATCTGCGCGGCCATGTCGCGGCCTTCGGCGCGGTCGTAGCGCAACTGGAGCATGGTCAGCGCATTGCCCAGGCCCGTGAAGCCCACGCCAATGCGGCGCTTGGCCGCGCTTTCGGCGCTTTGCTGCGGCAGCGGCCAGAAGGTGACGTCGAGCACGTTGTCGAGCGCGCGCACCTGTGTGGCCACCACTTGCTCGAAAGCGGCAAAGTCGAACGCCGCCTCACCGCCCAAGCCAAAGGGGTGGCGCACGAAGCGCGTGAGGATGATGGGCCCCAGGTCGCAGCAGCCGTAGGGCGGAAGTGGCTGCTCGCCGCATTGCCCGGTGACCAGGCCGTTGAAGATGACCGCGTTGCCGTCGGGCTGGGTGGTGTCGAACACCGGCTGGCGGCCAATGGCGACGATTTCGGCAATGCGGGTCACGGCGCGCTGGGTCTTGTGCAGCACCTTGTCGGCCACCCAGGCCTGGTACTTGGCGGTCTTGCTCGGCAGCAGAAAGCCCACTTCGTGCATGAAGCGCTCGCGCGACTGCCCGTCGACGATCAGCTCGTATTGCGCCTGGCAGGCGTAATCGCTGTGGCCGCCTTTGCCGTTGGGCATGGCCTTGACCTGCGCCTGCCGACGCAAACGCACGCGCGCATGGATGCCCAGGTTGGCCAGCACCACCTGCACGTCCTTGAGCAGCGCGGGGTAGCTTGAGCTCAACCTGACCGAGCAGCTCTGGCTGTTGGTCGACACGTTCACGGTGCCGTCTTTCTGAAACAGCCCGCGCAGATAGCCCTTCACGCAGGCTTCGCTGCCCTGCCAGACGATCTCGGGCACGCGCAGCTTGGTGTCGCGGTTGAAGCCCAAGGCCGCCAGCGCGCGCGCCAGCAAGACCGAGCGGATGAACACGTGCTGGCGCTCGGCCACCGCCACGGGCGCGGCGCGGTAGTGCCGTGCGGTGGCCGACAGGCCCGCCGTCAAGCGGTTGACGATGCCCGCCACGCGCTCGGCCAGCGCACGCTCTTCGTTCCAGAGGTTGATGCACGCCGCCTCTTGCCCTTTGCCGCGATGGGTGAAGTGGCCGTCACCCGCGATCAGGCCCAGCAGCAGCCCCAGGTCTTCGCTGCCCTGCTGCCCGAACTGCCCCTTGCCGGACTGCACCCACAGCTCATCGCCCACTTGCAGCTGCGACAGCTTGAGCTTGCCGCGCGCGGTGTAGAAGTCGTGCCAGGCCGTGGCCTCGATCTCGTGGCCGTCTTCGGTGGTCACGCGGAACACCTCGGCGTCGCGGCTGGTCATGAAAGCGGGCTTGGCCGGGCGAATGGCCATGCCTGCCGCAGGCTCGGCCAGCGAGCGGCCATCCACCGTGACCTGCAAAGCGGCACCGCTGTGATAGAGATCGCCGATGCGCACCAGGCCGTGCTGCGTGGCCAGGCGGGTGCTGGCGGTGACGCACGGGTTGGTCGCCTCGATGGTTTCGCAGTAGTTCAGGTTGTTGTCGCGCCCGATCTGGTCGAGGAACAGGATGCCGGGCTCGGCGAAGTCGTAGGCGGACTTCATGATGGTGTCCCACAGCTCGCGCGCGGGCACGCTGCGGTACACCCACAGGCCGTCGGCGCGCTGGCGGCCGCCTTCGGCCAGCACTTTCGCGCCGGGCTTGGCCTTGTGCACCAGCTCCCAGTCGGTGCCGTCTTGCACGGCCTGCATGAAGGCGTCGCTCACGCCCACCGAAACGTTGAAGTTGTTCCAGCGCCCGGGCGTGCGCTTGGCGGTGATGAACTCCAGCACGTCCGGGTGGTCGATGCGCAGCACACCCATTTGCGCGCCACGCCGTGCGCCCGCGCTCTCGACGGTGGAGCAGCTCTGGTCGAACACGTTCATGTAGCTGCACGGGCCGCTGGCGATGCTGTGCGTGCCTTTGACGTGCGCGCCCTTGGGCCGGATGCGGCTGAAGTCATAGCCCACGCCGCCGCCGCGGCGCATGGTTTCGGCGGCTTCGCGCAGGGCTTCGTAGATGCCGGGGTAGCCCTCGTCGTCCACGCCCTGGATGCAGTCGCCCACAGGCTGCACGAAGCAGTTGATGAGCGTGGCCTGTATGTCGGTGCCTGCCGCGCTCATGATGCGGCCCGCACCAATGGCGCCAGCGTGCAGGTTGGCGAGGAATTTGCCCTCCCATTCGGCGCGCAGCGCGGGCTTTTCGGCGCTGGCCAGCGCGCGGGCCACACGCGCATACACCTGCTCGGCCCCGGTTTCGCCTGCCTTGCAGTATTTCTCCAGCAGCACGTCCAGGCAGATGGGTTGCACGGGCAGGGCGGGGACGGAAGAAGCAGGCAGATCGCGTTTCATGGGCGTGGTGTCCAGCCGCCAGGGCAGCAAAAAAAAGGGAAGAGGCGGGGCGGCGGCGGGCGCATGCCGCTGCCTGCAAGGCCCGCCAGACCACCGCGCGGGCGGGGCGAAAACGGGCGCGTCAATTGTGGCACCGAAGCCCTTCGCGATGCGAAACCAAACGCTGCCGTCGGCATAACCTGATAGCAACCAGCGCTCTCAATCAAAGGGTTGAAGGCCTTTTATGGGGAAGTGAAGTTCCTTTTGCCCAGCGACCGGCCAGCTGCCATTCTGCTTTTATTTTTATAGCGTCTTGCACATGCAAGCCAAGCGCACACACGCGCCCAGGACATGTGCGCACGGCGACTGCGCCACTTACAATCGCCGCTTTCCATTTCACCCGCGCTTTCAACAGCCTCTGGACAGACACCATGAACCGCTGCTCGAAACACCCCATCGCCGCTAGCCTCATCGCCGTCAGCGCCCTCATGGCCGGCGGCGCAGCCGTTTTCCCGACCGAGGCGCAGGCCCAGCGCATGTTTCCGCAGCGCGTCGAGCGCGGCGAAATCACTTTTCTCACGCAAACGCAAATCTCGCTCAACGGCCAGGCCGAGCGGCTGGCCCCCGGCGCACGCGTGCGCGACCAGCACAACCGAATTCCGCTCACCAGCACCCTGCGCGGCCAGACCTTCGTGGCGAACTACCTGCGCGACCCGGCCGGCATGGTGCGCGACGTGTGGCTGCTGACCGAGCGCGAGGTCGCCCGCCCGGCCCCACGCGCGCCCATGCGCGGCCCGCAGCCCATGCCTGCACCGGTCGACCCGACGCTGCACCGGAACTGAGCGGACGCTCGCCGCCCGCGCCTGCACCCTGCCCGCGACACGCGGGCGTTTTCGCTTTTTGCCTCGGGAGAAACACCCATGTCCGCCCCCCTGCCCCGCAAAGTCTTCATCAAGACCTTTGGCTGCCAGATGAACGAGTACGACTCGGACAAGATGGCCGACGTGATGCACGCCGCCGAAGGCTACGAGCCCACGAACGACGTCGAGGAAGCCGACCTGATCCTGTTCAACACCTGCTCGGTGCGCGAGAAGGCGCAGGAAAAGGTGTTCAGCGATCTCGGGCGCGTCAAGCACCTCAAGCAAAAAGGCGTGCTGATCGGCGTGGGCGGCTGCGTGGCCAGCCAGGAGGGCGAGGAGATCATCCGCCGCGCGCCCTTCGTCGATGTCGTCTTCGGCCCGCAGACCCTGCACCGCCTGCCCGAGCTGCTCTCGCAACGGGAGCAGCAGCAGCGCCCGCAGGTGGACATCCGCTTTCCCGAGATCGAGAAGTTCGACCACCTGCCGCCCGCGCGCGTCGAAGGCGCCAGCGCCTTTGTCTCGATCATGGAGGGCTGCTCCAAATACTGCAGCTACTGCGTGGTGCCCTACACGCGCGGTGAGGAATTCAGCCGCCCCTTCGACGACGTGCTGACCGAAATCGCCGGCCTGGCCGACCAGGGCGTGAAAGAAGTGACGCTGCTGGGCCAGAACGTCAACGCCTACCGCGGGCCCATGGGCGACAGCGGCGAAATCGCCGACTTCGCCCTGCTGATCGAAGTCGTGGCCGAGATCCCCGGCATCGAGCGCATCCGCTACACCACCAGCCACCCCAACGAGTTCACACAGCGGCTGATCGACGTGTATGCGCGCGTGCCCAAGCTCGTCAGCCACCTGCACCTGCCCGTGCAGCACGGCTCCGACCGCATTCTGATGGCGATGAAGCGCGGCTACACGGCCATGGAATACAAGAGCATCATCCGCAAGCTGCGCGCCGTGCGGCCCGACTTGAGCCTGTCCAGCGACTTCATCGTCGGCTTTCCCGGCGAGACGGAAGACGACTTCGGCAAGATGATGAAGCTCATCGACGACGTGGGCTACGACGCCAGTTTCAGCTTCATCTTCAGCCCCCGCCCCGGCACCCCCGCCGCCAACCTGGCCGACGACACGCCGCACGAAGTGAAGCTCACACGCCTGCAAACCCTGCAAGCGGCCATCGAGCAAAACGTGCGCCACATCAGCCAGTCGCGCGTCGGCACCGCGCAGCGCATCCTCGTCGAAGGTCCATCCCGCAAAAACCCCCAGGAACTGATGGGCCGCACCTTCTGCAACCGCATCGTCAACTTCGACGGCGGCCCCCGCAGCAGCCGCCTCATCGGCCAGATGATCGACCTCACCATCACCGAAGCGCTGCCGCACTCGCTGCGCGGGCGGGTGCTGACGGCCTGAAACACAAAAAGCGCCGTTCAAAGGCGCTTTTGTTTTGAAGGCTCGCGTCGTTTGTCAAACAAAGGGGCTATCTACCTGCGCCCATTGTCAGCCCGCGTCACACCGCCAGCCCAATCGTCAGCGTGCCGGTGTAGCCATTGGTGGCGTCGCCCGTGACGCTCATCATCTGCGTGCTGTAGCCGTCGCGAAACACGTTGTCGCTCGCCAGGGTGATGCGGTTCAGGTTGGTGAGGCTGCTGCCGTAGCCGCTTTGCGCATAGACGCTGCGGCACACGTCCTCGGGCAGGGCCATTTGCGACACCAGGCTCCAGTCGCCAGCGGGCAGTGTGGTGGCAACGGTTTCGGTGGCGTAAACCTCGAAGTGGATGTGCGGCCAGCGGCCCGCATAGCAGCCGGGGAAAATGGTGGTGAATTCGAGTTCTCCGCTGCCGTCAGCCACTTGCACGCCGCGCAGATAATTTTCGCCGGTAATGCCGCTGCTGTACATGGAGTAATCGCCCTCCTTGGTGCAGTGCCACACGTACACCGCATAGCCAGGCAGCGCGGCGCAACTGGCATTGGTGTTGACAACCTTGAGCTTGAGCGTGAACGGCACACCGCTGGCGGTGCCGCTCGCGCCGCCCACGCTGCTGCGAATGTCGGAGCGCACAAAGCCTGCCAGCGTGAGCGCGTTGAGCGTCTGGCCCGATGCGGTGGTGCCATCGGCAGGGTAGGGGCCATTGGTTTCGGTGGGCTGGGCGGCACAGGTGGTGGTGCCTGTGCCTGTGCCGGGATCGGTGCCAGTGCCGGTGCCGGGGTCTGTGCCCGTGCCGGAATCGGCTCCGGTGTCGGGGTCACCGCTGTTGGAGCTGCCACCGCCGCAGGCGCTCAGCAAGGCGGGCGCCACGCCGCCCGCAGCGCCCAAGGCCAGCCAGCGCATGAGGTCGCGCCGCAATCGCACCGGAGGCTGCGCTTGCAGGTGCAACGAGGGGGAAAGAATGATGGGGGTGTCGCGACGCGGCATACATGACTCCTGGCTGATCGTTGAGACAGGGGGGGTATGTTATCGGGGCTTACGCAAGTCCGCCAGATGGGAGCCGTGCGGCACCTTGAAACGCCTGCGAAGAAATTCTTTTTGCGCAAGTCGTGGTTAAGTCGCGCGCCGTGGACATGTGTCAAGGGTTTTGACGAGGCGCTTCATGCAGAAAGGCAGAATAAAAAAATAGCTGCTTGCGCCTGTCATAAGCCATATTCAGATATAAAAAAACCTGAAAACACCTAAATACATGCGCAAGCAGCTACTTTTAAAAAGCGCCACTGGCTTCAGCCCAAGGTCGTCAGCCGATCTTTCACCACAATCGCGCCGCCTTCCTGCGTCTCGATGAAGCCGCGCTCTTCCAAGTCTTTCATCACGCGGCTGACCATCTCGCGCGACGCGCCCACCATCTTGGCAATGTCCTGCCGCGAGATGCGCTCGCGAATCACCTTCTCGCCCTCGGGCGTGTCGGCGGCAAACTCCAGCAGCGCGCGCGCCACGCGGCCATACACGTCCATCAGCGCCAGCGACTCGATCTTGCGGTCGGCGTGGCGCAGCCGCTGCACCAGCCCGCGCATCACGGCGTAGGCCATCGAGGTGTTCTCGGGCAGGCAGCGCGCAAACTCCATGCGCCCCAGCATCAGCACGTCGGTCTGCACCTCGGCGCGCACAGTGGCCGAATGCGGCTCGTTGTCGATCAGGCTCATCTCACCGATATGGTCGCCCGGCTGCAAAGTAGCCAGGATCACCTCACGCCCTCGGCTGTCGGCTGTCACCACGCGCGCGCGGCCATTGAGCAAGATGAACAACGCGTTGGACTTCTTGCCCTGCTCCACGATCGTCTCGCTGCGCTTGAAGCGGCGCTTGACCACCGCCTCGGCCACCGCGTTGGCCTGCGTCTCGGTCAACATCGAAAACAGCGGCACCCGACGAATCAGATCCAGGCTCGACAACATGGTCATGGCAATACACCTCCGGCATTCGCGCCAATGTTTGAATTCTTAAAATCCCGCGCTCGGCGCACAGCACACGAGACAATTGTTGAGAAATAGTTCACAAACTATCCATATCGTAGCGCAAGACCCCACACATACCAAAGGCTCCTCCCTCATGACTGCAACGCACGCCAAAGTCCTCATCCTCGGCTCCGGCCCCGCTGGCTACACCGCCGCCGTGTACGCTGCCCGCGCCAATCTCAAGCCCCTGCTCATCACCGGCATGGCGCAAGGCGGCCAGCTCATGACCACCACCGACGTGGACAACTGGCCCGCCGACGCCCAAGGCGTGCAAGGCCCCGAGCTGATGACCCGCTTTCAGCAACACGCCGAGCGCTTCGACACGCAGATGGTGCTTGACCACATCCACACCGCCGATCTGCGCCAACGCCCCTTCACCCTCACCGGCGACAGCGGCACCTACACCTGCGACAGCCTCATCATCGCCACCGGTGCCTCGGCCAAATACCTCGGCCTGCCCTCTGAAGAGGCTTTCATGGGCCGCGGCGTCTCCGCCTGCGCCACCTGCGACGGCTTCTTTTATCGCGAGCAGGACGTATGCGTCATCGGCGGCGGCAACACCGCCGTGGAAGAAGCGCTCTACCTCTCCAACATCGCCCGCAAAGTCACCCTGGTACACCGCCGCGACAAATTCCGCGCCGAACCCATCCTCGTGGACAAGCTCATGGACAAGGTCGCCGTCGGCAAGATCGAGCTGAAAACCTTCTTCACGCTCGATGAAGTGCTGGGCGACGACAGCGGCGTGACCGGCATCCGCATCCGCCAGGTTGAAAGCGGCCAGACCGAGGACATCGCGCTGAAGGGCGCGTTCATCGCCATCGGCCACTCACCCAACTCGGGCATCTTCGACGGCCAGCTCGACATGAACGGCGGCTACATCCTCACCCAGGGCGGCCTGCAAGGCTTTGCCACCCAGACCAGCGTGCCCGGCGTCTTCGCCGCCGGCGACGTGCAAGACCACGTCTACCGCCAGGCCATCACCAGCGCCGGCACCGGCTGCATGGCCGCGCTCGACGCGCAGCGATTCCTGGAAAGCAACGCCTGATTTCCAGCTATAATCGCGGGCTTTTCCCGAAAAAACCGGGACACGGGGCAACCGCCACCCCTTATCTGGCGAGGTCAAGTCAAGGCGAGTCGCGCCCCGGGTTCACCCCACGCAGCGGCGTCCAGCCAAGGCTGTTTTTTTCTTCCGGAGTCATCCACATGGCACGCGTATGCGAAATCACGGGCAAGAAGCCCATGGTCGGGAACAACGTTTCCCACGCCAACAACAAAACCAAGCGCCGGTTCCTGCCGAACCTGCAATACCGCCGTTTCTGGGTCGAGAGCGAAAACCGCTGGGTGCGCCTGCGCGTATCGAGCGCGGCGCTGCGCCTGATCGACAAAAACGGCATCGACGCCGTGCTCGCCGACATGCGCGCACGCGGTCAAGCCTAATCACACGAAGGAGCTGACATCATGGCTACCAAAGGCGGACGCGAAAAAATCAAGCTGCAATCCTCGGCCGGCACCGGACACTTCTACACCACCAGCAAGAACAAGAAGACCATGCCCGAAAAAATGTCGATCATGAAGTTCGACCCCAAGGCGCGCAAGCACGTCGAATACAAGGAAGTGAAGCTGAAGTAACTTCAGCCCCCACGGCCTTGCACAAACCCGCCCCACGGCGGGTTTGTCGTTTTCGAGTGGCAGCGGTCGTGCCGCCGCTAGAATCTCGCGCACAACGGCACAGGAAGAGTGGCAGAGTGGTCGATTGCACCGGTCTTGAAAACCGGCGACCCGCAAGGGTCCGTGAGTTCGAATCTCACCTCTTCCGCCAAACGGCATGAAAAAAGCGGCTTCCGGGCCGCTTTTTTTTGTGCCCGCTTGATACGACAGCCAAGCAACCAATTCCTTGACCCGCATCATGTTCTTTGGCGCTGCCCGCCCGGATACTCCTGACTCGTCATAAGGGTTTTTAACCAACACAGGCAAGGTATGAGCATTCTCGGCATCGTCGTCCGCACCCTGCCGCCCCGGCTGGCCGCACTGCGCGAGCGCCTGGCGCACACGCCCGGTGTCGATCTGGGGCCCGACCCTGGTGATGGTCGCCTGGTGGCCGTGATCGAAAGCACCGCCGACGAGCCTGCCGCCGCCATCATGGCTGCCATTGCCCGATGGCCCGAGGTGCACAACCTCTCGCTGGTCTACGAGCACAGCGATGCAGACCCGGATACCCCCAACGCATTCGACTTTCGCGCATGGCGCCAGAACGTGGGCGAATTCGCCCGCAGCCAAGGCACCGGCCCCCATTCCAACGTCCCCACAAGCGCCGCCCAAGGCACTGGAGAAGCCCGATGAAATCCGACCGCCGCATCTTCCTCAAGACCCAAGCCATGACCGCCGCTGCCGCAGCAGCCGGTCTGCCCGTGGCCGCACAGGCGCAGCAAGACACCGCGCGCCCCGGCGCCGTGCGCTGGGACAAGGCACCCTGCCGCTTCTGCGGCACCGGCTGCTCGGTGATGGTGGGTGTGCAAAACGACCGCGTGGTCGCCACCCAGGGCGACCCCGAGGCGCCCGTCAACCGCGGGCTGAACTGCATCAAGGGCTACTTCCTGTCCAAGATCATGTACGGCAAGGATCGCCTGACGACGCCGCTGTTGCGCAAGAAAAACGGCAAGTACGACAAGAACGGCGATTTCACCCCCATCAGCTGGGACGAAGCCTTCGACATCATGGCCGTCAAGTGGAAAGAGGCGCTGAAGGTCGACCCCAACGCCGTGGGCATGTTCGGCTCCGGCCAGTGGACGATCTGGGAAGGCTATGCCGCCAGCAAGCTGTGGAAGGCGGGCCTGCGCAGCAACAACATCGACCCCAACGCGCGCCACTGCATGGCCAGCGCGGTGACGGGCTTCATGCGCACCTTCGGCATCGACGAGCCGATGGGCTGCTACGACGACATCGAGCAGGCCGACGCCTTCGTGCTGTGGGGCAGCAACATGGCCGAGATGCACCCCATTCTGTGGAGCCGCATCACCGACCGGCGCCTCTCGCACCCCGACTGCAAGGTGGCCGTGCTCTCCACTTTCGAGCACCGCAGCTACGACCTGGCCGACCAGCCGATCATCTTCGCGCCGCAGACCGACCTGGCGATCCTCAACTACATCGCCAACTACCTCATCACCACCAAGGCGGTGAACCAGGACTTCGTCAAGAAGCACGTCAACTTCAAGGCGGGCGAGACCGACATCGGCTACGGCCTGCGGCCCGGCCATGCGCTGGAAAAAGACGCCACGCAAAACGGCTACCCCGGTGCCGACGGCAAGCCCAAGGGCAACCCCAACGCGGCCAAGGACATCACGTTCGAGGAATTCGCCAAGTTCGTCAGCACCTACACGGCCGAATACACCAGCAAGCTCTCGGGCGTGCCGGTCAAGCAGCTGCAAGACCTGGCCAAGCTGTATGCCGACCCCAAGGTCAAGGTGGTCAGCTTCTGGACGATGGGTTTCAACCAGCACACGCGCGGCACGTGGGCCAACAACATGGTCTACAACATCCACCTGCTCACGGGCAAGATCAGCACGCCCGGCTGCGGCCCCTTCAGCCTGACGGGCCAGCCCTCGGCCTGCGGCACCGCGCGCGAAGTGGGCACCTTTGCCCACCGCCTGCCTGCCGACATGGTGGTGACCAACCCCGAACACCGCCAGATCACCGAAAAGCTGTGGCAGCTGCCCGAAGGCACCATTCCCGCCAAGCTGGGCCTGCACGCCGTGGCGCAAAGCCGCGCGCTGAAAGACGGCAAGCTGCTGTGTTACTGGACCAGCACCACCAACAACATGCAGGCCGGCCCCAACATCAACGACGAGATCTACCCCGGCTGGCGCAACCCGAAAGCGTTTGTCGTGGTCAGCGACCCCTACCCCACCGTCAGCGCCATGGCCGCCGACTTGGTGCTGCCCACGGCCATGTGGGTGGAAAAAGAAGGCGCCTACGGCAACGCCGAGCGCCGCACGCAGTTCTGGCGCCAGCAAGTCAGCGCGCCCGGCCAGGCCAAGAGCGACCTGTGGCAGTACATCGAGTTCTCCAAGCGCTTCAAGGTCGAAGAGGTGTGGCCCGCCGAGCTGATCGCCAAAAAACCCGAATACAAAGGCAAGACCCTGTTCGACGTGCTGTTCAAGAACGGCAAGGTCGACAAATTCCCCATGGCCGACACCAGCAAGGTCAACGGCAAGTACATCAAGGACTACGCCAGCGCCGAATCGAAAGAGCTGGGCTTCTACCTGCAAAAGGGCCTGTTCGAGGAATACGCCGAATTCGGTCGCGGCCACGCGCACGATCTGGCACCGTTTGATGTCTATCACGAGCAGCGCGGCCTGCGCTGGCCCGTGGTGGACGGCAAGGAAACGCTGTGGCGCTTCCGCGAAGGCTACGACCCCTACGTGAAGAAGGGCGAGGACTTCAAGTTCTACGGCCACAAGGACGGCAAGGCCGTGATCTTCGCCCTGCCCTACCAGCCTGCCGCCGAGGCACCCGATAAGGACTACGACCTGTGGTTCTGCACGGGCCGCGTGCTGGAGCACTGGCACACCGGCAGCATGACGCGCCGCGTGCCCGAGCTGCACCGCGCCGTGCCCGAGGCCGTGCTCTACATGCACCCCGACGACGCCAAGGACCGCAAGCTGCAACGCGGCATGCAGGTCAAGGCCGTCTCGCGCCGGGGCGAAGTGCTCATGCAGCTCGAAACCCGTGGCCGCAACAAGGTGCCGCGCGGGCTGATCTACGCGCCCTTCTTCGACGAAAGCCGCCTCATCAACAAACTCACGCTCGACGCCACCTGCCCGATCTCGAAAGAGACCGACTTCAAGAAGTGCGCCGTGAAGGTGGTGAAGGCTTGAAGAAAGTCCATTGAACGCAAAGGGCGCAGAGGTTTCGCAAAACCCGCCAAAAAGATTGAATCGTTTTTCTGCGTCTTTTGCGTGATCTTGGCGACTTTTGCGTTCAAAGAAGTTTGAAGTCCATGTCCATCAACCGCCGCACCCTCCTGCAAGGCAGCGCCACCGCCGCCACCGCCGCGCTCATCGCGGGCGGTGCGGCGGTGGTGGCGCGCCCTGCGGTGGCGCGGCCCGCGCAGGCCATTCGCCCACCGGGTGCCATTGCGGAAGCAGACTTTCTGGGTGCCTGCGTGCGCTGTGGCCTGTGCGTGCGCGACTGCCCGCCGCAAAACCTCAAGCTCTCCGCCTGGGGCGACGGCATGGCGGCGGGCGTGGCCATCGGCACGCCGTATTTCGAAGCCCGCGCCATCCCCTGCGAGATGTGCGAGGACATTCCCTGCGTCAAGGCCTGCCCCACCGGCGCGCTTGACCCCGCGCTGACCGACATCACCCAGGCCCGCATGGGCACGGCGGTGCTGATCGACCAGGAGAACTGCCTGAACTTTCTGGGCCTGCGCTGCGACGTGTGCTACCGCGTGTGCCCGGTGATCGACGAAGCCATCACGCTCGAGCGCATGAGCAACCCGCGCAGCGACCGCCACGCCATGCTGCTGCCCACCGTGCATGCCGAGCGCTGCACCGGCTGCGGCATGTGCGAAAAAAGCTGCGTGCTGGAAGAAGCCGCCATCAAGGTCGTGCCCCAGCACGTGGCGCGCGGCGAGCTGGGCCGCCACTACCGCCGCAACGTCGTTCAGCGCAGCGACGTGGGCCACGTGGGCCAGACCCGCAGCGGCGAAAAAGTCGAGGCCACGCCCGGCCTGCCCAGCTTCGACCAGCCCACCCAGCGCCTGCCCGACGTGCCGCGCCAGGGCGACCTGGCCCCGCTGCGCTCGGGCGAGCAACCCTACCAGCCGCCATCCATCCTCGGTGGCCAGTCACCCGCCGCGCCATGAACACGGTCGCGTCCCACGCTCATGCACCCCACGCCCTGCAAGTGGGCGAAGAAGCCATCCGCGACAAAGGCTGGTGGAAGGCCCACCAATGGCTGGTGCTGCGGCGGCTGTCGCAACTGGCCGTGCTGGGCGTTTTCATGCTGGGGCCGCTGGCGGGCGTGTGGCTCGTCAAGGGCAACCTCTCGTCCAGCATGACGCTGGGCGTGCTGCCGCTGACCGACCCGTTTTTGCTGGCGCAAGTCATCGCCACGCGCCACTGGCCCGAGCTGACCGCGCTGCTGGGCGGATCAATAGTCATCGCCTTCTACGCCCTGGTGGGCGGGCGCGTGTTCTGCTCGTGGGTGTGCCCCATCAACCCCGTGACCGACACCGCCGCCTGGCTGCGCCGCCGCCTCAACATCGCCACCGGGCGCGCGCCCAGACGCAGCCTGCGCCTGTGGCTGCTGGGCGCGGTGCTGGCCGCCAGCGCCCTCACCGGCATGACGGTGTGGGAATCGGTCAACCCCGTCAGCATGGCGCACCGCGCCCTCATCTTCGGCGGCGTGCTGGCCTGGGGTGCCGTGGCCGCCGTGTTTTTGTTCGACCTGCTGGTGGCCCCGCGCGGCTGGTGCGGCCACGTCTGCCCCATGGGCGCGGCCTACCAGCTCATCGGCAGCAAGAGCCTGTTGCGCGTGTCGGCACGCCACTCGTCGCAATGCAACGACTGCGCCGACTGCTACGCCGTCTGCCCCGAGCCGCACATCATCCCCGTGCCGCTCAAAGGCAAGCAGGGCGCCAGCCCCGTCATCGCCACGTCCGAATGCACCAACTGCGGCCGCTGCCTGGACGTGTGCAGCAAGAACGTCTTTGTTTTCACCCACCGTTTCGATACCCGGAGAGACTGATGAGAGCCACCTTGCACCTGCTCAAAGCCCTGTTGATCGCCGGCGCGCTGACCCTCTCGGCCACCGCCCCCGCGCAAACCGCCCCATCGGCAGCCGCCAACGCCGCGCCCAGCGGCCCCGTGCAGCTCGACTCGCTGCGCGGCGGCGCGCCGCTCGACCAGGCCCTGCCCATCAACCCCGCGCGGCAAGAGCGCGACCGCCCCCCGCACGAGCGCGACTTTGTGCAGCAGCCGCCGCTGATCCCCCACACCATCAACGGCTACCAGATCACCAAGAACTTCAACAAGTGCATGGACTGCCACGCCTTTCAGCGCGCGCGCCAAAGCGGCGCCACGCGCGTGAGCGTCACCCACTTTCGCACCCGCGAAGGGCAGGAGCTGGACAACATCAGCCCGCGCCGCTACTTCTGCACCGCCTGCCACGTGCCGCAAACCGACGCCAAGCCTTTGGTCGACAACACCTTCACCCGCGCCCGTGGACTGCAATAAACATAGCTTCCAGCGCCCGCCCCATCAGCGCAAAAGGCCTATTTCATGACCGACCCCAAATCCACCCCACCCGAGACCGACGCCCCCGCGCGCAAAGGCTTCATGGGCCGCCTGCTGGACATGGTGCGCACGCGGCGCTTTGCCATCCTCTCCTCGGCCTTCGTCGCCGGCATCCTGTTCTGGGGTGCCTTCAACACCGCCATGGAATGGACCAACCGCGAAGAGTTCTGCATCTCCTGCCACGAGATGTACGAAAACGTCTACGTCGAATACCGCAACACCGTCCATTACCAGAACCGCACCGGCGTGCGCGCCACCTGCCCCGACTGCCACGTGCCCAAGGAGTGGACGCACAAGATCATCCGCAAAATCCAGGCCAGCAACGAGGTGTGGCACCACCTGCTGGGCAGCATCGACACGCCCGAAAAATACAACGCCAAGCGCGCGCAACTGGCCAGCAACGAATGGGCGCGCATGAAGCGCACCGACAGCCGCGAATGCCGCAACTGCCACCACTTCGAGTTCATGGACTTTTCAGAGCAGAACTCGCGCAGCGGCCGCCACCACCAGGCCGGCCTGACCAGCGGCATGACCTGCATCGACTGCCACAAGGGCGTGGCCCACACCCTGCCGCCCATCGAGCAGCACATTGGCGCGCCCAAGGCCAATCCGGCCGACCTGGGCAAGCCCGAGGTCGAGGCACCGGCGTACTGAAGGCGCGGGGGGCGGTCAGCCCGTCGCGGGCACCTTCAGGCGCAGCGCGTCCAGCACCAGGCTGAAGGCCGGCGAGGGCTGGCGCCGGCTGGGGTAGTACAGGTGGTAGCCGTCAAACGGCGGGCACCAGTCTTGCAGCACGCGCACCAGCGCGCCGCTGTCCAGGTGCGCGCGCAATTCGTCGCTGGGCAGCAGCACCAGGCCCAGGCCGGCCAGCGCGGCGTCGATCTGCGGCGCCGTGGTGTTGAAGATCAGCGGCCCATCGACCCGCACGTTCACCGCCTTGCCGCGCCTGGCAAAGTCCCACACGTACAGCCCGCCCGAGCTGACCATGCGCTGGTTGATGCAGCGGTGCGCCGCCAGATCGTGTGGCGTCTTTGGCTGCGGGTGGCGCGCGAAATACCCGGGTGAACCGGCCACCACCATCGACAGCCGTGGCCCGATAGGCATGGCGATCATGTCCCGGTCGATGGTGCTGCCCAGCCGCACGCCGGCATCGAAGCGGTCGGCCACGATGTCGCGAAAGCCGTAGTTGACGTCGAACTCGAAGCTGATCTCGGGATAGTCGCGCACCAGCGGCGTCAGCTTGGGCAGCAAAATGGTTTGCAACACGCCATCGCCGCAGGTGATGCGCACCGTGCCCGCGGGCTTGTCGCGCAGCTCGGTCAGCGCGTGCAGCTCGGCCTCGATCTCGTCAAAGCGGTGGCCAATGGCGCGTGCCAGCCGCTCGCCCGCGCCGGTGGGCGCCACGCTGCGCGTGGTGCGCGTCAGAAGGCGGATTTGCAGGCGCTCCTCCAGCCCGCGCACGGCCTGGCTGAGGGCCGATTGCGTCACGCCCAGCGTGGCCGCCGCGCGGGTAAAGCTGCCCTCGCGCGCCACGGTGACGAAGGCCAGCAGATCGTTCAGGTTGCGTCGTGCCATGCATGGATTATGAATCTTCGCTAATAAGCCTGATAAGTATTCATCATCTAGGCAAAGCCTCACCCAGGGCCCAGAATTCGCTCCATCGCTGCACCCATTGCGCAGCCACAGTTTCAAAAGGAGCCGACAAGCATGACCCCCACCCTGTCCCGCCGCCGCGCACTGCAAGGCGCCCTGTCCATCGGCGGCGCGGCCCTGGCCGCCACCACCGCCGTGGCCCAAGCCGCCACCCGATCCACCCCCAGCACCGCCCCCGCCATGACACTCACGAAAAAATGGGACAAGGTTTTCCCGCAAAGCCCGAAAGTCGATCACCAGAAAGTCACCTTCACCAACCGCTACGGCATCACCCTGGCGGCCGACCTGTACCAGCCCAAGGCGCGCGCGGCCGGGCGGCTGCCCGCCATCGTCGTCGGCGGGCCGTTCGGTGCCGTGAAGGAGCAGGCATCGGGCCTGTACGCGCAGACCCTGGCCGAGCGCGGCTTCGTCACGCTGGCTTTCGATGGTTCGTACACCGGTGAAAGCGGCGGCCAGCCGCGCAACGTCGCCTCGCCCGACATCAATACCGAAGACTTCAGCGCCGCGGTCGACTTCATCGGCCTGCTGCCGCAGGTGGACCGCGAACGCATCGGCATGATCGGCGTGTGCGGCTGGGGTGGCATGGCGCTGAACGCCGCCGCCGTCGACAAGCGCGTGAAGGCGGTGGTGGCCAGCACCATGTACGACATGACGCGCGTCATGTCCAAGGGCTACAACGACAGCGTGACGCCGGCCGAGCGCGCCAAGACGCTGGAGCAACTCAGTCGCCAGCGCTGGGTGGATGCGGAAAAGGGCACGCCCGCCTACCAGCCGGCCTACAACAAACTCAGCGGTGGCGAGGCGCAGTTTCTGGTCGATTACCACGACTACTACATGACGCCGCGCGGCTACCACCCGCGTGCGGTCAACTCAGGCAATTCGTGGTCGCAGACGACACCGCTGTCGTTCATGAACATGCCGATCCTGACCTACATCGCCGAAATCTCGCCGCGCCCGCTGCTGATCATTCACGGCGAGAAGGCGCACTCGCGCTACTTCAGCGAGACCGCCTATGCGGCGGCGGCCGAGCCGAAGGAACTGCTCATCGTCCCCGGCGCCAGCCACGTCGATCTGTACGACAACCTGCAGAAGATCCCCTTCGAGCGCATCGACGGCTTCTTCAAGCAACACCTGGCCTGATGCGTTTTGGGTCACCCCACCCAAGTCGCGCCGCGAGAGCACCATGACCTTGACCATCGTCCTCAACGATCAGCCATTTCGGGCCACGCTCGCCAGCAGCCCCGCCGCGCGCGCCCTGGCCGCGCACCTGCCCTTGTCGCTGACGCTGCAGGACTACGAGGGCACCGAAAAGATCGCCAAGCTGCCCTTTCGCCTGCCCGACGAAGCCGGCGCCGCGCACACCGGCCGGCCGGGCGACATCACCTATTACGCGCCGTGGGGCAACCTGGCGCTGTTCCATGGCGACGGCCCCAGCGTGCCGCCGGGCCTGGTCTACCTCGGGCGCTTCGAAGGCGACGCCACCGCCGCGCTGCGCGGTGCCACGCGCATTCGCATCGAGCGCGCACAGTAAAGAGCAAGAGCATGAAAACCACCACCATGACCGAGCGGCCACCGCAACCCCAGCCCGCCGACATCTTTGCTCGCGAACTCGCCGGCGAAGTCATCTCCGGCGCCGACCCGCAATACCCCCGCATCGCCGAGCTGATCACCGAAGCGCAAAAAGTCATCGCCGAGATGAACACCGGCTACCACGGCCCGGACGAGATGCGCGCGCTGTTCGAGCGCCTCACCGGCCGGCCGGTCGATGAGTCTTTCTGGCTGATGCAGCCCTTCTACACGGACTTCGGCAAGAACATCCGCATCGGCCGCAACGTCTTCGTCAACCACGCCTGCGAGTTCATGGACCGCGGCGGCATCACGATCGAAGACGACGTGCTGATCGGCCCCAAGGTCAACCTGGTCACCATCAATCACCCGCTCGATCCGGCGCGGCGGCACGCCACCTGGTGCGCGCCCATCGTCATCCGGCGCGGCGCCTGGCTGGGCGCGGCGGTGTCGGTCATGCCCGGCGTGACCATTGGCGAAAACGCCGTGGTCGCGGCCAACGCGGTGGTCACCAAGGACGTGCCCGACAACGCCATCGTGGGCGGCGTGCCCGCACGCTTCATCCGCTGGATCGACGCCGCCCACGCACCCACCGAACGCGCCACCAACAGCACCGAAAAGCACGCCGCCTGAAAGCTGCCCGCGCCTTTCCCCAGCGGGTTTGTGCATGTACACATCGCGTGGCCTTGTTTTTTTTGGGGGTATATGGCTTTTCCGCGCTTCAGACGTGCGCTGCAAGACATGCAGGTCGGGAGTATGTGGGATGCCCCGATGTGTGCAGGCGCAAGCCCAACGGCGCGAGGCAGCCAAGCAAGGTCGGCTTGTTCCTGGGTTCAGCTTGAGGCCACTGAGCGCGGCACCATAGCAGCGGCGCCCACGGGGCAAACCGCCACGCACTCACCGCAGGCGGTGCAGGCCTGCGGGTCAAGCTGCATTTGCGCAATGCCGCCCAGCGCGGGCCGAAAGCGGATGGCGCGCGCATCGCAGGCGTCGCCGCAGGTGCGGCATTCCACCTTTTGCAGCGCCAGGCAGTGAGGCGCGATGCGCACTTGCCAGCCGGGCCAGGCGGCGCGGAGCGCATCGGGGCCGTGCGCCGCTTCGGCGGCGGCGCGGTTGAGCGCCCGTGGCGCGCAGGCGGTGTCGCAGGCGCCGCAGAAGTCGCAGCCTTGCGCGCTGAAGTCCACCGCTGGAAAGCCGCCGTCACCCACGGCCAGCACGCCGCGCGGGCAGGCCGTGACGCAGGCGTGGCAGCGCGTGCACTGCTCGGCAAAGCGCGCCTCGGCCAGCGCCCAGGGCGGACGCTGCACGGCAGGTGCCTGCGGCGCAGCGGCTTCGGCCATGCGCCCGCGCAGAAAGGAGCGGCGGCGCGGGTCGATCATTGACTTGATGCAGGCACTGGCAGCGCAACACCTGCACCCGCGCCAGTGTGTGCACCCGCACCCTGCACGCGCGGATCACGCCCTTCGGCCAGTTGCGTCAACGCGGCGTCAAGCGCCTGGCGGTCGGCGCTGTCTTCAGGGTAGAGATTGCTCAACTGCATCAGCACGCCATGCGCGGCCTGGGTGTCGCCCCGGTCAAGCGCGGCCAGTCCGCGCAGCATGAGCACGCCGGGGTCGTCAGGCTCCAGGCTCATGGCGCGGGCCAGCAACTCCTGGCTGCGGCGGTCGAAGCGCTGGCCCTGGCTGAGGATGCGCGCCTCGGTCCATTCGGCCATCGTCTCCACGTCGTCCCAGGCCAGCGGCCTGGCGTGCTCGAACGCTTCGGCGGCGTCGGCGTGGCGTTGCAGCACCTTGTAGCTGCGCGCCAGCATGAGCCAGCCTGCGGGGTTGTCGGGCTGCGCCTTCAGGCGGTCGGCCAGCTTGTCCACCATGGTTTCGGCGGATTCGTCCGGCGTCGGGTGGCGGTCTCGCGGGTTCAGCCCGCGCGGGTTGCCCAAGGCGGCATACAGCGCCATCACCAGCAAGGGCACAGCCAGTGTGAGCAACCAGGTGCGTCGCGCGCCGCCATCGCCCTGCGTTGGCGCAACTGCCCACGACAGCGACGCGGTGAACACGGCCACCAGCGCCATTGCACCCAGCACGAAAGGCCAAAGCCAGTCGAAGGCCCAGATCATGGCGGTGGCGCTCATGCGTCTGTCTCCTGCGCGTCCTCGGCAGCGCCATCGGGCGCTGCGCGCTGGCGCACCGTGCGCCACACGATGAAGCCGCCTGCGCCCAGCAGCAAGAGCGGCCCCACCCACAGCAGCAAAGTGCTGGCACGCAGCGGCGGCTGGTAGTTGACGAAGTCGCCGTAGCGGGCCAGCAGAAAGTCGCGGATCTGCGCGTCGCTCTGGCCTTGCTCCATCAGGGTGCGGATCTCGCGTTTCAAGTCCATCGCCAGCGGCGCGTGCGAGTCGGCCAGCGACTCGTTCTGACACACCAGGCAGCGCAGATCCTGCGTGAGCGTGTGCATGCGGTCGGCCAGCTCGTCGGCATGGGCAACGCTGAAGTACGCTACTATAAAAATAGCTGTCAGCGCTTTATTTACAAACGCAAAAGGCTTGAAACGTTTGAAAATCATCGGCCTGCCTCCAGCAACGGCACGATGCGCGTGCGGATGATCTCGTCGGTCAGCGCGCCCACGTGCTTGAAGCGGATGACGCCTTGCGCGTCGACGACAAAGGTCTCGGGCGCGCCATACACGCCCAGGTCAATGCCCAGCCGCCCGTCCTCATCGACCACCGAGGCAAAGAACGGGTTGCCATGCCGCCCGAGCCAGCCCAGGGCGTCGGCGCGTTTGTCCTTGTAGTTGAGGCCAAGCAACTGGTCGGCATGGCCTTGCGCGGCGAGCTGTTTTGACAGGCGCGTCAGCTCAGGGTGTTCTTGCAGGCAGGTGACGCACCATGACGCCCACAGGTTGACCAAGCGCGCCTTGCCGCGCCAGTCGGCCGGCCCCATGCGGTGCTCGGGCGCTTCCAGCACAGGCAGCGCGCGCGCGGGCCAGGGCTGGCCGATGAGCGCGCTGGGCAGCTCGCGCGGGTCGCGCGTCAGCCCCACGGCCAGCAGCACCAGCAGTGCAGCCATCGCCCCGAAGGCGGCCCACAAGCCCCAGCGGCGGCGCGTGCCAGCCGCCTGCACATCGGATGCGGCGAGCGAGTGGCCGTGACTCATGAAGCCTCCTGCGCAACGACGGGCGCTGGATCCGGTGCCTGCACGCGGCCAGCCGCCGCCACGCGCCGAGGCCGATAACGCCGCGCCGCCGCCGCAACGAAAGCCCCCAGCGCCATCCACACCACGCCGATCCACACCCAGCGCATCAGCGGCTTGTATTGCACGCGCACGCTCCACGCGCCGTAGGGCGTGCCCTCCAGCGGCTCGCCCAGCGCCACATAAATGTCCCGGCCCAAACCCCAGTCGATGGCGCTTTCGGTCATGGGCATGGCGCTGCCGGTGTAGTTGCGCTTTTCGGCGTGCAGCGTGCGGGCGCTGCCGCCATTGGCCGCGCAGTCGAGGGTGAACACGCCGCGCAGCGCCGTGTAGTTGGGGCCGCGCTCGGGCTGCACGCGCTCGAAGGTCAGCGCACAGCCGCCGATGGCGTGTTGCGCGGCGGCGGCATCGGGCGCGGGCGTGCCGTCCTTGGTCACGGCGGGGGTCATGCGCACATCGCGCTCCACACCGTGGCCGCCCACCACCGCCACGCCCGCAGCAAACACCGCCACGCCCAGGTGCGCCGTGACCATGCCCCACTGCGATGCAGTCAAGCCGCCCTTGCGCCACTGCCGCAGCGCCCACACACCCGTGGCCAGCGCCACGCACGCGGCCAGCGCCAGCGTCAGCGCCACCAGTGGTTTGACTTGAGAAAAAACGCTGTAAAGCGTCACTGAACAGGTGCCAGATGCTATTAAAAATAAAACGATCAATCCCCACATCCAGCGGCGCGCGCCGCCTTGCATGCCTCGGCCCCAGCGCAGCCACGCGGCGGGCACCAGCAGCGCCAGCAGCGCCAGATACACAGGTGCCAGCACCGCCTCGAAATACGGCGGCCCCACGCTGATCTTGCCCAGGTTCAATGCGTCCATGGCCAGCGGATACAGCGTGCCCAGCAGCACCGTGGCACACGAGACGATGAGCAGCAGGTTGTTAAGCAGCACGCCCGTTTCGCGCGACGCCAGCGCCGTGGGCAGTGGCCCGCGCGCATCGTGCAGGCGCTCGGCGTGGCGCGCATACAGGCCCATCGCACCCAGCAGAAAACCCGCAATCAAGCCCAGCAAGAACACGCCCCGGCGCGGATCGGTGGCAAAAGCATGCACCGAAGTGATCACGCCCGAGCGCACCAGAAACAGCCCCAGCAGCGCCAGCATGAACGCGCCAATGGCGAGCACCGCCGTCCAGTGCGGCAACGCACGGCGGCCTTCGCGCACCACCAGCGTGTGCGCCAGTGCGGCCAGCACCAGCCAGGGCATGAACGAGGCGTTTTCCACCGGGTCCCAGAACCACCAGCCGCCCCAGCCCAGTTCGTAATAAGCCCACCACGAACCCAGCGCAATGCCCAGCGACAGAAACCCCCAGGCGATCAGCACGAAGGGGCGCATGGCCCTGACCCATTTTTCGCGCGTGCCATAGGCTAGCACGGCCATCACCATCGCAAACGGCACCGCCGTGCCCACATAGCCCAGGTACAAGAGCGGCGGGTGCAGCGCCAGCCCCAGGTCTTGCAGCAGCGGGTTCAGACTCTGCCCCTCGTCAGCGGCGGGCAGCAGGCGCACGAAGGGGTTGGAGGTGAGCAACACGAAGGCCAGCATGGCCAGCGACACCAAGCCGAGAAAACCCAGCACGCGCGTGGCGTAAGCCGCTTCATGCGCCTGTGGGCCCGCAGCGCTTTCCGTGCGGCTGGCTGCCAGCGGCAGCCACCACGCCGCCAGCACCGACCAGCCCGCCAGTATCAGCACCCACAGCAGCAGCGAGCCTTCGTGCCCACCCCAGATGGCGGAGATCTTGTAGAGCAGGGGCAAATCGCGGTGGCCGTGCTGCACCACATACACCACCGAGAAGTCGTCCTGCACAAAGGCCACGCCCAGCAACACGAAAGCCACAGCCAGCGCCCCCGCCTGCCACGCCAGCGCCACACACGCCAGGCGCGGCTGCGCCTGCGCAGCCAGGCCCGCCCACGCCTGCGCAGCCGCCGCGATGAAGGCAAAAATCAATAGAAGGTGGGCAAGTTCGGGGAGCATGGGGTCTTTTTCATTCCGTCAACCAGGCGGCACCTTCGAGCTTTGCGCACGCCTTGTCGAAGGTCCAAAGCGGTGCTTCGCCCGCCTGCCAAGCCAGACCGACGTGAACGCCGTCGGCAAAATCCGCACGACCTTGCTCGTACAGGCGAAGTGCCACCTCAACGGCAGATTCGGATTCGATCGACAGCTCTGCGGCAGACAACAGCGCCGCCATCGTTGCCAGGATGTCCGGCTTGGCAAAACCGAAGCTGGCGCGCAGCACCCACTCCAGCTCGATCACGATCGTCACCGGCACGAACAAGGTGTCACCCGCTCGCACGGCACGTGCCATCAGGCCGCGCGCCAACGCAAGCTGGCGCGCATCGTCCCGCACGAGATAACGCACGAGGATGTTGGTGTCGAGCGCCGCCATGTCCCTGGTTCATTCGCCGGGCGGATGCGCCCATGCGTTCATCTCGGCGACCTTGACCTTGCGTCCTGCCGGTGCCTTGAGCATGCCCGCCAGTTCGAGAATCGAGCGGTTCTTGGCCCGCACGACCACCGCCCCATCAGGCATGGCATGCCAGCGCAGCTTGGTGCCCGGCTGCGCATTCAGCACGTCGCGAATGGCTTGCGGCACCGTGGTCTGGCCTTTGAGGGTGAGGGTGGATTCCTGCATCTTGATTCCTTACTTTTTTATAAATTGTAATGAACCCATCAAGGCTTGTGCACCTCGATGCCCGGTGCCACGTAGTTCTCGTCGTGCTTGGCCAGCACCTCGCTGGCGACGAGCCGGCCCTGGGCATCCAGGCGGCCTTGCGCGACCGCGCCCTTGCCTTCGACGAACAGATCGGGCAGCACGCCGCGATAGACCACGGGCACGGTGTGCGCGCTGTCCATCAGCACAAAGCGCACTTCCAGATCGGTGCCGCCCAGCCGCTGGATGGAGCCCTCCTGCACCATGCCGCCGATGCGCACCCCGTCCTTGCCCTGCGCCTGGCCTTGCGCCACCTGCGTGGGGGTGAGGAAAAACACCAGGTTGTCGCTGAACGCGCGCAGCACCAGCGCCAGCGCCATGCCGCCCAGCAGCAAGGCCGCGCTGATGAACAGCAGGCGCTTGCGGCGCGGCGTCCAGGCCGAAGGCAGGGCGGGGGTGCTCATGGCGTGCCCTCCGCAAGGCGCACGGCGCGCGCGCGCCGCCGCAGCGCCCACCACTCCCACGCCAGCGCCAGCGCCGTGATGCCGAAGGCGGGCCACACATAGGCACCGTGCCTGCCCATTTGCACGAAGGCTTGAAAGTCGCTAAACCAGGGTTGCATGAAACTCATGGTGTTTTCAACGATTGGCGCCCGCTGGCAAAGCGCGAGTAGCTATTGAAAAAGAAGCATCTTCCGCAGGCTGTTGCAGCGCCTGCAACCAGCGCGTGTGCGCCTCGCGCTCTTCGATCAGCAGTTGCACGCGCTTGAAGGCGGTGGCACACGTCCACGCCCAGGCCGCGCCCGCCATCAGCAGCAGCCCAGCCAGCGTGGCCGTGGGCATGCTCGCGCCGCCGGGCGTGATGCTGGCACCCTGGTGCAGCGTGTTCCACCAATGCACCGAAAAGTAGATGACCGGCAGATTCAGCGCCCCCAGCAGCCCCAGCACGGCGCAGGGCCGGTCAGCGCTGGCGCGGCCTTCGTGCGCACGCAAGAGGGCCAGATAGCCCAGGTAGATGAACAGCAGCAGCAGCGACGTGGTCAGCCGCGCATCCCACACCCACCAGGTGCCCCACATCGGCTTGCCCCACAGCGCGCCAGTGGCCAGCGACAAGAAGGCGAACACCGCCCCCGTGGGCGCGAGCGCGTGCGCCATCAGGTGCGAAGCGCGCGTGCGCCACACCAGGCCAACGAAGCTCCAGAACGCGATGGCGGCGTAAATCCACATCGACATCCACGCCGCCGGCACATGCACGTACAGCATGCGGTAGCCCTCGCCCTGCACAGCGTCGGCAGGCGTGGCCACCAGCGCCAGCCACAGGCCGGGCAGCAGCAGCGCCAACGCCAGCCACAGGCAAGGCCGCACCCAGCGCCCAGCCAGCGCGTGCAGGCGCTTGGGGGCGGCAAAGTGGAACAGCGTAGGGGGCAAAGCCATGCGAGCGACTCTAGCGAGAGAGTGCTCGCCGAACCTTGACTTGGCTCATTTTTTGACGCGTATCAAGATTGCGCCGGGCCGGTATCGCGCAGGGTTGAACGGCGGGTCAAACGCGCTTGACGGCGCTGGCGGCTTGCAACGCACGTTGCAGCGCGGCATTGGGCTGACAGGGCTGGGCAAGTGCCTGAGCCAAGGCCAGGGTGTCACGCGCACTCATTTCAAGCCGCGCCTGCCGATCCATCAACTGCTGCGCCTTCTCCTGCGCCGCCGCGCGCACGAAAGCGGGCACCGTGGTACCAACGAGCGCGGCACCCAATGCCAGCAGGTTCATGTCGGCGCTATCCAAGGTCACACTCAAACGGGCGGTTGCGGGCATGAAGAGCTTTCTTGATATTCAACGTTATTCACACGGCTCAACCACCGTCAGCCACGGCCATCGGCGCTGATAGCTGCGCGCCTTGCGCATGAAAAGTTCGGGCACGGGATGACGTGGGTTGATGCGCAGCACCCCTGCCGCCAGCTTCTCCAGGCCATTTCCGCCAACAGCATGCGAGTCACCCCTCCACCGCCGCCCGCAGCCCCACCGCCGCCAACAGCGGGCACACCAGCGCCAGCACCGCCAGCATGGCACCCAGCAGGGCCAGGTCGGCCACGGGTGAGTGCCCTTGCAGCGCCGCATGCACCGCCTGCGCGCCGAAGATGACCACGGGCGCGGCCAGCGGCAGCACGATCAGCATCACCAGCATCGCCGCGCCGCGCAAGCCCCCGGCCAGCGCCGCCGCCACGCCGGTGATGAGCACCAGCACCGCCGTGCCCAGCGCCAGCGCCCCCATCAGCACGGCCAACGGCCATGCGCCCAGACCAAATTGCAGCGCCAGCAGCGGGGCCACGGCCAGCACCGGCAACGCCGCCAGCAGCCACTGCGCGGCCAGCCGCGCGGCCACCATCAGCGCCAGCGGCACGCCCGTGGCCATGCTGGTGAGCAGCCATTGGTCGATCCAGCCGCTTTTCAGCTCGTCCTGAAACATGCGCGCCGACGCCAGCAGCACCGCCAGCAGCGCGCCCACCCACAACACGCCGGGGGCCAGCAGGCGCAGGGTGGCGGCATCGGGCTTGAGCGAGAGCGGAAACAGCGCCGCCACCACGGCAAAGAACAGCGCATGCCAGGCGAGATCAGCCGGCTGGCGCACCGCCTGCGCCCATTCACGGGCAAAGATGGCCCGCAGCACATGACCCGTCATGCGGACACCGTGCTGCAGCCCTGCACGGGCGACAAGGCCAGCACTTCATGCAGCGGAAAGCCCGCGGGCAGCGGCTGGTGGCTGGTCAGCACCACCGCACCGCCGCCCGCCACATGGCGCGCGGCCAGCGCGGCCAGCGCCGCGCAGGCGGCAGCGTCCAGCGCGTCGAAGGGTTCATCCAGCAGCCACAAACGGCGCGGCACCAGCGCGAGCGGAGACAGCGCCAGCTTGCGCCGCTGCCCGGCTGACAGCAGCCGCACCGGGCGGCCCGGCGGCACACCCTGCGCGCGCAAATGCGCGGCCAGCGCCGCCGCATCCACATGCCCGGCAGCGGCCACACCCAGCAGCAGGCGCAGATTGAGCACGGCGTCCAGCTCTTCGGCCAAAGCGCTGGCATGGCCTACCCACCACACATCGGCGCACAGCCGCAGCGACGCCGCTGCCGCCGGGGCGCGCAGGCCCGCCAGCGTGCGCAGCAACGTGGTCTTGCCGCAGCCATTGGGGCCGGTGATGTGCAGCGCGCTGCCCGAATGCACGGCCACGTCAAGCGGCCCCCACAACAGCAAGCCGCCACGCTCGCCCACCAGGCCGCGCGCGTCCAGCAGGGGTGCGGAGGGGTGAGGGAAATCGGTATCAGGTGCCTGCACGGTTGCCATTGTCCACGCGCTGGCGAGCGCTTTTGAACAAAAAAGCCCGCTACCTTTAAAGTAGCGGGCTTTCTTTATTACTGGCGGAGAAGGAGGGATTCGAACCCTCGATACAGTGAAACTGTATACCGGATTTCGAGTCCGGCGCATTCGACCACTCTGCCACCTCTCCTGTGTTTCGTGTCGAACCGGCGATTGTATCAGGGGCGAAGCGTGTCCAGGTCGCCCAAGTAGGGGCGCAGGGCGGGGGGGATGGCGATGCTGCCGTCTGGCTGCTGGTGGTTTTCGAGCAGGGCGACCAAGGCGCGGCCGACGGCCAGGCCGCTGCCGTTGAGGGTGTGCACGAGTTCGTTCTTGCCTTGGGCGTTCTTGAAGCGGGCCTGCATGCGGCGGGCCTGGAAGGCTTCGCAGTTGCTGACGGAGGAGATTTCGCGGTAGGTGTCTTGCGCGGGCACCCACACTTCCAGGTCGTAGGTCTTGGCGCTGCCAAAGCCCATGTCGCCGGTACACAGCAGCACGACGCGGTAGGGCAGCTCCAGCTTTTGCAGCACGGCTTCGGCGTGGCCGACCATTTGCTCCAGCGCGTCGTCGCTTTGGTCGGGGCGGGTGATTTGCACCATTTCCACCTTGTCGAACTGGTGCTGGCGGATCAAGCCGCGCGTGTCGCGGCCCGCGCTGCCCGCCTCGGAGCGAAAGCAGGGGGTGTGGGCGGTGAGCTTGAGGGGCAGATCGGCTTCGGCCACGATGTCGCCCGCGACGACGCTGGTGAGGGTGACTTCGGACGTGGGGATGAGGTAGAGCGATTCAGCGCTTTCATCCGCCAGCGCTTCCTGCCCGCCTTTGCTGGCGGCGAAGAGGTCGGCCTCGAATTTGGGCAGCTGGCCGGTGCCGCGCAAGGTGGCTGCACCCACGATGTAGGGGGTGTAGCACTCGGTGTAGCCGTGCTGCTGGGTTTGCACGTCGAGCATGAACTGCGCGAGCGCGCGGTGCAGGCGGGCGATGGGGCCGCGCATGAAGGAAAAGCGCGCACCGGCGAGCTTGGCGCCCATTTCAAAGTCAAGGCCCAGCGGCTCGCCCAGGGCGACGTGGTCGCGCACGGGAAAGTCGAATGCGCGCGGGGCCAGGCCGTGGGGTGCCCAGCGGCGCACTTCGACGTTGGCAGCTTCGTCGGCACCGACGGGCACGCTGGCGTGCGGCAGGTTGGGCACGGCCATGAGCAGGGCATGCAGCTCTTGCTGGATAGCGTCAAGCCGGGCGGCGGATGCCTCCAGCTCGTCCTTGATGCTGGTCACTTGCGCCATCAGCTCGTCGGCAGGCTCGCCCTTGGCCTTGCGCTGGCCGATTTGCTTGCTGGCGGTGTTGCGCTGCGATTGCAGCTCTTCGGTGCGGGTCTGGATGGCTTTGCGCTCGGCTTCCAGCGCGGTGAAGGCGGCTTCGTCCAGATAGGGCTGGGGGTTCTTGCGCGTGCTCAGGCGGGCGATGACGCCGGGCAGGTCTTTGCGCAGCAGGGTGGGATCAAGCATGGACGGAAAAGAAAGATTAATTAAATGATAGCTGCTTGCGTGCGCTTTAAAAGGTTTTCATATACAAACATATATGAAAACGTCTAAAAAAGTACGCAGGCAGCTCCTTTTTTATTTGACTTGCTTAACGCAGGTGGGCCAGGTTGACTTCGGCTTCGCCTTCGAGCTTCAGGCCCTTGGGCAGGGGGAACTTGACGGTTTCGGCAATGCCGTCGAGCGTGCGCACGCTGACGGCACCCAGCGCGCGCAGGCGCTCGATCACCTGGCGCACCAGGATGTCGGGGGCGGATGCGCCAGCGGTGAGGCCGATGCGCGTCTTGCCCTCGATCCATTCGGGGCGCAGGTCGTCGGCGCTGTCAACCATGTGGCTTTCGGTGCCCAGTTTGCGGGCCACTTCGCGCAGGCGGTTGGAGTTGCTGCTGGTGGGGCTGCCGACGACGATGACCACGTCCACCTGCGGGCTGAGGAGCTTGACGGCGTCTTGCCGGTTTTGCGTGGCGTAGCAGATGTCTTGCTGCTTGGGTTCGCGGATGCTGGGAAAGCGCGCCTTCACGGCGGCGGTGATGTCGGCCGCATCGTCCACGCTGAGCGTGGTCTGCGTGACCACGGCCAGCCGCTCGGTCTGCGCGGGCTGCACGCGCGCCACGTCGGCCACGTCTTCCACCAGGTGAATGCCGCTGCTCAATTGGCCCATGGTGCCTTCCACCTCGGGGTGGCCCTTGTGGCCGATCATGATGAATTCGTAGCCTTCCTTGTGCAGCTTGGCCACCTCCACATGCACCTTGCTGACCAGCGGGCAGGTGGCGTCGAACACGGCAAAGCCCCGGCGCGCGGCCTCGCGCTCGACCGACTTGGGCACGCCATGCGCGCTGAACACCAGCGTGGCACCGGGCGGCACGTCGGCCAGGTCTTCGATGAAGATGGCGCCCTTGGCTTTCAGGTCGTTCACCACATAGGTGTTGTGCACGATCTCGTGGCGCACGTAAATCGGCGCGCCGAATTTGGCGATGGCGCGCTCGACGATTTCGATGGCGCGGTCCACACCGGCGCAAAAGCCGCGCGGCTCGGCCAGAAGAATGTCGCTTGGGTTCATCACAGCACCCCGATCACATGCACTTCAAACGCCACGGGCTGCCCAGCCAGCGGGTGGTTGAAGTCGAGTTGCAGCGCACCGTCGCCACGCACGGCCTGCACCACGGCGGCAAACTGGCCCGCGCCATCGGGCGTGGGCAGCTGAATCACGTCGCCCACGGCGTAGCGCTCGTTCGGGTCGCCCAGGCTCTCAAGCTCCTTGCGCGCCAGCCACTGCACCATGTCCGGGTTGCGCTCGCCAAAGGCCGCGCCCGCGGGCAGCTCGAACGTGGCGCGCGCGCCCTCGGCCAGGCCGATCAGCCGCTCTTCCACGGCGGGCGACAACTCGCCCGCACCCAGCGACAGCGTGGCCGGCGGGCCGCCAAAGGTGTTGATGACATCGCCCTGCGGGCCGCTCAGGCGGTAGTGCAGGGTGAGGAAGGAAGCGGGTTGAACGAGGGTTGTCATGCGGCCAGGCGCGGCAGGTAAAAGCCGGTAAAGCAAACAGCGGGCATTGTAAGAAGGTGGCGCGCCCGGCACGTTGCAACAGGGCTTTTATCGGTCTATATTCAGACCACCGCAACGCATCCCCCAGCCATGTCCACCACCGCCATCAAACCCATCAGCTACCTCAAGGCCCACGCCGCCGAAGTGCTGGCCGATCTGGCCGCGCAGCGCGAGCCGCTGGTCATCACCCAGAACGGCGAGGCGCGCGCCGTGCTGCAAGACATGGCCAGCTACCACGAAACGCAGGAAACCCTGGCGCTGCTGAAAATCCTGGCGCTGGGCCAGCAGGCGGTGCAGGCGGGGCAGACCACGCTCGTGGCCGATGCCGCACGCCGCCTGCGCGCGCGCCGCACCACCGACATGGACGCCGATCTCGACACCGGCGCATGACCCCCGCCGCGCACGAAGTGCGGCTGACCGCCGCCGCCGAGCAGGACTTGCACGACATCTGGCACTGCATCGCCCGCACCAGCGGCGCAGCCCGCGCGGGCCATGTGCAAGACCGCCTGCTCGCACTCATCGAAAGCCTGGCCCACCTGCCCGAGCGCGGTGCCCACCCGCGCGAGCTGCTGGCGCTGGGCATGCGCGAGTTCCGGCAAGTGGGCTGGAAACCCTACCGCGTGGTCTACCGCGTCATCGGCCAGCAGGTCTTCGTGCTGCTGGTAGCCGATGGCCGCCGCCACATGCAGCGCCTGCTGGCGCGGCGCTTGCTGTCTGCCTGAAACCATGTCCATCAAAGACCTTCCCCCCGACGCCCGCCCGCGCGAGAAGCTGCTGGCGCGCGGCCCCGGCGCGTTGAGCGATGCCGAGCTGCTGGCGCTGCTGCTGCGCACCGGCACTGCCGGGCGCGGGGTGTTGCAGATGGCGCAAGAGGTGCTGGACGCCTTTGGCGGCGTGGCCGGGCTGCTGCACGCGCAGGCGGATGATTTGAAGCGCATCAAGGGGCTGGGCGGCAGCGCCAAGCGTGCCGAGCTGGTGGCGGTGCTGGAGCTGGCGCGCCGCGCGCTGGCCGAGCAGCTGAAAGAGCGCGCCGTGCTGAACAACCACGCCGCCATCGCGCAGTATGTGCAGCTGCACCTGGCCGGGCGTCCGCACGAGGTGTTTGCGGTGCTGTTTCTGGATGCGCAGCTCAAGCTCATGGCGATGGAGGAGCTGTTTCGCGGCACGCTCACGCGCACCAGCATCTACCCGCGCGAAGTGGTGCTGCGCGCGCTGCACCACCACGCCGCCGCCGTGGTGCTGGCGCACAACCACCCCACGGGCAGCGTGGCGCCCAGCCCTGCCGACCAGGCCATCACGCAAAACCTGAAAGCCGCGCTGGCGCTGGTGGACGTGCAGGTGATCGACCACGTCATCGTCGCGCCGGGGCAGGCGCTGTCCATGTCCGAGCAGGGCCTGCTGTGAAAGCCAAGTCGCTGCAAGACCTGAAGGCCATCCGCCAGCAACTGGCCGATGCCCGGGCACGCGCCGCGCAGCAAGCCGCCGAACGCGCCGCCGCCGAGAAAAAAGCGCATGCCGATCAAGACCTGTTTGCCCGCGCCATTGGCCCCGCGCAGCCGCTGCGCGCGCATGGCCGCGTGGTGCATGCGCCTGCGCCCGTCGCACCCGAGCCGCGCCAGCGCCAGCGCGACGAGCAAGCCGTGCTGCGCGAGGCCATCTCCGACGAATTCGACGCCAGCACGCTGCTGCACGTGGACGAGCACCTGAGCTTTCGCCGCCCCGGCATTGGCGTGGACGTGACCACCAGGCTGCGCCGCGGGCACTGGGCCGTGCAGCACCAGATCGACCTGCACGGCCTGCGCACCGACGCCGCGCGCGAGGCGCTGTCCGCTTTCCTGCGCGACGCGCACAAGGCGGGCCTGCGCTGCGTGCGCGTGGTGCATGGCAAGGGGCTGGGCTCGCCGGGCAAGACACCCGTGCTGAAAGCCAAGGTGCACGGCTGGCTGATCCAGAAAAAGGAAGTGCTCGCCTTCGTGCAGGCCAAGCCGCTCGAAGGCGGCGCGGGCGCGCTGCTGGTGCTGCTGGCAAGTGCCGGGCGCACGGCGAATGAAATAAAAACGTAGCTGCTTACGCACATTTTTAAATATTATCAGATATGAATGTATATAAAAATGAATTACAACTTACGCAATAAGCTCACTTTTTTGTATGCCACTGCCATGACGAATGACCAAACCGCTGCGCGCGCCGATGTGGCGCGTCATGGGCCATGCGCGCGCCAGAGCGCGGTCATTCGCCATGCGTTGGGTGCATTGCAACGCGCCCTGTGGCGCGCACTCGCGCTCGCCTGTCTGCTGCTGGGCCTGGCCGCTGCCCCCGTGGCGGCGCAACCGGCCAGCGCCGTGCGCACGCTTGATCTGCCCGACGGCGGGCGCTACCAGGGCACGCTGCGCGCAGGCAAGCTGCACGGGCGCGGGCGCATCGACTGGGGGCAGCAGCGCGTGTATGAAGGCGAATTCGCCCACGGCTTCATGCATGGGCAGGGGCGGTTGAGCTACCCCGATTTCACTTATGAAGGCGCTTTTCAGCGCGGCGACATGCATGGCCGCGGCACGCTCAAGCGCGAAGACGGCATGCAATACGTGGGCGAATTCGCCCACGGCCTGATGCACGGCCAGGGCCGCCTGCGCGCGGACGACGGCCATGTGTACGAAGGCCAGTTCGCCGACGACCAGCCCCACGGCGAAGGCCGCCTGACCGACAGCCGCGGCAACGTGATGGAAGGCCGCTTCAAGCGCGGCGAGGCCGATGGGCACATGCGCCTGCGCTGGCCATCGCTCGGCGAGCAATACGAAGGCGAAGTCAGCGCCAGCACGCCCCACGGCAACGGCGCTTGGACGCGCGCCGACAAAGCCGTGGTGCGCGGCCGCTTTGCCCATGGCCGCGTGCGCGGCAACGCGCGCATCGACCATGCAGACGGCGCGGTGTATGAGGGCGAAGTGGCCGCCCGCCAGGCGCAAGGCGCGGGCGAGCTGCGCCGCGCCGATGGCAGCGTCTATCGCGGCCGCTTTGCGCGCGATGCGTTCGACGGCCAGGGCACGCTCACGCGGGCAGACGGCAGTGCGCAAACCGGCCACTGGCGCGCGGGCCAATACATCGGCACCGAGGGCGACGGCACGCTGGACGACACGCCCGAGCTGGCCGCGCGCAACAACGCCGCCGCGCTCTACAACCAGCCCGCGCTGCTGGCGCAGCAGTTTGCGCAGCTCAAAGCCAGCGCTGCCAACGCGCCCCCGCGCGTGTACGCGCTCTACGTCGCGGGCGACGGGCAGCAGGAAGTGTTTCGGCGCGAAGTGGCCTATGTCGATGCGCTGATGGCGCGGCGCTTTGGCACGCGCGGGCGCTCGGTCAGCCTGGTCAACAGCCGCAGCAGCGCCGAGCGCTTGCCGCTGGCCACGGCGCACAGCATTGGCCTGGCGCTGAATGCGCTGGCGGGCAAGATGGACCGCCAGCGCGACCTGCTGTTCGTCTTTCTCACCAGCCACGGCAGCGAAACGCACGAGCTTGCGCTTGGCATGGGCGACATGGCGCTGCCCGACCTGCCCGCCGCACAGCTGGCCGCGCTGCTCAAAGGCACCGGCATACGCCAGCAGGTGGTGGTGGTGTCGGCCTGTTTTTCAGGCGGCTTCGTGCCGCCGCTGCAAGGCGATCGCACCTGGGTCATCACCGCCTCGCGCGCTGACCGCAGCTCCTTCGGCTGCGCCGACGACAACCAGTTCACCTACTTTGGCCGCGCGCTGTTCGAACAAGGGCTGGCCAAAGGCATGGGCCTGACCGAAGCCGTGGCCCACGCGCGCGAGCGGGTGCAGCAGTGGGAAACGCAAGGCATCAACCCCGCCGCACCCCAAGGCCCGAGCAGCGGCAAGCTCAAGCCATCAGAGCCGCAATCGGTGGTCACGCCCGGCTTTGCCGCCGAGGTGGATGCGCTGCTGCGTGCCGTTGAAAACGCCGAGGGCGTTACGCCGCGCTGATGACAACGGGCGTGGCGTCTGCTCGCTGCGCATCCGCCACGGCAAGGCAGCGCACCGTCTGCGGCGTGCCGTGCAGCGCTGCCTGAAACACCTCGGGATGGTGCGCCAGCACATCCAGCGCCGAGCGGCTGGTGTGCAGCAGGCCCTGCTCGCGCAGGCGGCTGGCCACGCTGCCCAGCGCACACGCCTGGCCCCCGGCCAGCTCGGGCACGGCGTGCAGCACCTGCGCCACCGTGACGCGCGCTGCCGCCAGCAGCAGCAGCGCGCGGCGCAGCGCATGCAGCTCAGGCGAGCCGAGCGGCTGCGCATTGCGCCGGGGCAGCCGCACGGGCCACGCGCGCACCGGCGATGGGACAGGCGCAGCCGCCTGCGGCGGAGAAGGTGCAGGCGAGAAAAACGCAGGCGGAATGTCGTCGTGGGCAGCGGGCGCAGGCGCTGCTGCCTTGCGCCCGCGCGCCTTCACCGCCACGCGCGAAGTGCCTTCGCCGCGCAGGTCAAACGCCTCGGTCGCTGCCAGCAGTTTGCTCAAGGTGGCATAGCCGTAATTGCGCGGATCGAAGCTGGCCTTGTTGCTGATGTGCGTGCCCACCGCGCCCACGGTGGCCCAGCCCGCCTCGTCCTGCACCGCGTGCGCGGCATCGCGCAGCAGGTTCATCAGGCGCGTGTCCTGCCGCAGCTGTGCGGTGGGCACACGCACGGGGGCGGCAGCGGGTGCGGCTTTGGTCGGCGGCTTGCCTGGCGCGGGCGGGGGGTGTGAGGGCGGCGGCGCTTGCGCCTCGCCGCCCTCGCCTTCGGCATGTGCCTCGGCCAGCGCCTCCAGGTACAGAAAGCGCGAGCAGGCGTTGACAAACGGCAGCGGCGTCTGCGCTGCGCCAAAGCCATAAACGGCAGCACCCTTGGCGCGCAGGTGCATCACCAGCGGGGTGAAGTCGGCATCCGACGAGACGATGCCGAAGGCATCGGGCCGCTCGGTGTAGAGCAGCTCCATCGCATCCACCGTCATCGCCATGTCGCTGGCGTTCTTGCGTCTGGAATAGTCGAACTGCTGCATGGGCCGAATGGCAAACGCCAGCAGCCGCGCCTGCCAGCCGGCCAGCGCAGGTTTGGTCCAGTTGCCATACGCGCGGCGGATGTTGATCACGCCCAGCGTGGACAGCTCGGTCAATATCTCGTCGATCAAGTCCGCCGGCGCGTTGTCGGCGTCGATGAGCAGGGCGATGCGGGGTTGGGGGATGGTGTTGTCCATGGCTGTCGAACAGGTCTGGGGCGGCGTCGCCTTCGGCGGTTCCGGCCTACGGGTGGGTCAAGCGCCAGCTCAAGGCTTCTCCGCCCCGCAGCGGCTTGACCGCCGCGTCGCCGAACGGCACTTCTTCGGGCAGTGTCCACGTTTCCTTGCGCAGGGTGACGGATGCCGTGTTGCGGGGCAAGTCGTAGAAGTCGGGGCCGTTGAAGGACGCGAAGGCTTCGAGCTTGTCCAGCGCATTCGCGGCTTCAAAGGCTTCGGCGTACAGCTCCAGCGCGCTCAATGCCGTGTAGCAGCCTGCGCAGCCGCTGGCGTGTTCTTTCAGTGGCGCTGGGTGGGGGGCGGAGTCGGTGCCGAGGAAGAAGCGGGGGCTGCCGCTGGTGGCGGCTTGCACCAAGGCCTGGCGATGCACTTCGCGCTTTAAAACGGGCAGGCAGTAATAGTGCGGGCGGATGCCGCCCAGAAAGAGGGCGTTGCGGTTGTAGAGCAGGTGGTGGGCGGTGATCGTCGCGGCGGTGTGCGCGTCGGCATCGGCCACGTATTGCGCGGCTTCCTTGGTGGTGATGTGCTCGAAGACAATTTTCAGCTCGGGAAAGTCGCGGCGCAGGGGTATCAAAACGCGGTCGATGAAGACGGCTTCGCGGTCGAACAGGTCGATGTCGGCATCGGTCACTTCGCCATGCACCAGCAGCTTGAGGCCCGCGCGCTGCATGGCTTCCAGCGTTTTGTAGGTCTTGCGGATGTCGGTCACGCCCGCGTCGCTGTTGGTGGTGGCGCCGGCGGGGTAGAGCTTGAGGGCGACGATGCCTGCATCGGCCGCGCGGGCGATCTCGTCAGGCGGGGTGGCGTCGGTGAGGTAGAGCGTCATCAGCGGCTCGAAGGCCACGCCTGCGGGCACGGCGGCCTGGATGCGCGCCTTGTAGGCCAGCGCCTGCGCCGTGGTGGTGACGGGCGGGCGCAGGTTGGGCATGACGATGGCGCGGGCGAACTGCGCGGCGGTGTGGGGCACCACGCTGGCCAGCGCTGCGCCGTCGCGCAGGTGCAGGTGCCAGTCGTCGGGGCGGGTGAAGGTGAGGATTTGCATGCGGCAGATTTTGCATGGGCGACACGGGTGTCGTGCGCTGGTCGCGTGCGGGTCAATCCCAAGCCGGGCGCGGCGCACCAGCGCATAAGATCGCGCGCTGCCGTGCGCTTTCGCAGGTTTTTTTGCCTCGCACGTCCCTCCCACGTCGTTTGTCTGCTTCTCCTGCCTTCGCCGCCATGTCTGCCCGCCCCGATTCGCCGCTGCCCGAGCACCCGCAGCCCTCTCCTGAACTTCATGATTCCAGCGTGGCCGACGACGCCACGCGCGTGCCGCTGGCGCTGGAGGACTGGGCCACGGTGGCCATCATGGCGCTCTTGGCCTGCATCACGTTTGCCAACGTGCTGGTGCGTTATTTCACCAACCAGTCGTTCGCGTGGACGGAGGAGATCTCGGTCTTTCTGATGATTCTGCTGGCCATGGTGGCCGGCTCTGCCGCCGTGGCGCGGGGGCGGCACATTCGCATCGACTATTTCGCCGAGCGCGGCAGCGCGGCGCGCAGGCGCGGCTTTTCGCGGCTGGGGGCAGCGGCGGTGGCGCTGATGTTTGCGCTGATGGCGGTGCTGTCGGCGCGCGTGCTGTGGGACGACATCCGGTTCGAGGAAACATCGCCCGGCCTGGGTGTGCCGCAGTGGTGGTACACGGTGTGGCTGCCCGCGATTTCGCTGGCGATCACGCTGCGGGCGGTGGGGCTGTTCATTCGGCTGGGGCGCGCGCGCGATGACGAGGAGGGCCAGCCATGATCGCCGCGCTCTTGTTCAGCGCCTTTATCGCGCTGATGCTGGCGGGCGTGCCGATTGGCGCGGCGCTGGGGCTGGCGGGGGCAGCGGCCATTGCGCTGGCGAACATGCAAACGCCCTGGTTCGGCCTGCTGGCGGTGCCGCAGAATTTTTACGCCGGGCTGGGCAAATACCCGCTGCTGGCGATTCCGATGTTCGTGCTGGTGGGCAGCATCTTCGACCGCTCGGGCGTGGCGGCGCGGCTGGTGAACTTTGCCACCGCCCTCGTGGGGCGCGGGCCGGGCATGCTGCCGCTGATTGCGATTGCGGTGGCGATGTTCATGGGGGGCATCTCCGGCTCCGGCCCGGCCACGGCGGCGGCGGTGGGCGCGGTGATGATCGTGGCGATGCGCCGCGCGGGCTACCCCGGCCCGTTTTCGGCCAGCGTGGTGGGCGCGGCGGCGGCCACCGACATTCTGATTCCGCCCAGCGTGGCCTTCATCGTGTATTCGGTGCTGGTGCCGGGCGCGTCGGTGCCGGCGCTGTTTGCGGCGGGCATGGTGCCGGGCGTGCTGGCGGGGCTGGCGCTGATCGTGCCGGCGGTGTGGATGGCGCGGCGCCACGGCATGGGGCAACTGGAGTCGCAACTGCCGCGCCCGCCCTTCTGGCGCAGCCTGCGCGAGGCATCGTGGGGGCTGGCCGCGCCGGTGCTGATTCTGGGCGGCATGCGCATGGGCTGGTTCACGCCGACCGAGGCGGCGGTGGTGGCCGTGTTCTACGGCCTGTTCGTGGGCATGGTGGTGCACCGCACGATGGGCGTGCGCGACCTGTTCGTCATCTTGCGCGAGGCGGGCGAGCTGTCGGCGGTGATCCTGATCGTGGTGTCGCTGGCGGGCATCTTCGCGTTCTCGCTCTCCACGCTGGGGGTGATCGACCCGCTTACGCGCGCCATCGTCGAGTCGGGCCTGGGCGAATGGGGCGTGCTGGCGCTCATCATCTTGCTGCTGATCGTGGTGGGCATGTTCCTCGACGGCATCTCCATCTTCCTGATCTTCGTGCCGCTTTTGTGGCCCATCATGCAGCACTACCAATGGGACGTGGTGTGGTTCGGCGTGCTGCTGACGCTGATGGTGGCCATCGGCCAGTTCACCCCGCCGATGGCGGTGAACCTGATGGTGTCGTGCCGCATCGCCGGCGTGGGCATGGAAACCACCGTGCGCTGGGTGCTGCCCCTGGTGCTGGCCATGTGCGCCGTGCTGCTGGCCATCATCGTGTGGCCCGAGCTGGCGCTGTGGCTGCCACGGGCTTTGGGATACTAAAAAAAGAGAAGCTGCTTGCGTATGGAATACATTGGTTTCAATATGTTTTATATCTGAAATTGTTTTAAAACGTGCGCAAGCAGCTATTATTTTACAAATTATTCTTGAACGCACCTGAAAAGCTTCACCCACCCTTGTTTTTCAATCCACGTTTCAACCAAGGAGACACCCCATGAAACTTCGCCGCACCCTGCTGGCCCTGGCTGCCACGGCCACTGCCGCGCTCACGCTGGGCACCGCGCTGCCTGCCAGCGCACAGAACTACAAGTCCGAATACCGCATGTCGCTGGTCGTCGGCACCGCCTTTCCCTGGGGCAAGGGCGGCGAGATCTGGGCCAACAAGGTGCGCGAGAAGACGGGTGGCCGCATCAACATCAAGCTCTACCCCGGCGTGTCGCTGATTCAGGGCGACCAGACGCGCGAATTCAGCGCGCTGCGCCAGGGCGTGATCGACATGGCCGTGGGCTCCACCATCAACTGGTCGCCGCAGGTGCGCCCGCTCAACCTGTTCTCGCTGCCCTTCCTCATGCCCGACTACGCCGCCATCGACGCGCTGACCCAGGGCGACGTGGGCAAGCAGCTGTTCACCACGCTGGAAAAAGCCGGCGTGGTGCCGCTGGCCTGGGGCGAGAACGGCTACCGCGAACTCACCAACTCCAAGCACCCGGTGCGCACGCCCGCTGACATGAAGGGGCTGAAAATCCGCGTCGTCGGCTCGCCGCTGTTTCTCGAAACCTTCAGCGCCCTGGGTGCCAACCCCACGCAAATGAGCTGGGCCGACGCGCAGCCGGCGCTGGCCAGCGGCGCGGTGGACGGGCAGGAAAACCCCATGAGCATCTTCACCGCCGCCAAGCTGCAGAACGTGGGCCAGAAGAACCTGACGATGTGGGGCTATGTGGCCGACCCGCTGGTGTTCGTGGTCAACAAGCAGGTGTGGGATTCGTGGACGCCGCAAGACCGCGAGGCCGTACGCCAGGCCGCCGTCGAGGCCGGCAAGGAGCAGATCGCCATCGCGCGCAAGGGCATGGTCGAGCCCGGCCAGCCGCTGCTCAAGGACATCGAGGGCATGGGCGTGAACGTCGTGCGCCTGACACCCGCCGAGCGCGACGCCTTCGTCAAGGCCACGCGCCCCATCTACGACAAGTGGAAAGGCCAGGTCGGCACCGATCTGGTGAACATGGCTGAAAAAGCCATCGCCGCGCGCAAGCAGTAAGCCCCCGGCTCCCAAAAACAAACCCCGCTGGATGCGGGGTTTGTTTTGGGTTGAGCGTTGAGCGTTGAGCGTGTTCGATGCAAGGCGTTGGGCCAGCCCCGGCCTTCCCGCTCAACGCTCAACGCCGAACGCCCAACCTCTCCCTCAATGGTTGAGGATCTTGCTGAGGAAGTCCTTGGTGCGGGGCTGGCGCGCGTCGGGGTTGCCGAAGAAGTCTTCCTTGCTGCAGTCTTCCAGGATGTGGCCACCCACGTCGATGAAGATGACGCGGTTGGCCACCTTGCGGGCAAAGCCCATCTCGTGCGTGACGACCATCATGGTCATGCCCTCTTTGGCCAGGCCCACCATGACGTCGAGCACTTCGCCCACCATCTCGGGGTCGAGCGCGCTGGTGGGTTCGTCAAAGAGCATGACGTTCGGGTCCATCGACAGCGCGCGGGCAATCGCCACGCGCTGCTGCTGGCCGCCCGAGAGCTGGCCGGGGAATTTGTCCTTGTGGGCCATCAGGCCCACGCGGTCGAGCATCTTGAGGCCGCGCGCCTTGGCTTCGTCCTTGCTGCGGCCCAGCACCTTGATTTGCGCAATGGTCAGGTTCTCGGTCACCGAGAGGTGCGGAAACAGCTCGAAGTGCTGAAACACCATGCCGACCTTGCTGCGCAGCTTGGGCAGATCGGTCTTGGGGTCTGAGAGCGAAATGCCGTTGACGATGATTTCGCCCTTCTGATACGGCTCCAGCGCGTTCACCGTTTTGATGAGGGTGGATTTGCCCGAACCAGAGGGGCCGCAGACCACCACCACGTCGCCCTTGTCGATGTGTACCGTGCAGTCGTGCAGCACCTGTACGGGGCCGTACCACTTGGAAACGTTCTTGATTTGAATCATGTGTTCTGCCATGACGGACTCCTTCAGCGAATGATGGCTATCTTTTTATGCAGGCGCTTGACGAGGTAGGACAGGCTGTAGCAGATGATGAAGTACATCACTGCGGCGGCCAGGTACATCTCGGTCGGGCGGCCAAAGAGCTTGCCCGCGTTGTCGAAGCCCTTGAGCAGGTCATAGGCACCGATGGCGTAGACCAGCGAGGTGTCCTGAAACAGGATGATGGTCTGCGTCAGCAGCACGGGCAGCATGTTGCGAAACGCCTGCGGCAGGATCACCAGGCGCATGTTCTGCCCGTAGCTCATGCCCATCGCCTGCCCGGCAAAGACCTGTCCGCGCGGGATGGACTGGATGCCCGCGCGCATGATTTCGCTGAAGTAGGCGGCCTCGAACGCGATGAAGGTGATGACGGCCGAGTACTCCGCGCCAATGGGCCGCCCGATGATGAAGGGCACCAGTAGAAAGAACCACAAGATCACCATCACCAGCGGAATGCTGCGCATGCCGTTGACGTAGATGGCTGCGGGCACGTCCAGCCACTTCTTGCCCGACAGCCGCATCAGCGCCAGGATGGTGCCAAAGAAGATGCCGCCAATGGTGGCGATGACGGTGAGCACGATGCTGAACCACAGGCCCTTCAGGATGAAGTCCTGCATCAGCGTCCAATTGAAGACGGACAGATCGAGGTTGAGCATGGTCAGTGCCCCCCTGCGCCGGTACCGGCGGCCACGAAACCGGGCACGCGCGCGCGTTTTTCGATGAAGGCCATGATGCGGTTGATGACCAGCGCCGAGATGATGTAGAGCACGGTGACGGCCAGGTAGATCTCGATGGGACGCGCGGTTTCTTCGCCCACCTGCATGGCGTATTGCGTCAGCTCGGGGATGGACACGGCAAAGGCCACCGACGAGTTCTTGAAGATGTTCATCGACTCGCTGGTCAGCGGCGGGATGATGATGCGGTAGGCCATGGGCAGGATGACGTAGCGGTAGTACTGCACCGTGGTAAAGCCCACCGCCATGCCCGCGTAGCGCTGGCCTTTGGGCAGCGCCTGCACGCCTGCGCGCACCTGCTCGGCAATACGCGCCGAGGTAAAGAGGCCCAGCGCAATCACCACCAGCACGAAGGGCGGCAAGCCCCGCATGGGCGCAATCAGCGCGGGCACCACGTGGTACCAGAGAAATATCTGCACCAGCAGCGGAATGTTGCGAAACAACTCCACCCAGGCGTTGCCCAGGCGCACCAGCCAGGGGCTGTCCGGCAGGGTGCGGATGACGCCGACGATGGAGCCAACCACCAGCGCGATGACCAGCGCCGTGAGCGAGACGGACACCGTCCAGCCCCAGGCGGAGAAGATCCAGTTCAGGTAGGTGATGTCGCGGCCTTCGCCCAGGCATCCGGCCACCGCGTCACCCGTGAGCGTGTCCTTGCAGAACACTGCCCAGTCCATGTTCAGCATTGCATCCCTCCATCCCCGGCGCGGCGCGGCGCCTGTCGTGAACAAAAAACGCCCGCCTCAGAAAGCGGGCGCATGGGCCACGTTCAATGCATCGGCAGATGCATCAGGCGTGGCTCGTGCTTACTTGCCGTACTCTTCCATCGGCTTGTCGTTGGGGTTGTCCCAGGCGGCCTTGGTGCTGGCCGACAGGGGCATGTTCAGCGACTGGTTGTTGGGCGGGATGGGCTGCATGAACCACTTGTCGTAGAGCTTGGCGAGCGAGCCGTCCTTGATCTGGCGCTTGATGGAGTTGTCCAGCGCTTCCTTGAACTTGGGGTCGTCCTTGCGCAGCATGCAGGCGATGGGCTCCACGCTCAGCACTTCGCCGACGATCTTGAAGTCAGCCGGATTGCGCGCACGTGCAATGTTGGCCGCGAGGATGGAGCCGTCCATCACGAAGGCATCGGCGCGGCCCGAGTCGAGCAGCAGGAAGCTGTCGGCGTGGTCTTTGCCCTGCACCGTCTTGAAGTCGATGTTGGCACCGCGCTCGTGGCGGCGCAGGTGCTGCACGCTGGTGGTGCCGGTTGTGACGGCCACGGTCTTGCCGTTCAAGTCGGCCACGGAGTTGATGCCCGAGTTGCCCTTGGTGGCGATGCGCACTTCTTCCACGTAGGTGGTGACGGCGAAGGCCACGTCTTTCTGGCGCGCGGCGTTGTTGGTGGTGGAGCCGCACTCGAAATCGACGGTGCCGTTCTGCAGCAGCGGAATGCGGTTTTGCGAGGTGATGACCTGGTAGTTGATCTTCAGGTTGGGGTTGCCGGTGGCTTTCTTCAGGTCGTCGACGATGCGCTCGGCCATCTCGGTGTGAAAGCCGACGTACTTGCCGCCGCCGATGGTGAACCCCAGGCCGGACGAGTCGCGCACGCCCAGGTTGACGGTGCCGCTGGCCTTGATCTTGGCCAGCGTGTCGTTGGCTTGCGCCAGGGCGGTGCCCGCAGCCAGCGTGAGGGCAGCCAAGGCGATGAGGTGCTTTTTCATGCAAATTCCTTTCGGGGTGAATAGCAAGTAAACGGGAGTGGAAAAGCCACAACGGAATTCTACGAACCGCCGTCTACAGGTTAACCCTAGGCTCCGCTTGCAGCTTGCGTGCCAGCAGCATGCCCTGGGTGTCACGCAGGTGGTGCACCGCCTTCGTGCGCGGCGTTTTGCTGCATGCCCCACATGCGGGCGTAGCGCCCGCGGGCGGCCAGCAGTTGCAGGTGAGTGCCGCGCTCGACGATGCGCCCGCCTTCCATGACGAGGATTTCGTGCGCATCGACCACGGTGGACAGGCGGTGCGCGATGACCAGCGTGGTCTTGCCCCTGGCGGCGCTTTTCAGCTCGGCCTGGATGGCGCGCTCGTTGGCCGAGTCGAGCGCGCTGGTGGCTTCGTCGAAGATGAGCACGGGCGGATCTTTGAGCAGGGTGCGGGCGATGGCCACGCGCTGCTTTTCGCCGCCACTCAGTTTCAAGCCGCGCTCGCCCACCATGGTCTGATAGCCCTTGGGCGTGCTGGCGATGAAGTCGTGGATGCGTGCGGCGCGGGCGGCTTGTTCCACTTCGGCGTCGGTGGCGGCGGGGCGGCCATAGCGGATGTTGTAGGCCACGGTGTCGTTGAACAGCACGGTGTCTTGCGGCACGATGCCGATGGCCGCGCGCACGCTGGCTTGCGTCACCGTGCGGATATCCTGCCCGGCGATCAGGATGCGGCCACCCGTGACGTCGTAAAAACGGTAGAGCAAGCGCGCCAGCGTCGATTTGCCCGCGCCCGAGGGGCCGACCACGGCCACGGTCTTGCCCGCAGGGATGTCGAAGCTCACGCCGTGCAGGATGGGCCGCTCGGGTTCGTAGGCAAAGCTGACGTTTTCAAAGGACACATGCACTGCGCCGCCCGTGTGCAGCGCGCCTGCGCCGGGCGCATCGGCCACCTCTTGCGGACGGTCGATGAGGGTGAACATCTTGTCCAGGTCGGTCAGGTTCTGCTTGATTTCGCGGTAGATCACGCCCAGGAAGTTGAGCGGTATGTAGAGCTGGATCATGAAGGCGTTGACCATGACCAGATCGCCCAGGCTCAATCGCCCATCGACCACGCCCTGCGTGGCGCGCCAGAGCATGGCGACCAGGCCCACGGCAATGATGAGCTGCTGGCCGGTGTTGAGCAGCGAGAGCGTGCTTTGGCTTTTCAGGCGCGCGGCGCGCAGGCGCTGCAGGCTTTCGTCGTAGCGGCGGGCCTCGAAGCTTTCGTTGCCGAAGTACTTCACCGTTTCGTAATTGAGCAGCGAGTCGATGGCCTTGGTGTGGGCGCTGGAGTCGGCCTCGTTGGCCTGGCGGCGAAACTGCGTGCGCCACTCGGTCACGACCACGGTAAAGGCGATGTAGGCGGCCAGCGCGCCGCCGGTGATCCAGGCGAAGGCGGCGTCGAACTTGATGGCCAAAATGGCCAGCACCAGCCCCACCTCGATGAGCGTGGGCACGATGGAGTAGAGCGAGAACGACACCAGCGACTCGATGCCGCGCACACCGCGCTCGATGTCGCGCGTCATGCCGCCGGTCTGGCGCTCCAGGTGAAAGCGCAGGCTCAAGGCGTGCAGGTGCTCGAAGGTTTGCAGCGCGATCTGGCGGCTGGCACCTTGCGTGGCCTTGGCAAACACCAGCTCGCGCAGCTCGGTGAAGGCGCTGGTCATCAGCCGCAGCAGCCCATAGGCCAGCAGCAGCGCCACGGGCACGGCGAGTACGGCGCTGGCGTCGCCGGGTTTGAGCGTCATCGAATCGACCAGCCGCCCCATCAGCACCGGCACGCCCACGTTGGCTATTTTTGCGCACAGCACGAACAAGAGCGCCGCGCCCACGCGCCACTTGTATTGCCACAGATAGGGCACCAGGCGCGCAAGCGTGCGCCAGTCGGCGCGCGGGCCGGTGGGCGCTTCGGGCGGGGGAAGGGATGGGGCGCGACCGCGCATGGTGTGACAATCTTTCGCTTCGTTTGAACCAGCGCCGGATTTTGCCGATGTCTCACCTGTCCAGCCCTCTCACCACACACCTGCGCCCGCCCAACGCCGCACCCGTGGATGCCCCCGAGGCCACCGTGCCCGCCGATCACGATCTGGTGATGAAAGTCATCCCCATGCCCAAGGACGCCAACGCCAATGGCGACATCTTTGGCGGCTGGGTGATGGCGCAGGTGGACCTGGCCGGGGCCGTGCTGCCCGCGCGCTACGCGCAAGGGCGCATGGCCACGGTGGCGGTGAACGAGTTCATCTTCAAGGCACCCGTGCGCGTGGGCGACATTCTCTCGTTCTACGCCAAGATGGAGCGCATTGGCCGCACCTCGCTCACGGTGAAGGTGGGCGTGTACGCCGAACGTTTCGTCAGCCAGGGCCATTACATCAAGGTGACCGAGGCCACGCTGACCTACGTGGCCATCGACGACGAGGGCAAGCCGCGCGAAGTGCCCCACACCACCCTGCCGGGCCAACCCGACCAGCCCGCGCGCACCTGAGCGCATCCGAACGCACCTCAAGCGCCGCCTGCCTCTGCGGCGTCCCGCAGGCGACACATGGCGGCACATGCTGCACCGCCACACAGGGTTTTCACGGTGATGCGTTGAGCGCATAAGTTCTAGATTGCGCGCTTGTCTGTGCGCAAAAGAACGAACGTTCGTTTTTCATGCGCCGCAGGCAACCGGTGGCGACATCGCCGCCGACACCCCTCAATGGCAAGGAGACAACACCATGCGCCGCATTCGCCAGTCGTTCACGGGCCTTTCGCTCACCGCGCTGTGGCGCACCTTGCTGGCCGCCACTGCGCTGCTGGCTTGCCTGGGGTCGCAGGCCGCCACGCGCTACCCCATCGTGCTGATGCATGGCATGTCGGGCTTTGACCGCATTGGCGCGGTGGACTATTTCTACGGCATCCCGCAAGCCTTGCAAGCCGACGGCGTGCAGGTGCATGTGGCGCAGGTGTCGGCCTTCAACAGCTCGGAGGCGCGCGGCGAGCAACTGCTGGCGCAGGTGCGCCGCATCGTGGCGCTCACGGGCACGCCCAAGGTGCATCTCATCGGCCACTCGCACGGCAGCCACACGGTGCGCTACGTGGCGGCGGTGGCCCCCGAGCTGGTGGCCTCGGTCACCGCAGTAGGCGGGCCGAACAAAGGCTCGGAGCTGGCCGACTTTCTGAGCGCGCGCCTGACGCCTGGCACGCCCGCCGCCGACGCACTGGCCTCCATCGTCAACGGGCTGGGCCGCATGATCGGCTTTTTCTCCGGCAAGCCGGGCTATGAAGAAAACGCCCTGGCCGGCATGCTCTCGCTCACCAGCGCAGGCTCGGCCGCGTTCAACGCCAAGTTCCCGCAAGGCGTGCCCGAGGGCTGCGGCGACGGGCCGGATCTGGTCAACGGCGTGCGCTACTTCTCGTGGACGGGTGCCAAGGTCTTTACCAACCCGCTCGACGTGGTGGACTGGGGCCTGCTTGCCATCTCGCCCGTGTTCAAGGGTGCCACGCACGACGGGCTGGTCAGCGTGTGCTCCTCGCGTCTGGGCAAGGCGCTGGGCGACTACAGCCAGAACCACCTCGACGAAGTGAACCAGCTCATCGGCATCGTGGACTGGTTTGCCGTCAGCCCCGTCACGCTGTACCGCCAGCACGCCCGCCGCTTGCAGGCACTGGGCCTGTGATGCACCGCGCCCGGCCATTGGCGCGCGTGGGCACATCGGCCAGCGCCCGCGCCTGGCGCCGTGCCGGTCTGTGGGCCGCCGCGCTGGGGCTGGGCGCAGGCGTGCTGTGGTGGTGGCTCGCGCCCGCACCGGCGGCCCCCGGCGTGGTGGCCGCGCCGCGCGTCGAAGGCGCGCCGCCCACCGCGTGGTTTGCGCCCCATGTGGGCACCCCCACGCCGCTGACCCCCACCGAAGCCGCTCGCATGGCGCTGCTGCAAACGCCCCGGCTGGCGCTGCGGCTGGAAGACGTGATCGGCGACGAGCTGGGCACGGGCAGCTTTCGCGACGACCCCGAAGGCTTTAAACAGCGCCTGGCCGCGCGCCTGCGCAGCGCCTTCCCAGCCGAGCAGGCCGAAGCGGCCATCGCGCTGATGCACCGCTACGTGGATTACCGCATGGCGCTCGATGCGCTGCACCTGTCCAGCGCGCAAGACCCCGCCTCACTGCGCCAGGCACACGAAGCGCGCAGAAAAGTGCGCGAAGCGTTTTTCGACGACGCCGAATACAACGCACTGTTTGCCGCGCAAGACCGGCTGGACGACTACACGCTGGCGCGGCTCGACATCGAGGCCGACACGCAACTGAACGCCAAGGAGCGCGAACAGGCCGTGGAACAAGCCGCCGCCGCCATGCTCACCCCCGAAGAGCGCGCGCAGCGCGACGGCTGGCAGCAGCACCTGGCCTTGCAGCAGCAAACCGCCCAGCTAGACGCCAAAGGTGCCAGCGACGCCGAGCGCTACACCGCGCGCGAAGCCCGCTTTGGCGCGCCCGCTGCGCAGCGCCTGGCCGAGCTGGACCAGACCGAACGCCAATGGGACGCGCGCCTGGGCCAATACGTCCAGGCCCAGGCCGAGCTACAAGCCAGCACACTGCCCCCCGCCCAGCAGCAGGCCCAGCTACGCGCGCTGCGCCAACAATTGTTCAACGCGCAGGAGCAGCTTCGGCTGGACGGCGCGCTGGCCTTGCGCCAGGCACAGGGCACACCGCGCTGATGCTCGATGGATATCCGATGGCGCTTCGATGCAGGCAGTCGGCACCTGCACGGCTGAATGCCAACCCCACCGACGTTTGCGCAAGTGGCAGTCGCCGCGAAAAACCGGGCTTGAAGGCTGCATAAATAATAGCTGTTTGCGCATGTTTTTAATTGTTTTCAGGCACATTAATGTATAAAACATAGTAAAAACATGCGAAAACAGCTATTATTTTATTTTATGACTTGCGCAATGCAGCCAGACTTGACCCGCTTTGCACCTTGCGATGCAAGTGGAGAAGTCCTCTTTGCATAAGTCGTGCAGGTGAACATCTCGCCAAGTCCCACGTGCATCAGCCAGCCATGCCCCACACGTACGGCCACGTTCACGACACGATGTACGCCGCCGCCCCGGTGGCCAGCAGCGTGCCGTCGGCACCGTGGCAGGCCATGCGCGCATTGGCCACGCGCGAGCCAAGGCGCAGCACTTCGGCGCTGAACATGAAATGGGGGCCAATGCCGGGGCGCAGATAGTCCACCCGCAGGTCGATGGTGCCCAGCTTGTCGAAGCGGCGCAGGCGCTCGGCGGGCGGCTCGTGCATGTGGCGCGCGCCAATGGCGGCCATCACCGCCAGCCCGGCTGCGGCATCGAGTGCGGCGCTGATGACCCCGCCATGAATGCGCCGGTGGCCAAAGTGGCCGATCAGCTCCTCGCGCATGTCGATGCGGCACTGCACCCCGTCAGGCCGCACATCGCTCACGCGCAGACCGATGTGGCGGTTGAACACGATGTGCTCGTCGAACAAGAGGCGCAGCGCGTCGATGAATTCGGGCTCGAAGGCCAGGGGTGATGCGTTTGCAGGGGCGGTCATAAGAAGAGGTGTGGGGATGTGGCTCAGCCATCCACGGGTGTCGTCGGCGTATCCAGCACACGCTGGTAAAACGCCACGTCCAGCCAGCGGCCAAACTTGAAGCCTGCCTGCCGCACGGTGCCTGCGTGGGTGAAGCCAAGCGCCGTGTGCAGCGCGATGCTGGCGGCGTTGTCGGCGTCGATGGCACCGACCATCATGTGCTTGCCCTGCGCGCGGGCGGCCTCGATCAGCGCCTGCATCAGCGCGCGCGCCAGGCCCTTGCCACGGTGCGCCTGGTGGACGTAGACCGAGTGCTCGACGCTGTATTTGTAGGCGGCAAACGCGCGCCACGTGCCGTAGCTGGCAAAGCCCATGAGCGTGCCTCGCCCATCCACCGCGCCAATCACCGGAAAGCCGCCGGCGGCCTTGGCGTCGAACCATGTGCGCATGCTGTCCAGAGGGCGCGGCGCGTAGTCGTACAGCGCGGTGGAGCTGACGATGGCCTCGTTCAGAATGCCCAGGATGGCCGCAGCGTGCGCGTCGTGGGTGCAGGCGATGAGCTGCATGGCGGGTTGTTTGCTATTTTAAATGTAGCTGCTTGCACTTTCCATGCTTGTGCAAACAGCTTGTTTTCATCACGGCTTGCTGAAATCCGGCTTGCGCTTTTGGCGAAAGTCGCTGCGCGCCGCTGTGCGGCCTCGCCGCTGTCGCGGCGGCGGATTTCAGCACTTGCTGAAATCCGGCTTGCGCTTTTCCATGAACGCCGTCATGGCTTCGCGGGCGGCTGGCTCGCTCAGCATGCGGCCAAAGTGCGCGCCTTCTTCGGCCATGCGCGCCAGCACGGCTTGTTGCTGGTGGCCTTTCATGAGCTGTTTGGTGGCCACCAGGCTGCTCAGGGGTTTGGCGGCAAGTTTTCTGGCTTGTGCCGCGGCATAGGCGTTGGCCTCGGTGGGGGGCAGCACGCGGTTGACCAGGCCCACCTCCAGCGCGGCTTCGGCCATGAAAGGCTCGCCCAGCAACAGCGCTTCGGCGGCGCGGTGGTAGCCCAGCATCTGCGGCACCAGCAGGCTGCTGGCCGCTTCGGGCACCAGACCCAGGTTGACGAAAGGCATGGAGAAGGCGGCGTTGTCGCCCGCATACACCAGATCGCAGTGAAACAGCAGCGTGGTGCCAATGCCCACCGCCGGGCCGCACACGGCGGCCACGATGGGCTTGGGGAAGGTGGCCATGCCGCGCAAGAAGCGGAACACGGGCGAGTCTTGCGTGGAGGGCTTGTTCTTGAGGAAATCCTCGATGTCGTTGCCCGCGCTGAACACGGTTTCATGCCCCTGGATGACGAGCACGCGCGTGGCTGCGTCATCCGCCGCTTGTTCAAGCGCTGTGGCCAGCGCGTCGTACATGGCGACGTTGATGGAGTTCTTGCGCTCTGCGCGGTTGAAGGTGAGCGTGAGAACGCCTGCGTCTTGGTGGGTGAGGATGTCGGACATGGTGTTCGCTTGAAGTATGTGAGAGGGCTTTTAAACAGCCGAACGCGAAGGGCGCGAAGATGGCGCGAAGGACGCAAAAGAATCCAGGAATTTCATCCAGATTTCTTTCGCGCCTTTTGCGAAACCTTTGCGCCCTTTGCGTTCGCTTTTTATCTTTTTCACGACTTGCGCAAAAAGGACTTGTCCACGGGCATCACAAGGCGCGGCGCGGGCCAAGTCTGGCTGAATGGCGTAAGTCCTGTTTTTCATTCTTTGTAGTACACGATCTGGTGCGTGGTGGCCAAAAGCCGCCCGGCTTCGTTCCACAGCTCGGCGCTCTGGTCGAAGTAGCCGTTGAAAAACGATTGCGCGCGCGCCTGGCCCAGCAGGTGGCCGCAGCCGGTGGCGGCCAGCTCGGCGGCGCTGGCGTGAAAGTACACCGTCATCGACACGGTGCCGATGGGTGTCATCACGGCGCGGCGTCGCCAGATGCGGGGAAAGAAGGCGTCGGCCAGCGCGGTGAGGCTGAGGAAATCGAGCGCGCGCGGCGGCTCGTCGCGCAGCCACAGTTGGGTAAGGCTGTCGGCCTCTGCGCCACTCCATTCGTGCGGAATGGGGCCGCTGACAGGGCGCATGTCGTAGCGCTCGACCCAGGCCACGCGCTTGGCAAAGGGCGCGCGCGCCACGTCTTGCGGCGCAGGCACGGCGGGCATGGCCGCGTCGGTGGCGCTCCAGGTGTCGCGGCGCAGCGCGGTGACGCAGGTGGCCGTGAGCATGACGGCATCGGCGGCACCCTCGCCCGCCTGCCACACGGTGATGGCCCAGTGCTGGGTGCTGCGGTTGGTGCGCATGGGCTGGGCCTGCACGCGAAAGGGCGCGTCTTGCAGGGCGGCAGCAAAGTTGACGGTGAGCGCCACCGGCTCGCCCAGCCGGTCAGGGTGCTGCCACACCGCCGCCAGCGCCTGCGCGGCGGTGACGCCGCCAAAGGGGCCGACCATGTTGGCGTAGGCAGGGTGCGGGCGGCCCTCGAACAGCGCGGCCTGGCCCTTGGCCTGCGCGGCGGGCAAGGCGGTGAGCGCGGTGGCTTCGTCCAGCGGATGGGCGCAGGTGTGCGGAGCGTGGGTCATGGTGCGGCGGCGGGCGGCGGTGTGCAGGTGTACACGTTAATGGGCTGGCGCGGCAGTGGCTGTCGCCTGGCGGACGGCAGGCAACTGCACATGGGGCGTGGCGCTGACAGGCTGCACAGGCGCTGCGACGCGCACATCGCCGCCGTGGCCCACGGCCTGCGGCCAGTCGGCCAGGGTGCGGGCCAGCAGCGGCCACACATCGGGCTGAAAGCGCGGCTTGAACAGCCCGAAGTGCCCGACGCGCGCCGCGCCCACCTGGGCGGCGGCCAGCCGCTCGATACGGCGCGGCGCGTGGGGGTAAAAACCCATCAGGCTGTGTGTGCCTTGCAGGGTCATCATTTCGTCGTCGTCCACCGACAGCGCGTAGATGGGAAAGCGCACCTGCTCGTAGCGCGCGCGCACCGCCGCGCCCTCCGCGCCGACCATGTAGTGGGGGTGCTGGCACCACTTGCGCCATTGCAGGATGACGCCGCGCGGCAAGTCGCCCACCATGCGCAGCCGCTGGCCGGGAAAGTAGCCCACCAGCGGTGTGAGCAGCGGCACGGCCAGCCCCCAGAAGATGGGCAGCTTGCGCCGCAGCGCAGGCGCGTTTTCACCCCGGTAGCCGCTGCCCGATGCCACGCTCACAAGGCCGTCGACCGCCGACTTGTCCGTCAGCAGGCCGGGCAGTTGCGCGCCCAGGCTGTGGCCCAGCAACAGCAGCGGGCCATCGGCTTGCGCGGCGCGGGCGCTGTCGATGGCGGCCTGGTAGTGCGTCGCCCAGTCCACCAGATCGGCCCGGCAGTGGCGCAGCGAGCGGCCTGCGGGCCACGACTCGCCCATGCCCAGGTAGTCGAACGTGGTGACGCGCCAGCCCTGCTGCGCCAGCCAGGCGGCAAAGGGCGCGTAAAACCGCTGCGGCACGCCCATTGCGCCGCCAATGACCACCGCGCCACGCACCTTGGTGCTTGCGTCGGCTGGCGCAAATTCGCGCAGCGTGATGTGTTCGCCCGCAGGCAGCGGCAGGCGGCGCGGGGTGCCTTGGGCTGTGGGCATGGTGGCTTACACCCGCTCGAAGATGCCCGCCGCGCCCTGCCCCATGCCCACGCACATGGTGACCATGCCGTACTTGAGCTTGTGGCGGCGCAGCGCATGCACCACGGTGGCCGCGCGAATGGCACCCGTCGCACCCAGCGGGTGGCCGAGCGCAATCGCACCACCCATCGGGTTGACCTTGGCCTTGTCCAGCCCCAATGTATTGATGACGGCGAGCGACTGCGCGGCGAAAGCTTCGTTCAGCTCGAACCAGTCGATTTGCTCTTGCGCCAGGCCCGCGTTTTTCAGCGCAGCGGGAATGGCCTCGATGGGGCCAATGCCCATGATGTGCGGCGGCACGCCGCGTGACGCATAGCCGACGAAGCGCGCCAGCGGCGTGAGGCCGTATTTCTTGACCGCCGCCTCGCTGGCCAGAATCAGCGCGCCCGCGCCGTCGCTGGTCTGGCTGCTGTTGCCCGCCGTGACGCTGCCGCGCGCGGCAAACACGGTGCGCAGCCTGGCCAGCCCTTCGAGCGAGGTGTCGGGGCGCGGGCCTTCGTCGATGTCGACGGTGCGCTGGGTTTGAGTGACTTCGGCGGTCTTGAGGTTGACTGATCGCTCGGTCACCGTGACGGGTGTGATCTCGTCCTTGAACTCGCCCGCCGCAATGGCTTTGATGGCGCGCTGGTGCG
>JAUNTQ010000007.1 GCA_030538605.1 Pseudomonadota bacterium
GCGAGCTGTTCGTCATCGGCTGCCAGATCAACCCGCTGGGCACGGCCAGCACCCATGTGCGGCCCGACGCGGTGCGCACCAAGAAGCTGCTGCTGCACGCCGAAGAGATCGAGCGCCTGATAGGCAAGGTCGAGCAAAAGGGCTACACCCTGGTGCCCATCAACCTGCACTGGAAAAACGGCCGCGTGAAATGCGAAATTGCCCTGGCCAAGGGCAAGGCCACGCACGACAAGCGCGACACCATCAAGGAGCGCGAGGGCAAGCGCGAGGTCGAGCGCGCCATGAAAGAGCGCCACCGCTGACGCGGCTTGTTGTCCCACAGGGCGCAGCAGGCGCGCAGGACTACACTCCTTGGCTCATTCACTCACCATGAGAGTCCCGCACATGAACCTCAAGGCACTGACCGCCGCCCTCGCCGCCGCCGCACTGCTGGCCGCCTGCGGCACCAGCCCCCGCACCAGCACACCGGCTGCTGCCCAACCCAGCACCCCGACCCAATCGGCCGACGGCACGCTGATCGGCCCCGATGGCCGCACCCTCTACACCTTCAAGCGCGACGTGGCCGGCAGCGGCAAGTCTGCCTGCGTGGACGCCTGCGCCGCCAACTGGCCACCGCTGCCGGTGACCACCGGTGCCGTGCCGCTGGGCGACTACACCATCATCACCCGCGCCGACGGCAGCAAGCAGTGGGCCTTCAAGGGCATGCCGCTGTATTACTACGTCAAGGACACCAAGGCGGGCGACAAGCTGGGCGATGGCATGGGCGGCAACTGGACAGCTGCGCGGCCCTAAAGCCTTGCAGCGGGCACCCTGCCCTGCCAAACACAAAAAAGCCGTGGCGTGCCACGGCTTTTTTGTTGGCTGGCTCCCCGTCAGGCGGTGCCCAGGCTGCGCGCCATCTGCGGCAAGCCACTGAAAAGATGTGAATAGCGTTCGGGAAATTTATACTGCAAATTTGTAACTTGAAGTACACCCCCCCCTGATTCTCCCCTGATTCACCCCGAAATCACGCCCCTTCGCGGCTGGCGCGTTTGCGCTCGTGCTCTTTCAGGTGGCGCTTGCGCAGGCGCACGCTTTTGGGGGTGATTTCGACCAGCTCGTCTTCTTCGACGAATTCGACGCCGTATTCCAGCGTCAGGTCGATGGGCGGCGTGACCTTGATGGCGTCTTCCTTGCCGCTGACGCGGAAGTTGGTGAGCTGCTTGGTACGCGTGGCGTTGACGACGATGTCGTTGTCGCGGTTGTGGATGCCGACGATCATGCCCTCGTACACCGGGTCGCCCGCGCGCACGAACATGCGGCCACGGTCATCGAGCTTGCCTAAAGCGTAGGTGAAGATCTCGCCGTCGTCCATGCTGATGAGCACGCCGTTCTTGCGCCCGCCCACGTCGCCCTTGAAAGCTTCATAGCTGTCAAAAATGTTGCTGATGAGGCCGCTGCCGCGCGTGAGGTTGAGAAACTCGTTGGTAAAGCCGATCAGCCCGCGCGCGGGGATGCGGTATTCGAGCCGCACGCGGCCACGGCCATCGGGCTCCATGTTGACGAGTTCGCCCTTGCGCTCGCCCAGCGCCTGCATCACGCCGCCCTGGTGGCCTTCTTCGATGTCGGCGGTGACCAGCTCGATGGGTTCGTGCCTTTCGCCATCCACGTCGCGGAACACCACGCGCGGCTTGCTGACGGCCAGCTCGTAGCCTTCGCGGCGCATGTTCTCCAGCAGGATGGTCAGGTGCAGCTCGCCGCGGCCGCTGACTTCAAAAATGCCGTCTGCGTCGGTTTCGCGCACGCGCAGCGCGACGTTGCTTTGCAGCTCTTTTTGCAGGCGGTCCCAGATCTGGCGGCTGGTGACGAACTTGCCTTCGCGCCCGGCCAGGGGGCTGGTGTTGACGCAGAAGTTCATGGTCAGCGTCGGCTCGTCGATCTTGAGCATGGGCAGCGGCTGGGGGTTGGCCGCATCGGTCACGGTGACGCCGATGCCAATGTCCTCGATGCCGTTGATGAGCACGATGTCGCCCGGGTACGCCTCTTTGACCTGCACGCGGTCCAGCCCTTCAAAGGTGAGCACCTGGTTGATGCGGCCCTTGTAGGTTTTGCCATCCGGGCCTTCCATCACCAGCACGTCCTGCGCGGGCCGCAGCGTGCCCGCGTTGATGCGGCCCACGCCAATGCGGCCCACGAAGCTGTTGTAGTCGAGCGCGGAGATTTGCAGTTGCAGCGGCGCATCACGCTCGCCCTGGTGCGGGGCGACGTGTTTGAGCACGGTGTTGAACAGCGCCGACATGTCGGGGCCCCACTGCTCACCGGGCGCGCCTTCTTCCAGGCTCGACCAGCCGTTGATGCCCGAGGCATAGACGACGGGAAAGTCGAGCTGCTCGTCGGTGGCACCCAGCTTGTCGAACAGATCGAACGCGGCATTGATGACCTTGTCGGGGTTGGCACCGGGCTTGTCCACCTTGTTGACCACCACGATGGGTTTGAGGCCCAGGGCCAGCGCCTTCTTGGTGACGAAACGCGTTTGCGGCATGGGGCCTTCCTGCGCGTCGATGAGCAGCAGCACGCCGTCAACCATGCTGAGCGCCCGCTCGACCTCGCCGCCGAAGTCGGCGTGGCCGGGGGTATCGACGATGTTGATGTGCGTGCCTTGCCACGACACGGCGCAGTTCTTGGCCAGGATGGTGATGCCGCGCTCGCGCTCGATGGCGTTGTTGTCCATCACGGTATCGACCACTTTTTCGTGGTCGGCAAAGGTGCCGGACTGGCGCAGCAGCTGGTCGACCATGGTGGTCTTGCCGTGGTCGACGTGGGCGATGATGGCGATGTTGCGGATTTGGTTGCTCATGAAATCACTTCTTTGTTGATGGCGTTTGGCGCGGGTTGTGCAAGAGGTTCAACGGTGTTTGGGAACAGGAAATGGATTTAAAAAGTGAGCTGCTTGCGTATGTTATTAAACATTTTTGTATACTTTTATATCTAAAAACGTTTAATAACATGCGCAAGCAGCTATATTTTTTGTTCATCTTCCTGCATCTGAAGCATTTGCCGAATTTCAACGGGACTCAGCAAACGCCCCGCAATGAGTTCGCCCGCCTTGACGTGGGCCGTGCCCAGCAGGGCGGCGGGCTGCTCGCCAAAGACGGCAACGTGCGCCGCGTCGGGCCAGTCACCCCGGCGGCGCATGCCGGATAAAAAGCGCCCGGCATCATCGCCCGCCAGCGTGACGCGGGTGTGATCGGGCAGCAACGCCTCGGGCGGCAGCAGCGCGGCCACGCGCTCGGCCTCGCGCATGGCTTCGAGTTGTTCGAGCGTGATGCATTGGTCTTCGGCAAACGGCCCGGTGGCGGTGCGGCGCAGGCGCATCAAGTGCCCGCCGCAGCCCAGCGCCTCGCCGATGTCTTCGCCCAGCGCGCGGATGTAGGTGCCTTTGCTGCACTGCACGCGCAGGCTGAGCGAAGGCGCGTCGCCGGTCACATCCATGTGCAACAGCTCAAGCGCGTGTATCACCACATCGCGCGGGGCGCGCTCGACGGTTTCGCCGGCGCGGGCGTATTCATAGAGCGCCTTGCCGTCTTTCTTGAGCGCGCTGTGCATGGGCGGCACCTGGCGGATGGGGCCGGTGAAGCGGTCAAGCACCTGCACCACCTGCCCCGGCGTGCAGGCCACGGGCCGGGTGCGCAGCACCTCGCCTTCGGCATCTGCCGTAGCGGTGCTCACGCCCAGGCGCACAGTGGTTTCGTAGGTCTTGTCGGCGTCCAGGTGCAGGCCGCTGAACTTGGTGGCCGCGCCAAAGCACAGCGGCAGCACGCCGGTGGCGAGCGGGTCGAGCGTGCCGGTGTGGCCGGCTTTTTCGGCGCGCAGCAGCCACTTGGCTTTTTGCAGCGCCTGGTTGCTGGACAGGCCCAGCGGTTTGTCGAGCAGCAACACCCCATGCACGGGGCGACGCTGCACCCGTGCACGAGGAGCAGCCGTCATTGCGGGTCTTCGTCCTTTGAGCGCGAGGCCACGGCCTTGGCGATGAGCGCGTTCATGTCGGCCGCGCGCTCGGTGGTGCGGTCGAAGATGAAGTGCAGCGTGGGTACGGTGTGGATGTGCAGGCGCTTGAACAGGCCGTTGCGCAGATGGCCGGCCGCGTGGTTCAGCGCCTCTTGCGTCTCGTCTGGATCGCCCGTGAGCAGGCTGAAGAACACCTTGGCGTGCGCGTAGTCGGGCGTGACCTCGACCGCGTTGATCGTGACCATGCCCACGCGCGGGTCTTTCAGCTCGCGCGCGATCAACTCCGCCAGATCGCGCTGGATCTGGTCGGCGACGCGGAAGCCGCGGTTGGGGGTGGAGCTGCGTTTGGGCATGGTTGAAAAACGTTTGAACGCAAAGGGCGCAGCAAGCTTCGCAAAAGGCGCAGAAAACTACACTTTTAATAGCTGAAAGCGCTATTTTCTAAAGCGCTGACAGCCTATTGCATAAAGCTTCTGCGTCTTTTGCGAAACCTCCGCGATCTTTGCGTTCAAAAGGGGGCTTTCAAAGGCGTCGCATCAAAGCGTGCGCGCGATCTCCTTGATCTCGAAGATCTCCAGCTGATCGCCTTCCTTGATGTCGTTGTAGTTGCGCAGCTTGATGCCGCACTCGAAGCCCTCCTTGACTTCCTTGACGTCGTCCTTCATGCGCTTGACCGATTCGATCTCGCCCGTGTAGATGACCACGTTGTCGCGCAGCAGGCGGAAGCGCGCATCGCGCCGCACCACACCGCTGGTGACGTAGGAGCCGGCCACGGTGCCGATCTTGGAGGCCACGAACACGGTGCGGATTTCGGCCGAGCCGATGACTTCCTCGCGCCGCTCAGGTGCCAGCATGCCGGACATGGCCGTCTTCAGCTCGTCCACGGCGTCGTAGATGATGCTGTAGTAGCGGATGTCCACGTCGTTGCCTTCGGCCAGCTTGCGCGCACCGACGTCGGCACGCACGTTGAAGCCGATGACCACGGCCTTGGAGGCGATGGCCAGGTTCACGTCGCTTTCGCTGATGCCGCCCACGCCCGCGTAGACCATCTGCACCTTCACCTCGTCGGTGGACAGCTTGAGCAGCGACTGCCCCAGCGCCTCCTGCGAGCCTTGCACGTCGGCCTTGATGATGATGGGCAGGTACTTGACCTCGCCCGCCGTCATGTCGGTGAACATGTTCTCCAGCTTGGCCGCCTGCTGCTTGGCCAGCTTGGTGTTGCGGAACTTGCCTGCGCGGTAGGTGGCGATTTCGCGCGCACGGCGCTCGTCGGCCATCACCATGAACTCGTCGCCGGCCTGCGGCACTTCGGTCAGACCCTGGATCTCGACGGGAATGGACGGGCCGGCCGACTTGGTGGGCTTGCCGTTTTCGTCCAGCATGGCGCGCACGCGGCCCGAGGTTTGCCCGGCCAGCACCACGTCGCCGATTTTCAGCGTGCCCGACTGCACCAGGATGGTGGCCACGGGGCCGCGCCCCTTGTCCAGGCGCGCCTCGATCACCAGGCCCTTGGCGGCGGCCTCGACCGGCGCCTTCAGCTCCAGCACCTCGGCTTGCAGCAGCACTTGTTCCAGCAGGTCGTCGATGCCCAGGCCGGTCTTGGACGACACGGGCACGAAGGGCGAATCACCGCCGAACTCTTCGGGCACCACCTCTTCGCCCACCAGCTCGCCCTTGACCTTCTCGATGTTGGCATCGGGCTTGTCGGCCTTGGTCAGGGCGACCACGATGGGCACGCCTGCCGCCTTGGCGTGCTTGATGGCTTCCTTGGTCTGCGGCATGACGCCGTCGTCGGCCGCCACCACCAGGATGACGATGTCGGTGGCCTGCGCACCACGCGCACGCATGGCCGTGAAGGCTTCGTGGCCGGGCGTGTCGAGGAAGGACACGACGCCGCGCGGCGTCTCGACGTGGTAAGCGCCGATGTGCTGCGTGATGCCGCCCGCTTCGCCCGCCGCCACCTTGGCGCGGCGGATGTAGTCGAGCAGCGAGGTCTTGCCGTGGTCGACGTGGCCCATGACGGTGACCACGGGCGCGCGCGGCAGGGCATCGGCCGCCTGTGCCTGCACCTCTTCATCGGTGAACGCCTCGGGGTCGTCCAGCGCGGCTACCACGGCGGTGTGGCCCATTTCCTCGACCATGATCATGGCCGTGTCCTGGTCCAGCGGCTGGTTGATGGTGACCATCTGGCCCATCTTCATCAGCGCCTTGATGACCTCGGACGCCTTGATCGCCATCTTGTGCGCCAGCTCGGCCACGGTGATGGTTTCGGGCACGTGCACCTCGATCGCGCGGTGCTCGGCCGGTGCGGCCACGGTGCGGCGGTCGTCGCCACGGTCGCGGTCGCCACGGCGCCCGCGCGGGCCACCGCGCCAGTTGCCACGGCCCACGCCGCCACTGGAGTCACCGCGCGTGGGAATGCCTTTTTTCTTGGCCGGATCGCCCGCCCAGCTCGACGAGAGCTTGGCCGACTTGACTTCCTTTTGCGCGCCCGCTGCGGGCGGCTTGGCCGCTGCCGTGCCGGCAGGCTTGTGCAGCGTGCCCTTGGCCTTGGCGTCATCGGCTTTTTTGGCTTCTTCGGGCTTCTTGGCCACGAGCACCTTGCGTGGCGCGCTCATCATGGCGCGAATGGCCTCGGCCTCGGCCAGCGCCTTGCGGCGGCTTTCGGCTTGTTCGCGGGCACGGGCGGCTTCGTCTTCGGCGCTCGGCGCAGAGGGCGCGGCCTCGGGCGCAGGTGCCGGTGCGGCAGATGCCGCCGACTCGGGCGCAGCGGCCGAATCAGCTTCGACGGTTGCGGGCACGGCGGGTGCGGCGGCGGGCTCGGCAGCGACGGGCGCTGGCGCGGCTTCGGCAGGGGCCGCAGCCTCCTGGGCAGGCGCTGCGGCAGCGGTGTCGCGTGCAGCGCGTTCTTCGGCCTGGCGCTGCTCTTGCTCTTCGCGCAGGCGGCGCTTTTCAGCCGCTTCCTGCTCCTGGCGGCGCAGCAGCTCGGTCTGGCGGCGGGCTTCCTCGTCGCGCCGGGCTTGCTCGGCTGCGTCGATCACGGGCGCGGCGGGCGCGGGTGCGGGCGCCGGTGCGGGCGCTTCGGCCACGGGCTCTTCGTCGCGCTTGATGAAGGTGCGCTTCTTGCGCACCTCGACCTGGATGGTGCGAGCGCGGCCCGTGGCGTCGGCCTGCTTGATCTCGCTGGTGGTTTTCTTGGTCAGTGTGATCTTGCGGCGCGGCGCGGCGTCGGAGCCGTGGCTGGCTTGCAGGTAGTTCAGCAGCTTCTGCTTGTCGCCTTCGGTCAGCGCGTCGCTGGTAGTGGACTTGGCCACGCCGGCTGCGTGCAGTTGCTCAAGCAGGGTATCAGCGGGTTTCTTGAGTTCGTTCGCGAACTCGGCAACGGTGGTATTCGACATATTCTGTGCGGCCTTTCATGACCATTACTCTTGGTCGGCGAACCAGTGTTCGCGTGCCTTCATGATGAGCGCGCGGGCATCTTCTTCGGTCTGCCCGGTGATCTCGGTCAGCTCGTCCACGGCCAAGTCGGCCAGGTCGTCGCGGGTCTGTACGCCGGCATCGGCGAGCTTGGCAATCAATTCGGGGGGCAGGCTGTCCAAGTCGCGCAGGTCCTGCGATACGGAGTCCACGCTTTCCTCGCGGGCGATTTCCAGCGTCAGCAACGCATCCTTGGCACGGGCGCGCAGCTCGTTGATGGTGTCTTCGTCGAAGCTCTCGATGTCCTGCATCTCCTGGATCGGCACGTAGGCCACTTCTTCCAGGCTGGTGAAGCCCTCTTCGATCAGGATGTCGGCGATTTCCTCGTCCACGTCCAGCTTTTCCATGAAGAGCTTGCGCAGCGAGCCGGTTTCCTCGGCCTGCTTCTGGGCCGACTCCTCGGCGTCCATGATGTTGATTTTCCAGCCCGTCAGATCGGACGCCAGGCGCACGTTCTGTCCACCGCGGCCAATGGCGATGGCGAGGTTTTCCTCATCCACCACCACGTCCATGGCGTGCTTTTCCTCATCCACCACGATGGACGAGACGTTGGCCGGTGCCAGCGCGCCGATCACGAACTGCGCCGGATCCTCGCTCCACAGCACGATATCGACCCGCTCGCCCGCCAGCTCATTGGTGACGGCGTTCACGCGCGTGCCACGCACGCCCACGCAGGTGCCGATGGGGTCGATGCGCTTGTCGTGGCTCAGCACGGCGATCTTGGCGCGGCTGCCCGCATCGCGCGCGCAGCTCTTGATCTCCAGCAGACCCTGCTCGATCTCGGGCACCTCGTTGCGGAACAGCTCGATCATGAACGCCGGTGCCGCACGCGACAGCAGGATGGGCGCGCCGCGCAGCGTCAGATCCACCTCCATGATCATGGCGCGCACGCGGTCGCCGCTGCGCAGGTTTTCCTTGGGGATCATCTCGCTGCGGCGCAGGCGGCCTTCCACGCGGCCGCTCTCGACGATGATGTCGCCCTTGTCCATGCGCTTGACGGTGCCGGTGAAGATCTTCTCGCCCCGGCTCATGAAGTCGTTGAGCAGCATTTCGCGCTCGGCATCGCGAATCTTCTGCAAGATGACCTGCTTGGCCGCCATCGCGCCAATGCGGCCGATGGGCACGGAATCGACACTTTCCTCGATGTACTCATCGACCTCGATGTCGGCAATCTGCTCCTTGGCCTCGAACAGCAGGATCTCCTGCTCGGGCAGCTGCAGGCCCGCCTCGTCGGGCACCACGTGCCAGCGGCGGAAGGTTTCGTATTCGCCCGTGTCGCGGTCGATGGCCACGCGCATGTCCACCTCGCCCTCGTAGAGCTTCTTGGCTGCCTGGGCCAGCGCCGCCTCGACGGCACCAAAGACCACGTCGCGCTCGACGTTCTTCTCGCGTGAAATCGCCTCGACCAGCATCAACAGTTCGCGGTTCATGACTTTTTACTCAGCTCCAATACGCTTGAACGGATGGCTGCCGGCGCTTACTGCGCCTGGCTTTCATCCGGGTTCGACCTGGCTTTCCTGCCTTTGAAATCCACCACCGGCGCGAGTCGCGCCGACTGCAATTCATCCAACTCGAACGACATCGCCTGCTCCGGCGCGGGTGGGCGCTTGGCGCTGACGCGCTGGCCCGGCTTGACTGCCGGCTCGTCGCGCCAGACGATTTGCCACGCCGCGCCCTCACCCTTGTGCAGCGCGCCCCGGAATTTCTTGCGGTTGGCGTTGACCTGGCCGGCCGCCGCCTGCCCGATGGGCTCTTTCAGCACGAGATCGACCAGCTCGCCCTCGAACCGCTCGAAATCGGCCGCGTGGCGCAACGGGCGATCCACACCGGGCGATGACACCTCCAGCCGCTGGTAATCCGCGCCATCGACTTCCAGCACATACTGCAACTGGCGCGTGACGCGCTCGCAGTCTTCGACGGTGATGTGCTGCTCGGCAGCGCCTGGCTGCCAGGGAAAGTCAATCGTCACGCGCAGCAGCCCGCCAGCGGATCGCTCAAGCTCAAGCAGCTCGAGGCCCAGGCCTCGCACGGTGTCGTCAATGGTTTGTTGCAGTGTCACGGATACCTGTAAATGCGCCGGGGGTGGCCCAGCCGTTCGCCCATAAAAAATGGGCGGGTTGCAAGCCGCCCATGTGGTCGTCGTGAATCGATGGATTTTAGCATGAAAAATTACCTCAATTCAACACGCTCAGCCGCTTTGGGGCCACAGTGCACGCCTTCGAGAGGGGTTTGGCACCAAACGCATCGGTGATAATTTTCGTTTTGTCTTCTGGCCACGACCGGCGGAATGAATCCGGCCCGAAGGGCCTTCAGCTCCCACCAGCGCCTCGCCGTTTTCCCCATGACCGCTTCCGCCCCCCTTGCCGACGAAAATGCCTTGTTGACCGAGGTGTCCGAACTGCTGGTGAACAGCCTGAACCTCGAAATGGCGCCTGCCGAAATTGATCCTGACGCACCCTTGTACGGCGAGGGGCTGGGTCTGGACTCCATCGACATTCTGGAAGTGGCGCTGGCCGTGTCCAAGCAATACGGCTTTCAGCTCAGGGCCGACGACGAGAACAACGAGGCCATCTACCGCTCGCTGCGCCACCTGGCGCGCCACATCGCCGCCAACCGCACCACGTGATGGCCACGCCGCCAGCGCATCGCCCAAGCCGGCCTGTCGCGCTGCAAGCGCTCTTGCTGGCCGCTGGCGTGGCGGCGTATGCCGCTGCCGTGTACTGCAGCAGCCAGCAAACGCCCGCTCTCAGCCTGCTGCTGGCCGTGTTGCCGCTGGCGTGGCTGGCGGCGGCCTTCGGTGCCAGCGCACCAGCGGGGCCGCGCTGGCGCCGCTGGGCACGCTGGCTGCCGCTGGTGTTGCTGGGCGCGGGGCTCGTGCTGTTCTGGCCCCATCTCGTCGCCAACTTCCGCCTGCTGTATCTGCTTCAGCACGTGGGCATACACGCGGCACTGGCCTGGCTTTTTGCCGCCAGCCTGCGGCCTGGCCGCACGCCGCTGTGTACCGAGCTGGCGAGCTGGGTGCATGAAGACATCACCGTGCCCCGCCTGATGTGGTACACGCGCCAGGTGACCTGGGCCTGGGCGCTGTTTTTCGCGGCGATGGTGCTGGCGTCGCTGGCTGTCTACGCCCTGGCGTCGCCGGGCGCGTGGACGTTTTTTTCGGCCGTGCTGGGGCCGCTTCTGACGGCGGCGATGTTCCTGGTCGAAAACCTGGCACGCACGTACTTTCTGCCGCCGCAGCACCGCCTGGGCCTGGCCAGCACCTGGCGCGCGGTGAATGCGCGCGTGGCGGGCAAGCCTCGCCTGCCGCACACCGACCCGCCATGACCGAGCTTCACCCGTTCAGCGAGCACCCCGCCGCCCATGTCATCGCGCACGGCGCTGCCGGGCCGGTCACGGCAGGACAGCTGCATGCCGACGTGCACCGCCTGGCCGAGGCCATGCCGGCCAGCGCCTACGTGCTGAACATCTGCCAGGACCGCTACCGCTTCATGGCGGGCCTGGGCGCGGCCTTGCTGGCGGGCCGCGTCACGCTCATGCCGTCCAGCTTCACGCCCGACATGCTGCGCAGGCTCCAGGCGCATTACCCCGGCATCCTCTGCCTGCACGATGGCCAGCCGCCGCCCATCGACATGGCCGCGTGGGCGCTGCCCGCCTTGGCAAGCGACGCGGCACCGGCCATGGACGCACCCATGCTGGACGCCGAGCAGGTGGCGGCCATCGTCTTCACCTCCGGCACCACCGGCGAGCCGACGGCCCACGCCAAGCACTGGGGCAAGCTGTGCGCCAACGGCGCATCGGAAGCGCAGCGCCTGGCCTGCGCGGGCATGGCCATCGTGGCGACGGTGCCGGCGCAGCACATGTATGGCTTCGAGTCGAGCGTGCTGCTGGCGCTGCATGGCGCAGCCAGCCTGTGGCGGCAGCGCCCCTTCTACCCGGCGGACATCCAGCAGGCGCTGCTGTCGGTGCCGCGCCCGCGCATGCTGGTGACCACGCCGTTTCACTTGAACGCGCTGCTTTCCTCGGGCATTGCCCTGCCCCCATGCGATCTGCTGCTGTGCGCCACCGCGCCCTTGTCCACCGAGCTGGCGCAGCGCGCAGAGGCGGCGCTGGGCTGCCCGCTGCTGGAGATTTATGGCTGCACCGAAAGCGGCCAGGTGGCCAGCCGCCGCACCACCGAAGGCCCCACCTGGCAGCTGCTGGCGGGTGTGGGCATGCAGGCTGAAGCGGGTGCCGCATGGGTCAGCGGCGGGCATGTCGAAGGCCGCGTGCGGCTGTCCGACCACATCGAGCACCTGGGTGGCGCGCACTTTCGCCTGGGCCAGCGCCACGCCGACATGGTGAACGTGGCCGGCAAGCGCGCATCGCTCGCGGCCCTGACGGCCCAACTGCTGACCATCGAAGGCGTGGCCGACGGCTGTTACTTCCAGCCCGACGGTGATGCCACCGATGGCGTGCAGCGCCTGGCCGCACTGGTGGTGGCACCTAACTGCGATGAAACCACCCTCATGGCCGCGCTGCGCCAGCGGGTGGATGCTGCCTTTCTGCCACGCCCCTTACTGAAAGTGCCGCGCCTGCCGCGCAACGCCACGGGCAAGCTGGCGGCCAAGGATGTGGCCGCGCTTTTCCGCACGCTGCACCCCCCAGCGCCGCGCGCATGACCCACCCCACGCCCGACACCCCGGATGCGCCGCTGCTGGCGGAGTGGGTGGTGGCCCCCGAGCCGGGCGCTTTCGCCGAGCACTTTCCGGGCCACCCCATCGTCCCCGGCGCTTGTCTGCTGGACGCGGCGGTGGCCGGGGTGGAAGCAGCCAGCGGCCAGCGCGTGCGCGCCGTGACCGCGTGCAAGCTGCTGGCACCGGTGGCACCTGGCGAGCGCCTGCGCCTGCATGCGCACCTGTCGCAAGCGCAGGCGCGCTTCACGCTCACGCGCGGTGACGGCGTCGTCGCCAGCACCGGCACGCTGCGGCTGGAGACCAGCGATGCCACCACCTGAGCCCGCGCCACCCACCCAGGCCAGCGCCTGGCGGCAGCAGCCCGAGCGCAGCTCCATGGCCGTGCTGCGGCTCATGACCTGGCTGTCGCTCACGCTGGGGCGGCGCGCCAGCCGCGTGCTGCTGTACCTGATCGCGGCGTATTTCGTGCTGTTTTCGCCCACCGCCAAGCGGGCCAGCCAGGACTATCTGCGCCGCGTGCTGGGCCGCCCGGCGCGCATCGGGGACGGCTTTCGCCATGTGCTCAGTTTTGCGTCAGTGACGCACGACCGCGTGTACTGGCTGCGCGGCCAGCAGGCGCTGTTCGACGTGCGCGTCAGCGGCGAGGCGCATGTGGCTGCGCTGCGGCAGGCGGGGCGCGGCGTCGTCTTCATGGGGGCGCACTTCGGCAGCTTCGAGGCCCTGCGCGTGCTGGGCGACCGGCATGGGCTGGACGTGCGCATGCTGATGTACCCCGACAACGCGCGCATGGTCACGCAGGCGCTGGCGGCCATCAACCCGGCCTTGCAGCAGAACGTGATCGCGCTGGGCGAGCCCGACGCCCTCTTGCGTGTGCGCGAACACGTCGACGCGGGCGGCTGCGTGGGCATTCTGGCCGACCGGAACCTGCACGACGACGCGGGCAAGGCCTGCCGCATCGACTTTCTGGGCAGCCCGGTGATGTTCCCGCTCGGCCCGTTTCGCCTGGCCGCGCTGCTGCGCGCGCCCGTGGTGTTCATGGCAGGCGAATACCTCGGCGGCAACCGCTACCACCTGGTGTTCGACCCCATCGCCGACTTCGCCGCCACGCCGCGCGCGCAGCGTGACGCGGCCACCCGGCAGGCCATGCAGCGCTATGCCGCGCTGCTCGAAGCCCGGTGCATGCAGACCCCCTGGAACTGGTTTAACTTCTACGACTTCTGGCAGATTCCCCCAGAATGAATTCAAGGCATTTTGGCTATTTCCGCCCGCCAAACAAGCGCAAACAGCTATTATTTAATGAGCAAACATCTCCTGTTTTCAGCCCGCACCGCGCTCGCCGTGCTGGTGGCGCTCACCACCTGCCTGGCAGCGCGTGCGGCCCAGGCCGAGTGGAACCTGCCCACGCTCATGCAGCAGCTGGCGCAGCACCCCAGCGGACGCGCCAAGTTCACCGAAACCAGAACGCTGGCCGTGCTGACCGAGCCGGTCGTGAGCACCGGCGAGCTGGTCTTCAGCCCGCCCGACCGGCTGGAAAAGCACACGCTCAAGCCTGCCTCTGAGTCGCTGGTCGTCTCGGGCAATGACCTGGTGGTCACGCAGGGCGGCAAGCAGCGCGCGCTGCGCCTGCCGCAATACCCGCAGGTGCTGGCCTTCGTGGAGGCGCTGCGCGGCACGCTGGTGGGCAACCAGGCGCTGCTCCAGGCGCATTACGCGCTGGCGCTTTCCGGCACCGAAAGCGCCTGGCAACTGGTGCTGACGCCGCTGGATGACCAGCTCAGACGCCAGGTGAGCCAGATCACCGTGCACGGCGCGCGCAACCAGGTCTTGCGCGTGCAGACGCTGCAAGCCGATGGCGACAAGTCGCTCATCACCATCGAGCCCGCCGCCCGCTGACCGTGCCCGCTTTTTCTTCTCGCACCGCTGGGGTGCTGGCGCTTTGGCTGCTGCTGATCGGGCTGGGCGTGGCCATGGTTCAGGGCGCGCGCTATGTCACCGACATGTCGGCGTTCCTGCCGCAAAACCCCGACCGCCACCAGCGCCTGCTGGTCGACCAGATCAAGGACGGCGCGCTCTCGCGCCTGCTGCTCATCGGGCTGGAAGGCGGCAGCGCCGCCGAGCGCGCCGACACCTCGCGCGCGCTGGCCGAACGGCTGCGCGCCGACCCGGCCTTCAGCGCCGTCGTCAACGGCGACGAAGCCAGCCAGGCGCGCGACCACACGCTGCTGATGCAGCAGCGCTACGCCCTCAGCCCGCGCGTGGACAGCGAGCGCTTCACCCCTGCCGGCCTGCACGCGGCCTTGCAAGACTCGGTGACGGCGTTGAGCGGCTCTGCCGGCATGCTGCTGCGGGGCGTTTTTGCGCGCGACCCGACGGGCGAGCTGCTCGCCCAGCTCGACCGCGTCAGCGCGGGGCACACGCCCGCCAGCCGCGAAGGCGTGTGGGCCACGCCAACCGGCGACATGGCGCTGATGATGGCCCTGAGCGCCGCGCCCGGCACCGACACCGATGCGCAAGAGCGGCTGCTGCACACGCTGGCAGAGGCGTTCACGCACGCCCGCGCGTCTGATGCGGTGGCGCTGCGCGTGTCGGGCGCGCCGGTGTTTTCCGTGGAGGCGCGCCGCACCATCCGCAACGAGGTCAAGCGGCTGTCGCTGCTGGGCGGCCTCACCGTGTTTGCGCTCATGCTGGTGTTCTACCGCTCGCTGCGCAACGTGGCCATCGGGCTGGTGCCGGTGGCCTCGGGCATCGTGGCGGCCATCGCGGCGGTGGCGCTGGGCTTCGATGCCGTGCATGCCGTCACCATCGGCTTTGGCACCACCTTGATGGGCGAGACCATCGACTACAGCATCTATTACCTGGTGCAAGCGGACGACAAAGGCCGCTCAGGCGACTGGCGGCGGCAATGCTGGCCCACCATCCGGCTGGGCATGCTGACCTCGGTGTGCGGCTTTGCCGCCCTCACCTTCTCCAGCTTTCCGGGGCTGGCGCAACTGGGGGTGTATTCGGTGGCCGGGCTGCTCACCGCCGCTGCCGTCACCCGCTACGTGCTGCCCGTGCTGCCCCGCGCGCCGGTGCCGCCGGGCAACATCCGCTGGGTGGGCCTGCGCATGGCAGCGCTGCACCGGCTCGCCCAGCGCCTGCGCTGGCCCGCGCTGGGCCTGGCCGTGGCCGCGCTGCTGCTGGTGGCGGGTCAGCGCCACGCCTTGTGGGCCGAGGGCCTGGCGGGGCTGAACCCCGCGCCGCTGTCCTTGCAGGCGCTGGATGCGCGCCTGCGGCACGAAGCGGGCGCACCCGACATGCGGCACCTGGTGGTGGTATCGGCCCTCAGTGCAGATGAGGCGCTGGCCGCCGCCGAGCGTGCCGAGGTGCTGCTCGCGCCCTGGCTGACCAAGGGCGTCATCGCGCGCATCGACAGTCCGGCGCACTTTCTGCCCAGCGCCGCCACCCAGGCAGCACGCCGCGCCGCGCTGCCCGCGCCTGACGAGCTGCGCCAGCGCCTACGGCAGGCCACCTCGGGCCTGCCCGTGGCACCCGAGCGCCTGGAGCCCTTCATCGCCGACGTGGCCGAGGCCCGGCAGGCCCCGCCGCTGACGCCCGAAACACTGCGCGGCAGCAGCTTCGGCTTTGCCCTGCAAACCCTGCTGCTGCCCCGGGCCGGCGGCCATGCGGCCCTGCTGCCCGTGCATCTGGCGGGCGATGTCGATCTGGCCCGGCTGCACAAGGAGATCGGCCAGGCGCTGGCCGCAAGCGATCTGCCAGACGCCTTGTTCGTTGACCTCGACACGCAGACCGCCGAGATGTTCGGCACGTATCTGAGCGAAGCGCTGGTCTTCACCGGGCTGGGGGCGCTGGCCATCGTGGGCGTGCTGGGCGTGGCGCTGCGCAGCCCCGGGCGGCTGGCGCGCGTGCTGCTGCCGCTGGCAGGCGCGGTGGTGCTGGTGATGGCCGCGCACCTGCTGGCGGGCACGCGGCTGACGCTCTTGCACCTGATCGGGCTGCTGCTGATCGTGGCCGTGGGCTCCAACTACGCCCTGTTTTTCGAGCAGAACTTCTCCCGCCCCGGCCCCGCCATGACGCCCGCGCAAACCACCGCGCTGGCCTCACTGGCGCTGGCCAATCTGTCCACCATGATCGGCTTTGGCGTGCTGGGGCTGTCAGAGGTGCCGGTGCTGCACGCCATGGGCACCACCGTCGGCCCCGGCGCGCTGCTGGCGCTGCTGCTGGCCATGGCCTGGTCGCCGCGCGCACCGCTTCGAGGCTAAGTCTCGCGCAAGGTCGCCCCCCTAAAATAGCCCGGTGTACGACTGAACAAAGGCCACGCGGGGCTGCGATGGCCGTTTTTTTTCATGCAAGACAGTAGCCAGGGCGCGCCCACTTCCGACACCACCCGCGCCATGACATGCGATGTGCTGGTCATCGGCGGCGGGCCTGCGGGCAGCACCGCCGCCACCTTGCTGGCGCGCCAGGGGCACGATGTGCTGCTGCTCGACAAGGACGCCCACCCCCGTTTTCACATTGGCGAATCGCTGCTGCCGGCCAACCTGCCGCTGTTCGAGCGGCTGGGCGTGGCCGACGAGGTGCGCGCCATCGGCATGCCCAAGTTCGGTGCCGAGTTCATGTCGCCCTGGCACGGCTTCAAGCAGACCTTCGAGTTTGCCGAGGCGTGGAACAAGCAGCTGCCCCATGCCTACCAGGTGCGCCGCTCCGCGTTCGACCAGATCCTGCTGGCCAACGCCGCCAAGGCCGGCGCACGCGTGGTGCAACGCTGCAAGGTGGAGCACGTCGATCTGGACGCCTCGCCCGCGCACGCCCAGGCGCGCGCACGCGATACCGAAGGCCACACACTGGACGTGCGCGCGCGTTTCGTCATCGACGCCTCGGGGCGCGACACCTTTCTGGCCAGCCGCCTCAAGCTCAAACACAAGAACCCACACCACAACAGCGTGGCCGTGTTCACCCATTTCGAGGGCGCGCGCCGCAACGAAGGCCGGGCCGAAGGCAACATCACCATCTTCTGGTTCGACCACGGCTGGTTCTGGTTCATCCCGCTGCAGGACGGCGCCACCAGCGTGGGCATGGTGACCTGGCCGCACTTCATGCGCACGCGCGGCGAGCGCGATCTGAGCCGCTTTCTGATGGACGGCATTGCCCTGTGCCCGCCGCTGGCCGCGCAGCTGCAAGGCGCGCGCATCGTCCACCCCCCCGAGGCCACAGGCAACTTCTCGTACCAGAGCGAGCGCACCCACGGGCGCAACTACGCGCTGCTGGGCGACGCCTATGCCTTCATCGACCCCGTGTTCTCCTCCGGCGTGATGCTGGCCATGCAGGGCGGCTTTGACGGCGCAGAGGCCGTGCACGCCTGGCTGGGCGCGGCATCGCCCGCGCAGCAGCAGGCCGCGCTGGCCCGGCTCGACCAGCGCCTGCGCCACGGCCCACGCGAGTTCTCGTGGTTCATCTACCGCATGACCAACCCGGCCATGCGCGACCTGTTCATGGGCCCGCGCAACACGCTGCGCATGAAAGAAGCGCTGCTGTCGCTGCTGGCCGGCGACATCTACGGCCACACGCCCATCTGGCGTTCGCTGCGCGCGTTCAAGGCCGTGTACTACGCCAACACGCTGCTGCACCTGCCGCGCTCGGTGCGCGCGTGGCGCCAGCGCCAGCGCAACATGCGCACGCACGACGACGGCCTTGCGCCGCGCGCCTGATGCGCCCCGCCACCGTCCGCATGGCCCCCGCCAACGTTCTGGCCGCCACCTGGCAGCGCGTGCGCGAAAGCGTGGCCATGGTGCTGGGCCTGGGCCTGCTGGCGCTGCTGTGCCTGGCGTGGACGCCATTCGCCCTGCTGCTGAAGCCACTGCTGCCCAGGACGCTCGGCGCGCGCATCGGGCGCGGGGCCATCCGCACCGTGTTTCGCATCTACGTGGCGCTGCTGCGCCTGCTGTGCGGCTGCCGGTTTGATCTGGCCGCGCTTGACGCGCTGGCGCACCAGCCGGGGCCGATGGTGGTGGTGGCCAACCACCCTTCGCTGCTCGACGCGGTGCTGCTCGTCTCGCGCCTGCCCAACGCCGTGTGCATCATGAAAGCCAGCCTCATGCGCAACCTGCTGCTGGGCGCAGGTTCGCGGCTGGCGCGCTACATCGTCAACGACGCGCCCCTGCCCATGATCCGCCGCGCCATCGCCGAGTTGCAAGGCGGCGACGCGCGGCTCGTCATCTTTCCCGAAGGCACGCGCACCGCCCAGCCGCCGGTAGACGTCTGCACCGCCACGGCGGGGCTGATCGCCGCGCGCGCCGGCGTACCGGTGCAAGTGGTGGCCATCGAGATGAGCAGCCCTTACCTGGGCAAGAGCTGGCCGCTGTTCAGGCCGCCGCGCCTGCCGCTCACGGTGCGCGTGCGCCACGTGACCGAGTGGCAGGTGGGCGGCGCGCAGGCCGCACACTTCGGCACCGACGTGCGCGCCCTGCTCACGCGCGAGCTGGCCCACAGCGCCGCCGCCCCGCAAAACCATGCCTGAGCCCAGCCGCACCCACCTGGTGCTCATCCCCAGCTACAACCCCGGCGCCAAGCTCATCGACACGGTGCGCGCCGCATGCGCGCAGTGGGCGCCGGTGTGGGTGGTGGTCGACGGCAGCACCGACGGCAGCGCAGAGGTGTTGCGCACGCTGGCCGACGAATGCGAACACCTGCGCGTCATCGTCAAGCCCGTCAACCAGGGCAAGGGCGCAGCCGTGCTCACCGGCATCGAAGCCGCCGCGCGCGAGGGCTTCACGCACGCGCTGACGATGGACTCCGACGGCCAGCACCCGGCAGACCTCATCCCCACCTTCATGCAGGCCTCTCAACAGCGGCCCGAGGCCATGGTGCTGGGCGTGCCCCAGTTCGGCCCCGAAGCGCCGCGCATCCGCGTGCTGGGCCGCAAGATCAGCAACGGTTGGGCCAACCTGGAAACGCTGGGCGTGGGCATTGGCGACTCGCTCTACGGCTTTCGCGTCTACCCCATCGCGCCGCTCGCGCGCGTCATGCGCGGCCAGCGCTTCATGCGCCGCTTCGACTTCGACCCCGAAGCCGCCGTGCGCCTGGCCTGGGCAGGCGTGCCCCCCCTCAACCTGCCCGCCCCCGTGCGCTACTTCACGGCAGAAGAAGGCGGCGTGTCGCACTTCAAATACCTGCGCGACAACACCCTGCTGACGTGGATGCACACGCGCCTGTTCGCGGGCTTTTTGCTGCGGCTGCCGCTGCTGGCGTGGCGGCGTGTTTCAATAAAAAGATAGCTGCTTGCGCATGTATTTAATATGTTTAAGATTATTTAATATATTAAACCTAATAAATACATTCGCAAGCAGCTACTCTTTTCATTTTTCTGGGTGAGCGGCCATGCTCAGCCCGCCATGCAGTGGCAAGCTTGTCACGGTGTTTGCCTGCGGCTTTGCGGCCTACCATGAGGCCACTCATCCATGCCCAAGGCATTTCCTCCCCACAGCCATAGAGCCATGCAAACTCTCAGCTACCACCTCAGCTTCAACACCCCCGCCTTCATGGGCAATGCGCAGCAATCTGCGCAGTGGCGCACACCCCCCATCAAGGCCCTGCTGCGCCAATGGTGGCGGGTGGCGGTGGCCTGGCAAATCGACTACGACGTAGAAAAGCTGCGCGAGCGCGAGAACGCCTTGTTTGGCGTGGCGGCTGATGGTGACAAGTCGAGCAAGAGCCTTGTGCGGCTGCGCCTGAGCCATTGGAGTAAAGGCAAGCTCGAAGACTGGCCACGACATGGCACGGTCTTCCACCCGGAAGTCAAGAATAGCCATATCGGCAGCGACCTCTACCTCGGCTTTGGGCCGCTGGGGTACACGGGTGCCACCACCATCAAGCACAAGCCCGCCATTCACGCTGGCGACAGTGCCACCCTCCGCCTGTCCATGCCTGAAGAACATGCCCAGGACATCGCCACCGCCCTGTGGCTGATGCACCAGTACGCCGCCTTGGGCGGGCGCAGCCGCAATGGCTGGGGATCGCTTTGCCTGACACCTGCCGACGAGCACACACCCCCATTGCAAGGGCGCCCGATAAAGGAATGGACACGCGATTGGAACAAGGCGCTGACGCTGGACTGGCCGCACGCCATCGGCCATGATGCGCACGGCCTGCTCGTGTGGAAAACCCGCCCCTTTGCCGACTGGCCACAACTGATACAGGAACTGGCGCGCCTGAAGATCGCACTGCGCACGCAACAGTTCAAGTTCACCACCGGCAAGAACGCCCCCAGGCCGGAAGATCGCCACTGGCTCAGCTACCCCGTCACCAACCATTCAGTGGGAAGCTGGGGCGGCAGCCTCCGCCTGCCCAACAGCCTGCGCTTCAAGGTGCGCGCAGCCCCGGAAAACCCCGAGCAAGTCATCGGCGTGATCTTCCACATGCCCTGCCTGCCGCCCGACGCCTTCAAGCCCGACACCACAGCAATCACCCGCGTCTGGCAGCAGGTACACCAGCTCCTCGACAAACCCGAGCAAGCGCTCAACCGCATTGACGCCTGAGGCCCGCATGACCACCCACCACGACACCCTCTGGCAAACCAAGCTGCACGCCCGCCTGCACGATTCGGCTGAAACAGCACTCTCGCTGCTGCACGACCCGGCCGGGCACACCGGCCACCATGCGCGCGTAGCGGCCCGCATGGCCTGCCGCGAAGGGCATGCGGCAGACGCCCCCATCGACAACGACAACCCCGACGTGCTGCATGCCATCGCCTTCCCCAAAGGCATTCAGCCCGCCACCTGCCAAACCGTGCAGCGTGCCGACCGGTGGGCGGTGGGGGCCGACCGGCCACAGTGGCCGCTGGGTGAGGTGCAGACCACTGCAAGCAACAGCGAGAAAAAGACCCTGGGCGTGGCCCCGTGGGCACAAGTGCGCTGGGTCAGCCAACCCGTGCTGATTCACCCCCTGACCGGTGCGCCATACGACCTGCAGGCGCATGGTGGCCTTTCGCAAGCCGACTTTCAGCACATCAAGGCACGCGCGCTTTCGCACCTGTCCAGCCTGCGGCTACCCGAGCAAGGCCAAATCGACCTCAAACGCACGCTGCTCGCCCTGTGGCGATTCGGCCCCGAGCTGCGCCAGAAAGAAGGCAGCGACAAGCTCGGCGAATGCTGGAAGCTGCTGCCCGCCGACACCCGCGTGCCTGACCACGCCATCTGGGACCACCTCGACCTCACCAGCGCCTTTGCAGGTGCCTTCGCCGCCGACCCCAAGGGCGAAGCCGCCTTGCTCACGCTGTCCATCGGCCCGGTGCAGCCCTTCATCGCTGCCGCCCGCAAGATGGAAGATCTGTGGGCCGGCTCGCACCTGCTGGCGCGCCTGTCGTGGGAAGCCATGCGCGTCGTTTGCGAGCAACTCGGCCCCGACGCCATCCTGTTCCCGCGCCTGCGCGGCGTGCCGCAGGTCGATCTGTGGCTGCGCGACCAATGCGGCCTGCCCCGCAAGTGGTTCGACGATTGCGACTGGATGCATGGCAGCACCGACAGCAACCCGCTCTTCGCCGCCGCGTTGCCCAACCGCTTCGTCGCCACCGTGCCAGCCACCGGGGCCACGGCACTGGCCGAGAAAGTGCAAGAACAGGTGCGCCAATGGCTGCAAGACAAGGGCCAGCAGCTTGTCCGCTGCCTGCTGTCGGCTGCGGGCATCGAAGCCAACCCCGGCTTGCCATGCTTCGAGCAGATGCAAACACAACTGCAAGGCTTTCCTGAAGTGCATTGGGCCGTGGTGCCTTTCAGCCTCATCGATATGGCCGATGCGCAGACACACGCGGGCCTCGACACCACGCAGCTTTCCGACGCCATGCGCCCCTTCTTCAACGGCGCGCCGGGCCAAAGCAGCGGCTTTCTCGCCAGCGATGCCTGGAAACTGCTGCAACGCGAGTTGAAAGCACAGCACGACAGCGGCCAAGCCTTCACGTTTTACAGCCCCAACCCAGGCGTGCTCTACCCCGCCGTCCACGAACTGGCCGAGCGCGCGCTGGCCGCCGCCAAGGCACTGCGCCCCTTTGGCCAGGCCACGCAAGAAGGCTGGCGCTGCACCCTCAGCGGCGAAGCCGAATGGCTGACCACCGACCGCACGCAACTCACTCTCTCCAGCGGCCAGCGCACCGACACGCTTTGGACGCGCCTTGCAAGCGCCAAGCCTGCCTGGGCCAGGCACGGCGAGCACCTGGGCGCACTGCCCGCCCTCAAGCGCCTGTGGCCCACGCTGTTTGCCGAGGAAGTGGCGAACGCAACTGGCACGCCAAGCATCGAGCGATTCGTCGTCTCGACCCACACGATGGCGCTGGCACACCAGATGAAGCAATGGTTGCAAAGCGACACCCCGTCTGCATCAGGACTGACAGAACTTCGAGATCGCTACAAAAGCAGGATTGATCCGGTAGCCCTGCCGCGCAAGCTCGTGCTCGACCACCTGGCGCTGAGCGGTCACGCGCTCGCCAGCGCTGCGGCAATGCCCGCCTTGCTCGATCTGGCCGACGAAGAACTGACCGAGGCCGAGGGCAACACCATCCGCCGTGTCGTGGGCCAAACACTTGCCAGCAGCGACAAGCATCAGACAAGCGACCGGCTGGAAACCTACTACGCCCTGCTGCTCATGGACGGCGACCGCATGGGCGCATGGCTCTCAGGCGACAAGGCCATCGCCTACCGCGACAGCTTTCACCCGCAGGTGCAAAAAGGCTTTGACGAACGAGCCAAACGCAACGCCTCTCTGCACGCCTACGGCCAGCAGGCACGCGCCCTCACCCCGAGCCGACACCTGGCCATCTCCGGCGCGCTCAACGACTTTTCGCTCACCGTGGTGCGCCATGTGGTCGAGGTGGAGCACCTGGGCCGCCTGATCTACGCCGGTGGCGACGACGTATTCGCCATGTTGCCCGTGGCCGATCTGCTGCCTGCCATGCAGCGCCTGCGCCACGCCTACAGCGGCCACGACCCGGCACACGAAGGTGGGCGCGACCCGAGCGGCCTCACGCTGCAAGGCGGTTTTGCCCGCTTGCACGGCAAGCTCATGCGCATGATGGGCACCCAGGCCACGGCCTCTTGCGGCGGCGTCATCGCCCACCACCAGGCACCCCTGTCTGCCGTGCGCCGCGAACTGGCGGCTGCTGAACAGCGCGCCAAGAACGAAGGTGGCCGCGACGCGTTTTCCATCACCGTTGTCAAGCGCTCGGGCGGCACGCTGCGCCTGACCGCCAAGTGGGACAAGGCCCGGGCGCTGCTCGACGATCTGCGGCGCTTTCTGGCGCGTGGCGACGTGTCGCGCCGCGCTGCCTACCACACCCTGCAATGGCTCGACGCCAACGAGCTGCCCCAGCCCTTGAATCAGGACATGCTGCAAAGCCTGCTCAGCTACCAGCTTGCACGGCAGGCAGAAGGCAAAGCCCGGGCAGAGTCTGCCGGGCTGGCCCAGCGGCTGGTCGATTTGTGCATGAAGCAGCCCGGTCTCAAGCAAATCGAATGGCTGCGCAACTTCATCAGCGTGGCCGAATTTCTGGCGCGCGAAGTGCGCAGCACGCCCGAGGACAGCGCACACAGCACGCCCGAGGCCAGCCCGTGACCGAAGCCGCCCCCGCCCTGCTGACACAGCCCGAGGGCAAGACGCTGGAGTTCAAGCGCAACCTGAGTTCCCCGCGCAATGTGCTCAAGACCTTGGTGGCCTTTGCCAACTCGGCCGGTGGCAAGCTGGTCATCGGGGTGGATGACGCGCGCCGCATCGTCGGCGTGGCTGACCCGCTGGGCGAAGAAGAGCGTCTGTGCAACCTGATCGCCGACGGCATCGCCCCGCGCCTGATCCCCAACGTGGAGCTGCTCAGCGTAGGCGATGCCACGCTGCTGGTGGCCGAAGTCTTTCCCAGCAGCGCCCGGCCACACCACCTGAAGGCGCTGGGGCCTGAACAGGGCGTATACCTGCGCCTTGGCTCCAGCAACCGCCAGGCTGGGCCCGACTGGATTGACGAAACACGCCGCGCGGCGGCCGGCCTGGTGTTCGACGAGCAGCCCATGCCCGAGCTGAGCGTGGACGATCTGGATCTGGACGCTGTGGCCCGCCTGCTCGGCCCAGACCGTGCGCGCGACACTGCTGGCCTGCAAACCCTCAAGCTGCTGCGCATGGAGCAAGGGCGGCAGGTGCCTACGCAAGGTGCCGTGCTGCTCTTCGGTCGAAATCGCGCCCAACACTTTCCAGACGCCTGGGTACAGTGCGGGCGCTTTCGCGGAAGCGAAAAGGTGGACATCTTCGACCAGCAGGACATCCACACATCCTTGCCCGACGCCGTGGCAGCCATCGAGCTGTTTCTGAAAAAGCACGCCCACAAAAGCGCGCGCTTCGGTGCCATGCAGCGTGAAGACGTGTGGAGCATTCCACTGACCTTGCTGCGCGAGGGCATCGTCAACGCCCTCGTGCATGCCGACTATGCGCAGCGCGGCACCCCCATTCGCGTTGCGTTTTTCGACGACCGCATCGACATCGAAAGCCCCGGCTTTCTGCTGCCCGGCATGACGGTGGCCGACATGCAAGGCGGCGTCTCGCGCATTCGCAACCCGGTCATCGCCCGCGTGTTCCGAGAGCTGCGCCTGAGCGAGCAATGGGGCAGCGGCATGAAGCGCATTTTTTCCGAGGCCGCCGCGTGGGGGCTGCCCCCGCCCAACGTGGCGGAATTCGCCACCGGCGTTCGCCTGCGCGTTTTTCTGGCCCCGGCCCACACCGAAGCCGCGCAAGCCCCGGCACCCACGCCCCCCCCCGACACTCCGCCGTCAAACACGCCGCAGCCAGAGTCACAGCTAGAGTCACAGCTAGAGTCACGTCTGGCCGCCAAGGTGTTCCTGCTCCTGCACGCGAACGAATCGGGCAAAGCCGCCTTGGCGCGCGGCTTGGGGCACCGCAGCGTATCGGGCGAGCTGCACAAGCAAGTGCAGCGTTTGCTCGCGCACGGCCTGATTGCCATGACCTTGCCAGACAAACCCCAAAGCCGCCTGCAACGCTACCGCCTCACACAGCAAGGTCAGCGCCTGCTGGCCGCACTGCGCACCAAGGAAAACCCCGCCCCATGACCACCCTCACCTCCCTTTTCATTGAACCGCTTGACGTGCTCTTCTTGCGCGGCAACCAGCTTTTTGGCGAACCGGGCAGCTACGGCGAGGCGCTCATGCCGCCCTGGCCCTCGGTGGCCGCAGGTGCCCTTCGCTCGCGCATCCTGGCCGACGACGGCGCAGACCTGCACGCCTTCGCGCAAGGCCGTGTCCCACACCCCGAACTGGGCACACCCGAGCAGCCGGGCAGCTTCTTGCTGCACGGCTTTCAACTGGCACGCCGCGCAGGCCAAAAAATGGAGCTGCTCATGCCTGTGCCCGCCGATCTGTTCGTCACCGAAAACGACGACGGCACCCCTGCCGCCACCGCCCTGCACCCCACAGCGCCGCACAAGGCCATCGCCACATCCAGCCCGCTGCCACTGGTGCCGCTGCTGGCCCAGGCCGCGCGCGCCAAGCCCGCCAGCGGCTGGTGGCTGCGCGAAAGCGGCTGGCGCAAGCACCTGCACGCCCAGCCCATCGCCAGCAACGACCTGGTCAAGACCAGCGAGCTGTGGGCTTATGACGAGCGCATCGGCATCGGGCTGGACGAAACCCAGCGCAGCGCATCCGACGGCAAGCTGTTCAGCTCCCGCGCCGTCTGTCTGCACCCAGGCGTCGGCTTTGCCGTGGCCGCCAGCGGTGCCCGCCTGCCCGCCAGCGGTGCGCTTCGCCTCGGCGGTGATGGCCGCGCCGCTCATCTTCACCATGCCGCCATCCGCTGGCCCGAACCCGACCATGCCGCCATCGCACAAGCCCGGCGCTGCCGCATCGTGCTCACCAGCCCCGGCATCTTTTCCCACGGCTGGCAACTGCCCGGCATGGCAGCAGACGGCCAGCTCAGCTTGCCCGGCATGCGCGCCCGCGTGGTGGCCGCCGCCGTCAGCCGCGCCGAGACCATCTCCGGCTGGAACCTTGCCACCTGGCAACCCAAGCCCGCGCAAAAAGCCGCAGGCAGCGGCAGCGTCTACTGGCTGGACGACCTCGACACCACGCCCGATGCCCTTCACAAGCTTGCCGCGCACGGCCTGTGGAGCCAGCCCTGCGAAGATGCGCCGCGCCGCGCAGAAGGCTTCAACCGCTTCAGCTTTGCCGTCTATTGACCTGTCACCCCACCAAGGAACACACCCATGTTCGAAAAAACCGCCGCCCTCTTTCTCTACGCCGTCAGCCCCGTCCACATGGGTGCGGGCCAGGCGATTGACGTCATCGACAACCCCATCCAGCGCGAGCGCCACACCCAGCACCCCTGCTTTGCCGGCTCCGGCATCAAGGGCGCAGTGCGCCACAGCTATCACGCGCTTGGCGGCAACAAGGACGACATCAATCGCCTGCTCGGCCCCGAATCCGGCTGCAAGCAACTGCATGCGGGTGCCATCAGCTTTGGTGATGCGCAGATGCTGGCCCTGCCCGTGCGCAGCCTCAAGGGCGGCTACGTGTACGCCACCTGCCCGCAGGCGCTGGCCCGCGCACAGCGCCTGTTGCAACATGTCGGCAACGCCGCCGACTGGCCTGAGCTGACCGTGGCCGATGGCGATTGCCTGATCGCCAACCCGGCGCTGCTCTCGGACGACAAGCTGCACCTCGAAGCATTTGAATACGCCGCCAAGCAAAGCCAGCCCCTGGCACAGATTGCAGACAACCTCGCCAGCCGCGCCCTGCCCGAGGAAAAGGCTTATTCATTCTTTCGCGACAAGCTCAAGACCGACCTGATCGTGCTGTCCGACACCGATTTCGGCTACTTCGCCCGCCACGCCATGCTGGTCGAGCCACACGTGCGCATCGACTCCAAAACCGGCACCGCCGACGACGGCGGGCTTTTCTACACCGAAAACCTGCCGCCCGAGTCGCTGCTCATCGCCCCCCTGCTCGCCAGCCAGACCCGCACCCCCAACAAAGAAGACCACCTCGGTGCCGAAGAAGTGTTCGAAAAAATCAAACCCGTGCTGCACGGCAAGCTGCTGCAAATCGGCGGCGACGCCACCACCGGGCGCGGCCTGGTCATCGCCAAGGTGGAGGGCTGACACATGACACGCCACACACTGGAACAGCAGCGTGCGCAAAATGCCTGGAATGCGTGCGAGAACTACACCAAGGAGCACACCAACGCTGCCAAGGCCCTGCCTGCCCTCATCATGAACAGCGGTCTGATGCAGGTGCTGGCCTTCTGCCATGAGAAGGGGCGAAAAGACAAATCTCGGCACATGGGCGATGTGGCCTCGCAACTGCGCGCGTGGCTGGTTGAGCGATTTCCTGCCATCTTCAAGCAGGGCAGCGACTTTGAAGCCTTCATGCGAGCGCTCATGCAAGCCAGCCCCGCCGACTACCAGGCCATCAACGCCGAAGCCTTCGCCTGGCTCAAATGGCTGCGTCAAATGGCAGCCGCACGCAAGCAGTCATAAGCCATGCCCATCTCCGCCACCCCCGCCTATCTAGGCCAGAACTTCAGCACCGCCTCACCCGGGCTGCGCTTTGGCATGTACCTGCCTTTGTGGGACACCGACCTCTGCTCCATCGTCACGGACAGCAAAACCAAGGCCTTGCAGCAAGCCTGCAAACTCACCGCCAACGACAAGGCCGTCATAAACGCGCTGGTTGATCGCCAAAGCCACCTCGCCAGCGCCTGCCCGCACCTGCTCACACTCGATGCCACCGCCGTCGCCCCCTTCACCACCGGCCTGGGCAACGAGCACCCGCTTGAAAACGGCTTTGCCTTCCTCAACCCCTACGGCCTGCCCTACCTGCCCGGCAGCGGCGTCAAGGGCGTGCTGCGTCAGGCAGCGCGCGAGTTGGCCAAAGGCGATTGGGGCGACACCCACGGCTGGACGGACGAGAAAATTTACCGGCTCCAACGCACGGGCGAGAAAGACATCGCGCTCACCCCACTCGACGTGCTATTCGGCCTTGAAAACACCGACGGCAGCACCGAACACGTGCGCGGCGCACTCAGCTTCTGGGACGCCCTGCCAAAAATCCACGGCGAAGCGCTGGCCGTGGACATCATGACCCCGCACCAAAGCCACTATCACCAGCAGAAAAAAGATCGAGAGAGCGGCTCCAGCACCACCCCGCACGACAGCGGCAAGCCCAGCCCCATCAGCTTTCTCACGCTCCCGCCGGGCACTGAATTTGCCTTTCACGTGCAGTGCGATCGGGCGCACTTGAAGCACCTCGCGCCCGAACTGGCCGACAACTGCCATTGGCAAAAGCTCGTCATGGCCGCCTTCATGCATGCCTTTGAATGGCTTGGCTTCGGTGCCAAAACCGCCGTGGGCTACGGCGCGATGAAGATCGATGAGCGCGCAACCAACCGCCGCGCACAAGCCCGCCAGGAAGCTGACAAGACTGCACGCATGGCCAGCCTCTCACCCGCACAGCGGCAAATCCAAGAGTTCGAGGACGAGCTGCGCGCCAAGCACGAGCAATACCCGGCCTACAAGGAAGGCCCCAACGCCGCCTTCCACAACAAAGCCCGCCAGCTCGCCAAAGCCGCACACGAAGCCACCGACTGGAGCGCCGACGAAAAGCGCGCCGCCGCCCTAGCCATTGAAACCTGGCTGCCCAAGCTGGTGCGCGTGGAAATGAAGGAAGAGCGCAAGAAACTCGGCCTCGCCGCGCTCAAAGGGCTATGACCGAGCACCTCGGCACCCTGCCCATCGCCCGCCTGCGCCTCACCGTGCGTGCAGACGCGCCGCTGCACCTGCCACCCTACGCTGGCTCCATGCTGCGCGGTGCCTTCGGCCACGCCCTGCTGGCGCTGGCCCCTCTGCCGCACCACGGCGGCCAGCCCTGTGCGCTGCACGCCAGTTGCCCCTACTGCCAGGTATTCGCCAGCCCGCCACTGCCCGCCCACAGCCTGCAAAAGTTCAGCCAGATGCCCGCGCCCTACGTCATCGAGCCGCCCGAAGGCGGCGCGCAGCGCTTGTCCGCAGGCCAAGCCTTCGACTTCGGCCTGGTACTCATCGGCAAGGCACTCACCCACATCGGTGCCATCGAACGCGCCTGGCAACGCGCCCTGCGCATCGGCCTGGGCCACGAACACGCACCATGCACCCTTGTGAAAATTCATGATGAAAATGGCGAAAAACCCTTTGAAATCATGCGCGAGAAGCTATCAAAATCAATAATCGATCTACCCCCCGCCCCCACGCTCACCCACCGCGCCACGCTGCACTTTCACACCCCCCTGCGCCTGCAAATACAAGGCAAGCCCGCCCGTGCCCACCAACTCACCGCGCGCCACCTGCTGATCACCCTCGCACGCCGCTGGCAACTGCTGCAAGACGTGCATCTCGGTGCCGCCGCACCGCAGCAAGACTTTGCCGCCCTCAGCACCCAGGCCAGCGCCATCACGCTGCAAGCGCATGGCCTGCGCTGGTACGACTGGGGCCGCTACTCACAGCGCCAGCAGCGCGAAATGCAACTCGGCGGCCTGCTCGGCAGCCTGCACCTGCACGGCGAACTGTCACCCTTCGCCCATCTGCTGCACCTGGGCCAATGGCTGCACCTTGGCAAGAACACCAGCTTTGGCCTGGGCGGCTATCGGCTGCAACTCGAAGGGTGACGCGCGCACACACCCAACGACCTGCCGAATGCAAACCGATCCAGCGATCATCCCCGCAAGCTTGCCACCCCGCTGAAAGCGTGTCCGCGCCCGGAAAATCGCGGCCCAATAGCCTGGCTGCCCTCTCCCGCTCGCACACACACACGCCATGACCACCTGGTTCGTCAGCCGCCACGACGGCGCCCTGCAATGGATGCGCCAGCACGGCCCCTCGTTCGACCGCCATGTGCCCCACCTCGACCCCGCCCACGTGCAGCCAGGTGACACCGTCATCGGCACCCTGCCCGTCAACCTGGCAGCGCAAGTGTGCGCACGCGGCGCGGCCTACTGGCACTTGGCTCTGACGCTGCCCGCAGAATCACGCGGGCGTGAACTGGGCGCACAAGAGTTGCAAACCCTCGGCGCAACGCTGCAAGCCTTCCACGTTCAACCCTCCGCTACCCAGCCTGCACCATGACCACACTCATCAGTTTTCTCGGCAAAAGCCAAGCCCACGCGCAAACCGGTTACCGCACCGCCACCTACGCATTCGAGCCAGGCTTTGAGCGCACACTCCCGTTCTTCGGCATGGGGCTGCTGGAATACTGCAAGCCACAAAAACTCGTTCTCGCAGGCACAGCAGGCAGCATGTGGGACGTCTTCTTCGACCAGCAAACCGCTGACGACGACGCCCTGCTGGCCTTGATGGAAGCCGTCGCCCACGAAGCCGTCACCCCCGAATTGCTGACGGCACACGAGCAGCGCCTGACCGAAAAACTCGGCATCCCCGTGCAGTGCCTGCTGATTCCCTACGCCCGCCATGAATCCGAGCAAGCAGGCATCCTGACCGCCTTGGCCGGGGCCATCGACAAAGGCGAACACGTCGTTCTAGACGTCACTCACGGCTTTCGTCACCTGCCCATGCTGGCGCTGGTGGCCGCGCGCTACTTGCAGCACGTCCACGGCGTGCAGGTGCAAGAGGTGTACTACGGCGCAGCCGACATGACCGACAAGGCAAGCGGCAAAACACCGGTACTGCGCCTGAGCGGCATGTTGCACATGCTCGACTGGGTGGAAGCCCTCGCCACCTACGAAGACAGCGGCAACTACGGCGTCTTTGCCCCTCTGTTGCAACGTGACGGCATGGATGAAAAGCGCGCCACCATGCTGACACAAGCGGCGTACTTCGAGCGCAACGGCAACCCCGTGCAAGCCAAGCAGAACCTGAGCGGTGCGCACAACCATGTCAGCGCCCATCAGGGATCCATGGGCAGCCTGTTTCGCGATGCGCTGACCAAGCACATCAGCTGGTTTCGCCATGGCAGCCGGGCCGACTGGGAGCTTGCCTTGGCCGACCGCTACCTGAAGCGCCAGGATTACCTGCGCGCCCTCACTTACCTTTTTGAAGCCTACATATCTCGCCAGACAGAGATGGCCGGGGGCGACATCAACCGATTTGAAGACCGCGACGAAGCCTTCAAGCAAGCCGAAAAAAACCAAGATGTTTGGCTACTCAGGCATCTACGCAATGCAGTCACGCATGGCGTGCGCACCCAGAACCAGGACGCAAAACGACTGTTGCAAGATCAGCAGGCGCTTGACAAAAAACTGCGCCAACTGCGCAAAAACCTCTTCAATTAACCCGTCCACAACAAGCATCCATGCCAACCACCACGCACACATTGCTCGCCACCACAGGCGCATCGCCTCAAGTGGTCACTGAAACACTCTATGCCATTCACCACGAAAACCTGCAATGGCCTGATGACATTTACTTGATTACCACCAGCTTCGGCAAGAAAAGAGCTATTGAAGGCCTGCTCCATCAACACCACTTGCAGCGCCTTTGCACACAATTGAATCGCCCCACGCCCGCCTTTGACGGAAGCCATGTGCTCGTCACACCCGGTGCGGACGGCAGCGCCGTAGAAGACGCGCGCTCACTGCAAGACCACGAAGCCCTGGCCAACTTCATCATGACCGAAGTGCGAAACCTCACCGCACAGCCTCGCGCCAGCCTGCACGCCTCTCTGGCTGGCGGCAGAAAAACCATGACGTTCTACCTGGGTTACGCCATGAGCCTTTTTGGGCAAGCGCAAGACACCTTGAGCCACGTGCTGGTGAGCGACGGCTACGAAACACTGCCAGACTTCTGGTTCCCCACAGCCGAAAGCAGCATCGTGAAGAACAGCCGAGGCGAAGAAATGGACGCAAACCTTGCCAAAATCACGCTTGCACCCATTCCCTTCATTCGCCACCGCTTCAACCTGCCGAAAGTGCTGCTGCAAGATAACGAAGTCGTTCAGTTTTCCGATCTGGTTCAACTCATCAACCTGGGCGAAAACCTTGACTCATTGCGAATAGTTGTTGACCCTCCCCAAAAGACCATCCGCGTCGAGAGCACGGAAAGCCAACTCTCCATTCCTTTCCAGCCCGGCCCTCTGGAAATGGCTTTTTACAGCATGATGGCTCGTGGTACACGAGAAGGAGAACATGATCTCACACGCCCTGACAAGCCAGACCGTGGTTTGTCTCATGAATTGATGAGAGAGCTTATGCCCATTTGCGCACAACCCTACGATGACGAAAATCTCGCAAACAACATCGCCAAGCTCAAAGACTGGAACATAACAAACCCCTCATTCAAGGAAGACACCTTTGATGTACTCGCAACAGGCATCACTCGCAGTTGGTTTGACTCAAGGAAAAACACACTTGTCGAAATGTTCTCCAAGAAGCTGCCCGGCAGCCTTGTTCGCAGGGTTGCGCCTTCCATCATCTGGTCAGGCAGCCAGCGCATCACGCCCGGTGACATGACGAGGGTACCCAAAGGTGGTGGCTACGGCATCGACATCAAGCCAGAAAACATCATCATCAACTGAAGCGCCGACGCCTGAAAAACGGCCAAATCGTGCAAGCCAAAACGCTTCCTGACAAGCTTGTCAGGAAGCGTTTTTTTGTTCATTTCCTTCACAATTCACTTATGGCTGCAAAACAGTGACAAGCAGTCGGCGTCCAAAAATCTCATCCAACACACCCGTCTACCTCACAAGCTTGCCACCCTCTTGAAACCAATATTCAGCACACAAAAACAGCACCCAAGCTTGTCAGAGATAAATTCGATCCGCCCTCTGACATCATCGCACTCTGCTCAAATTACTCCCTAAACAGAGTCAGGCAAATTCGACATTTCTCAACACCCAAAAAACTCACGCCACCAACCTCATTTCAAAGAAAATCAACATGACATCCCTCCTGAAGACACTCACCATCATCATCACCATCAAAATCCCTCTTCCGTGGGAGTGACATCCCCGCCCTTCACCCTCTCACAACCCAACCCATTCAAGGGAAAACCCATGTCCATCGATAAAGCCATTCATCTCGGCCTGACCGCCAAAAAACTCTCCCGCACCATCACCGGCACCGACGAGGTGAGCCTTGGCCGCAGCGTCATCGCCACCGGCCCCGTCCTCGCCCCTGCCATCTCAGTCGTCATCGCAGTCGCCGCCGCAACCGGTGCCGTCGCCCTCATCCGCAGTCTCTGGGACTGACCTTTCCGCGACCCGACCACCATGCCCCGCACCCTCTACCTCGTTGCCTACGACGTGCGCGACCCCCGTCGCCTGGCCAGGGTGGGGCGCTACTTTCAAAGCTACCGCGTTGCCGGGCAGAAAAGCGTGCCCGAAATCTGGGTCACCCCCGGCGAGCTGCAAGCCATCCAGCGCGACATCGGCCAGCTCATCGACCAGAGCGAAGACCGCCTTCAACTCATCGCCCTTGACCCCCGCATGCAGCGCCAATGCCTGGGCAAAGCCGCCACCTTTCGCGCACCCTACTTCTGCGTCGTCTGAACAACCCGCCACCACCGCCAAGGATCCCCTTACATGAGCAGCCTCTACATCGACCGCCGCGACATCCACCTGCGGCACGACAGCGGCGCCATCGCCTTCTACGAAAACGGCCAGCGCAGCGCCACCGTTCCGCTCGCCCCGCTCACCCGCGTCATCCTGCGCGGCCACGTCAGCCTTGACGCAGGGCTGCTCGGCCACCTGGGCGAGCAAGGCATCGGCCTGCTCTTTCTCAGCGGCCGCCAGGGCCGCCCCCACCTGCTGCTCGGTCGCGCCCACAACGACGTCACCCGTCGCGTCGCCCAGACACGACTGAGCCTCGACACCGACTTCTGCCTGCGCTACGCCCGCCAGCTCATCCACGCCAAGATTGAAAGCCAGTGCCAATGGTTCGACACCCTGCGCAGCCAGCACCCCCAGGCACGCTACCCCCTCACCCACGCACTGCGCCAACTGCGCGAACACCAAGCCCGCCTGCCCACCGCCCCCCAACTCGACAGCCTGCGCGGCCTCGAAGGTGCCGCCGCCGCCAGCTACTTCGCAGGCCTGCGCGCCATCGTCCCCCCAAGCTGGAACTTCAGCCAACGCAACCGCCGCCCCCCGCGCGACCCCTTCAACGCCCTCATCTCCCTCACCTACACCCTCGTCATGGCCGAAACCGCCCTCGCCCTGCACACCGCTGGCTACGACCCCTGCATCGGCTACTACCACCAACTCAGCCACGCCCGCGAATCACTCGCCTGCGACCTGCTCGAACCCCTGCGCCCCCTGGCCGACCGCCTGTGCCTGCGCCTGGCCAGCCAGCAAACCCTCACCGCCGAACACTTTCGCACCACCGACGCCGGATGCATGCTCGGCAAAGCAGGCCGCGCGCGCTACTACAGCGCCTACGAAGAAAACGCCCGCCCCATCCGCCAGGCCCTTGCCGCCGAAATCAAAACCCTCGCCCACCTCGTCAACCCCGACCTGCCCGAACCCGCCACCCAACACCCCAGCACCCAAGCCACAAACAAGCCAACATGAGCGAGCACATCATCTGCTACGACATAGCCAACCCGCGCCGCCTCGCACGCGTTCACAAGCTGCTCAAAAAGCAAGCCCTGCCGCTGCAATACTCCGTCTTCCTCTTCAGCGGCACCGACACCCAGCTAAAGTCCTGCCTGACGCAACTCCAAGCCATCATCAACCCCCACGAAGACGACATACGCGCCTACCCCCTGCCCCAACGCGACCTGCGCCTCGTCCTCGGGCCATCCACACTGCCAGAAGGCATCACCCTGGGCAGCCTGCCCACAGACCCGACAAACCATCCCCCCCAGCCCCAGCCCCAGCCCACAGCAGCAGCCACCCCACCCAAGGCCCAACAAACACACCTCACCCACCTTTGAAAAAACCGCTACCCGCATCTCCAAACACTTGATTCACAAGCACTTTCCCCCGCCCGCAGCCCAAAACCAGCCCTGAATTCAAAGGGATTAAGACCGGATTGGCCGTCTGATGCGCTGGCTGGTGCTCGCCCAAAACCAGCCCTGAATTCAAAGGGATTAAGACCGCCCCTTCACCGGCAAATACGAACAGCACTGGGGCCCAAAACCAGCCCTGAATTCAAAGGGATTAAGACGATGTTCGGCCCTCGCTTCAAAGTGGAGGACGGGCCCAAAACCAGCCCTGAATTCAAAGGGATTAAGACGCAGCATGGCTGCCTCGCACGCGGCATCAGCCACGCCCAAAACCAGCCCTGAATCCAAAGGGATTAAGACTTTTCACGCAAGCTTCAGTCAATTTATTGTGAAGCCCAAAACCAGCCCTGAATTCAAAGGGATTAAGACACACCCTGGCCATCGGCTGGCGCGGCTCGAAGCCCAAAACCAGCCCTGAATTCAAAGGGATTAAGACGTTGATGAAGGCGTGGCAATGCTCACTGCCCGCGCCCAAAACCAGCCCTGAATTCAAAGGGATTAAGACAACCCATGTTTCAGGGTTTTCCATGCGCTGTGGCCCAAAACCAGCCCTGAATTCAAAGGGATTAAGACGTGAATCGGGACGCTGGGCATGGTATCGGTGGGTGGCCCAAAACCAGCCCTGAATTCAAAGGGATTAAGACGAAGCCATCGCGGGCCTTTCGGCTGTCGAACTTGCCCAAAACCAGCCCTGAATTCAAAGGGATTAAGACTTGACGGCGCGGTTCAGGGCGCCGGCGGTAGCCGCCCAAAACCAGCCCTGAATTCAAAGGGATTAAGACCGGGGGCGGGGACGGGGGCGGCGGCAGCGTGCGCCCAAAACCAGCCCTGAATTCAAAGGGATTAAGACTGCAGGGTTTCCCACGTCTCTAGGGCGGAGCGGGCCCAAAACCAGCCCTGAATTCAAAGGGATTAAGACGGTTGGCCCCGGCGAGGTTGGCCCCGGCGAGGCCCAAAACCAGCCCTGAATTCAAAGGGATTAAGACCACTTGATTGGCGCTGGGTTGGTCGAGGTTGTGGGCCCAAAACCAGCCCTGAATTCAAAGGGATTAAGACGCGCCGTGCGCGTCAATGGCGGCGCGGAATGCGCGCCCAAAACCAGCCCTGAATTCAAAGGGATTAAGACTGCGGCGCCCAAACAAACCGCCCTCAAACTCACGCCCAAAACCAGCCCTGAATTCAAAGGGATTAAGACGCGGCAGCGGCAGCGGCAGCGTGCAGGGTTTCCCGCCCAAAACCAGCCCTGAATTCAAAGGGATTAAGACGCCTCGTGGCGTTTCGAGGCATGTATGTATTATGGCCCAAAACCAGCCCTGAATTCAAAGGGATTAAGACATGCCTTGGCTTCAGCCCCCTTTTTTGTGATGGCCCAAAACCAGCCCTGAATTCAAAGGGATTAAGACCTTGGCAGGCACAAAAGAGGCAGACAGGCGCGACCCAAAACCAGCCCTGAATTCAAAGGGATTAAGACCATGCAACTGTCTCGCCTTCGCGTATTCGCACGCCCAAAACCAGCCCTGAATTCAAAGGGATTAAGACGCGTTCGGCGCAGGAACAATCGCAGGAACACTCGCCCAAAACCAGCCCTGAATTCTATGGGAGTACGACGATGGAGGAGGTGATGCCGTGCGCCAGGTAGGCCCAAAACCAGCCCTGAATTCAAAGGGATTAAGACCTGGCGCACGCCGCGATCACGGCCCAGATTGCGGCCCAAAACCAGCCCTGAATTCAAAGGGATTAAGACAAGCCCCTGACCGAAAAGCAGCGCGCGTTCGCCCGCCCAAAACCAGCCCTGAATTCAAAGGGATTAAGACGAACACGATGATTTTGTCATTGCTTGGCTGCTAGGCCCAAAACCAGCCCTGAATTCAAAGGGATTAAGACTGTTTGAGGTGGGTGATCTCGTCGACGTTGTCGGCCCAAAACCAGCCCTGAATTCAAAGGGATTAAGACCGGGTGACCAGCGAGTGACGCACGATTTTTTGCCCAAAACCAGTCCTGAACTCAACGCGGCAGGCTCTCACTAATGGGCGCTATCGCCTGACCAAGCCATCGTCCGGCTGGGCCGCGCCGCACAACGCCCTCGAAAGGAATAAACCCGCAATGTCCACCACCATCCACCGCTGGTCTCCCCACCCCCAGGCTCACTACGCCGAGCAGGCCACGTCAGACGAAATGGCCCGCGCCATCATCGACATGCCCACCACGCACTGGAACGTCGCCTGGCTCACCCTGCCGCCCGTGGCCGAATGGCAGCCGCTGCACATCGACATGCTCGAACAGAGCCTTGAATGCAAGATAGATACGAGCAAGCACATCTGCACCGTCGAGCGCTTGGCAACCCTTCCGGCGGTCCACTTCGCCACTCTCTCGCGCATCGGCAAATGGCTGCAACGCCCCCGCGTCATGGACTTGCGCAAAGACTGGCTTGAACACTGGAACACTCGCGCAAGGCAAGCCCGCTGGGGGCACCCCAACATCCTCAACATGATGATCGACGAGCCTGCCAACGGCGTTGAGGCTGCCCGCATCATCCTGAGCCGCTGGGGCTTCGCCAAGACTTTTCAGGACCCGCCCGGCACCTGATACCTGGCACCTGACACTTGCCATGCCCCCCAACAAGCCAGCACCCTCGCCTGCCACCTCCAGCAGTTGCACCCCACGGCGAACGACCCGCCACCAGCCAGTCCCCCGTGCGCGGCTTCAGCGCCGAAGAAGGCGGCGTGTCGCACTTCAAATACCTGCGCGACAACACCCTGCTGACGTGGATGCACACGCGCCTGTTCGCGGGCTTTTTGCTGCGGCTGCCGCTGCTGGCGTGGCGGCGTGTTTCAATAAAAAGATAGCTGCTTGCGCATACTTTTAAATGATTTCAGACATAAAATCATTTTAAAATGCTTAATATCATACGCAAGCAGCTTCTTTTTTTCTAGTACCTGGTGCCGCACTGGGGCAGCCAGCGGCGAATGAGCGGGGTGGTGATGACGGTGCTGACGATGGCCATGATGACGAGCATGGTGAACAGGTTCTGGCTGATGACGCCCAGGTCGTAGCCGACGTTGATGACGATCAGCTCCATCAGTGCGCGGGTGTTCATCATGATGCCCAGCACCTTGGCTTCTGCCTTGGGCATGCCCACGTGGCGCGCGGCCAGGTAGCTGCCGAAGAATTTGCCCGCGCAGGCCAGCCCCACCACCAGCGCGCACCAGCCCCACAGCTCGGGCGAGTCCAGTCCGCCGATGTGGGTGCGCAAGCCGGTGTAGGTGAAGAAGATGGGCAAAAAGAACACCGTCACGAAAGCGCCCATGCGCTCTTTCCACGCCGCGATCAGCCGGTGCTCGTCGTGCAGCAGCACCCCCAGCATGAAGCCGCCGAAGATGGCGAAGATGCCCAGCTTGTAAGTCGTCATCGCGGCGACGAACACCGCCGCCAGCAGCACGCCCAGCAGCGTGTGCGGCAGCGCATCGACCCCCGCGCCGGGCGCGCCCTGCCCCCAGCGCACCAGCCGCTTCAGCAAAGGCCGCACGCCCCACCACGACACCGCCGCAAACAACCCCACCGCCGCCACGTTCAGCGCAAACACCCCCGCCTGAAACTGCGCCACCGCCAGCGCCGTGACCAGCGCCAGCAGCAGCCAGCCCACCACGTCGTTGATGGCGGCGGCGCTGATGGCGATCACGCCCAGCGGGCGCTGCGTCAGGTCGAACTCCATCATGATGCGCCCCAGGATGGGCAGCGCCGTGATGGAAAACGCCGTGCCCACGAACAGCGCGGTGGCCAGCGGGCTGTGGCCCTCGCCGCCCAGAAACGGTGCCACCCACCAGCCCAGGCCGCAGCCCAGCGCAAACGGCAGCAGCAGCCCTGCGCTGGCCACCCACAGCACGGCGCGGCGGTTGCGCTTTTCGCTCAGGTGGCCAAAGTCGAACTCCAGCCCGATCTGGAACATGAGCAGGATCAGCCCGATCTGCGACAGCACCTGCATCGGCTCGCCCGGCACCGAGTGAAACACGTAGTCGAACGCCCCCGGCGCCAGCAGCCCGAACAGCGACGGCCCGAGCAGGATGCCCACGATGATCTCGCCCACCGCCGCCGACTGCCCCCAGCGCACCGCCAGCACGCTGCCCAGCCGCCCGGCCAGCACCACCACGGTGAGTTGCAGCAGGGTGAAGTAGAGAACCAGTTCGGCCTGGTGAACGGCGGTGTCTTGCATGGGAGGGGAGGTTGGGCGTTGAGCGTTCGGCGTTGAGCGTGTTCGATGCGCGGCGTTGGGTGGTTCCGGTTTTCGCGCTCAACGCTCAACGCCGAACGCTCAACCTGCCCCACGTCACTGGTACATGGCCCCGTTCACGCCGATGGTCTGCCCGCTGATGTAGCCGGCCTTGTCGCTGGCGAGAAAGGCCACCACGTCGGCCACTTCTTGCGGCTGGCCTGCGCGCCGCATGGGCACCAGGCGCTGGATGGCGGCGTCGTCAAACGCGCCGGCGCTCATCTCGCTGGCGATGATGCCGGGGGCCACCGCGTTCACCGTCACGCCGCGGCTGGCGCACTCCAGCGCCAGCGACTTCACCGCGCCGTGCAGCGCGCTTTTGGCTGCCGCATAGTTGGCCTGCCCCCGGTTGCCCGCCTGCCCGGCCACCGAGGTGATGGCCACGATGCGCCCCCAGCGCGTGCGCAGCATGGGCAGCATGAGCGGCTGCGCCACGTTGTAAAAGCCGTTCAGGTTCACGTCGATCACGCGCTGCCACTGCTCGGCGCGCATGCCAGCGAACACGGCGTCGTCGTGAACGCCCGCGTTGTGTACCAGCACCTGCACCGGCCCGGCGGCCAGCACGCCGGCCAGCGCGGCCTCGCACGCGGCGCGGTCGGTCACGTCGAAGCACAGCGCCTGGGCGCTGCCGCCCGCCGCGCCAATGCCCGCCACCAGCGCCTGCGCGCCATCACGGTTGCGGTTGGCATGCACCAGCACGTGCAGGCCCTGCGCGGCCAATGCGCGCGCAATGGCGCTGCCGATGGCGCCGCTGGCGCCGGTGACGAGGGCACGGCGAGGGGGGGTGTCAGCAGTGTTCATGTGCAAAGAGCTTCATTTGGGACTTACGCAATTCAGGCAGATTTAACCGCCGGGCACCTTGAAATGCCTGGAGAAAATTCCTTTTTGCGCAAGTCGTGTCATTGAAAAATCCATCCGGCCTGCAAGCGACGGCAGGCCACACCCGCAACCCGCAGGGCGCAGCCCCGAAGGGATGGCGCCAGCGTCGGCGTGTCATCTGGCCGCAGCGCGTCGGAATCGCTGCGCGGTTCCGACCTACGGGCTGGGATGAAAGGTGTCAATCAGCGCCCTGCCCCGCATCCAGCATCACCACCGCCCGCCCTTGCAGCAGCGCGCGGCCTGCGGCGTTGAGCTGAAAGGCATAGACGCAGTGGTCGCCGTTGTCGCTGTCGCACGTGGCGCTGACGGTGAGTTCTTCGGCGATGTCGTCCAGCCGCGTCACGTGCAGCGCCACCTGGCGCACGCTGATGAGCATGCCGCTGCGCGCCTTTGGCGTGCCGTGCATGTCGGCGCGCAGCGCGCCGTGCAGCGCCATCGCCTGCGCGGCGTATTCGATGCCGCAGGCCGCGCCCAGGCGGCCCGACTGGCGCAGGGGGTTGTCAGGCGCGCGGTGGCTGCGGGCGGTGCAGGTGATGGCGTCGGCGCTGGCGCTGGTCACGCCATCCAGCAGGCACATGCGGCCTTGGTGCGGAATGCGCGCGGCAATCCAGTCGCGGCCCTGGCCCGCGGCGGCGGCAAAGCTCATGGCGCGGGCATGTCCGCAGCAGCAACGGCAGCAGGCAGTGGCCGCACCTGCACGCGCAGCACCTGCGGCGGCAGGTATTCGAGCGCCACCTCGCGCGCGCCACCGCCTGGCGACCAGAGCGCGGCCAGCAGCGGCAGGCCACGCAGGGGCGGCATATCGCAAGCGGCGCGGGCGCTGGTGGCATCGGGTGTGCCATCGGCCAGCGCGCCACGGCAGGCGATGCGCAGCTCGGCCAGCGCGCGCGGGCCTGGCGCGGGGGCCAGCACCAGCGCCAGCGCGCTGGTGTCGGCGATGGGGCGCTTGGCGTGCAGCGGCGCGGGGTATTCGCTGTCAGCCGCCACCAGCAGCACGGGTGCGCCGCTGGTGGCCACTTGCGTCATGGCTTCAAGCAGGCCGGCGGCAAAGCTGCCGTCGTGCGCGCCCAGCACCTGCGCCGCAGGCGTGGCACCGGTGGCGATGGACCAGTAGCCAGAGGCGGCGTTGTGCACCGAGTTGTGAAAGCGCGTGGGCGAAATGCGCGTGTCGCCGCTGGCCAGTTGCGCGCACAGGGCGTGGCAGTTGTGGCCGTCGCCGCCCGAGCTGGCGAACACGTTGGCCAGGCTGGCTGGCTCGCGGCCCGCCATGCGGCAGGCTTGCAGCCCGGCGGCCAGCGCAGCCTTGACGATGCGGCTGGCGCGGCGGCGCTCGGCAGCGGGCAGCAGCTCGGGCGCGGGCAGCGCGGTGGGCGAAAGGGCGTGGGCTTGTTCGCCACGCAACACGGCGCGCGCCTGCTGCGCGTCGGCCAGGCCGGGGGCCACTATGCCAACGCCTTCAACCCAGGCGCTCAAGTGCGGTGCGGTGTGGCTCATGGCGCAGCCTCGCGCGTCAGCAGCAGGCTGGCGTTGCTGCCGCCAAAGCCGAATGAATTCGATAGCACGCAGCGCAGTTCAGGCAAGCGCTGCGGCTGCATGTTGATGTGAACCGGCAGGGCCGCATCAGGCGTTTGCGTGCCCACGCTGGCGGGCAGCAAGCCGTGGCGCAGCGCCAGCGCACTGACGACGGCCTCGACCGCGCCCGCAGCGCCGAGCGTGTGGCCCGTCATGCCTTTGGTGGAGCTGCACGGCACGCCGGGGTGGCTGGCAAACACGGCGGCCACGGCGGCGCTTTCGGCGGCGTCGTTGGCGGGGGTGGCGGTGCCGTGCAGGTTGATGTAGCCCACGTCGGCAGCAGCCAACCCGGCGCGCGCCAGCGCCTGCTGCATGGCCGCGCGCGCGCCACGCCCTTCGGGGTGGGGGGCAGACATGTGGTGCGCGTCGCTTGACTCGCCCCAACCGGCCAGCACGATGTGGCCGCCGGGCGCGCGCGCTGAGGCACTGGCACGCTCAAGCAGGGCAAAGGCCGCCGCCTCGCCGATCGACAGCCCCTGGCGCTGGGCGTCGCACGGGCGGCAGGGGCCGGGCGCGGTCAGCTCCAGCGAGGCAAAGCCGTGCAGCGTGGTCAGGCACAGCGAATCCACGCCGCCCACGATGGCCGCATCGGCCAGCCCGGCAGCGATGAGCCGGTCTGCCGCCGCAAACGCCTTGGCCGACGACGAGCAGGCCGTGGACAGCGTGAACGCCGGCCCGCGCAGGCCCAGCAGGTCGCGCACGAAGGCCGTGACGGAGGCCGTGTTGTGCGTGGCCCGGTAGTCGAACCACGCGGGCAGCGCGCCGCTGGCGTCGCGCGCGCGGTAGGCGGCTTCTGCCGACAGGATGCCCGAGGTGCTGGTGCCCAGCACCAGCGCCACGCGGTCTGCTCCGTGGCGGGCGATGGCCGCGCGCGCGGCATCGGCAAAGCCGTCGGCCTGCAAGCCAAGCAGGGCCAGGCGGTTGTTGCGGCAGTCGCAGGCAGACAAGGCAGGCGGCAGGGCCACATCGTCCACGCTCGGCACTTCGCCCATCCACGTGGGCAAATCGGCCGCGCCGGCGAAGTCGCAGGCTTTCAGGCCGCTGCGCCCTTCGCGCAAGGCGGCCAGCAGCGGGGCGCAGCCCACGCCCAGGGCGGTGGTGGCGGTGAAGGCGCTCAAGACCGGCGGGGTGCTCATGTCGCAGCCTCATGAACAAGCGGCACGCGGGCGATCAGCAGGGTGTTGGCAAAAGGCGGGCCGCCCTCGGTGGCGGCCACTTGCACGTCAAAGCCCAGCGCCTTGAGCTTGCCCACCCACACGGGCATCGGGTGGCCATAAAGGGGCGACACGCGGTGGCCGCGCACCACGGTCACGGCCTGGTCCACCCAGCGGCTCAGGCGAAAGCGCAGGCCCCGGCCCGCATCGCCCACGCGCGCCACCAGCACGCCGCCGGGCGCAAGCGCGGCGCGCACGCGGCGCAGCACGTCGTCTTGCCGGGCTTCGTCAAAGTAATGCAGCACGTCGAGGAGGGTGACGGCATCTGCCGTGCCGAAGGCGGCGGAGGTGATGTCGCCTTGCTCGATGCGCACGCGCGGCTCGCCCGCAAAGGGCGGCTGCGCGCGGGCCACGTCGCGCGGCATCAGCTCCAGCCCGCGCAGCTGGGTGAGGTGTGGCGGCGCGGGCCAGCCGGCAGGCCATGCGCCGCGCTCGAACGCGTCGCGCGCGGCCAGCAGCCACGCAGCCAGCACGGCCTGGCCGCAGCCCAGATCAAGCAAGCGCCCGCCGGTTTGCAACGCGCCCAGGCGCAGCAGGTCGATGAAGAGCGGGTCCATGCCCAGCTTGCCGCGCGCGAAGTGGTAGGCAAAGCGGCCCGCAGGCTGGTAGCGCGCGCTGGCGGCATCGACCAGCGCGCGGTGCAGCGCGGCGGGGGTGATGGCCGTGCTGGCGCTCATGCAGACACCGCCTGCGCGCGGGCGGCGGGCGTGACCTGGCACGCGGCAGCCAGCGTCACGCTGCGCAGGCCGCGCGCGCGCAGGGCGGCGATCAGGCCGGGCAGCACGGCCAGCACCACCGGCTCGCCCGCAGGCGTGCGCGCGGCATGGCCGTCGTGCAGCAGCAGGATGTCGCCTGCGGCCAGCCCGCGCGTCAGGCGCGCGAGCACGGTGGCGGCGTGGCTGGTGCGGGTGTCGTAGGCGCGGCGCGTCCAGCTGGCCAGGTGCAGGCCGTGGCGCACCAGCACGGGCTGCAAGAACGGGTTGCGCAGCCCTGCCACGGCGCGGAAGAAGCGCGGCGCACGGCCAGCCACCTCGGCCAGCGTGCGCTGCGCCGCTGCCACCTCGCGCGCCATGCGGCGCGGGCCATGGAGCGAAAACGCATGCGGATGCGTTTGCGTGTGGTTCTCCAGCGCGTGGCCGCGCCGCACGATCTCGCGCGCCAGCGCCGGGTGGCGCTGCACCTGCTCGCCAATGCAAAAGAAGGTGGCACGCATGCCCGCCGCATCCAGCATGTCGAGCACGTGCGGCGTGGTGGCGGGGTCGGGCCCGTCGTCAAACGTCAGCGCCACCTCGCCCCGCGCGGCAGCCGCCGCAGGCAGGCGCACGAGATTGGGGCCGAGCCACCGGCAGCGCGGCAGCAGGCCCGCCCCGGTGATGGCCGCATGGTTGGCCACCACCAGCGCCAGCCACCCGGCCCATGCGCCAGGCACCAGCAGCACGCCCAGCAGCGCCCCGACATGCAGCGCGGCGCTGCCCCACAAGAAGGCGCTGGGCATGTAACGGGGCGCGGGTGGCGAATCCAGAAAGGCCTGGGGCAAAGACATGCGGGCGATTATCGGCGAGCGTTGTCTGGTCATATTTTTCAAACCATATTCGAAACATTCCCTTGTGTATAAAGCGCAAACAGCTATCTTTATCAAAGTATTGCCGGGCCGCCTGTCACGCCGCGCCGCTATGCTGCCGGCCCATGCCAAGCACACCTGCGCACCCTGCCCCGCCTCGCGCCAGCGCCTGGGAGGTGCTGCGCATCTTCACTCGCCTGGGGCTGACCAGCTTTGGCGGGCCGGTGGCGCATCTGGGCTACTTTCGCACCGAATTTGTCGAGCGCCGCCGCTGGCTGAGTGAGGCCGCCTATGCCGAGCTGGTGGCGCTGTGCCAGTTTCTGCCCGGCCCGGCCAGCAGCCAGGTGGGCATGGCGCTGGGCTTGCAGCGCGCGGGCTATGCAGGGGCGGCGGCGGCGTGGGCGGGGTTCACGCTGCCTTCGGCCATCGCGTTGGTCTTGTTCGCACTGGGCTTGGCGCGGCTGGGCACCGACAGCGCCTGGGGGCAAGGCGCGCTGCATGGGCTGAAGGTGGTGGCCGTGGCCGTGGTGGCGCAGGCCGTGTGGGGCATGGCGCGCACGCTGTGCCCCGACTGGCCGCGCCGCGCGCTGGCGGTGGCCGTGGCCGCGCTGGCGCTGCTGTGGCCCACGCCGTGGACGCAAGTGGGCCTGATGGCGCTGGCAGGCACGCTGGGCGCGGCGGGGTGGCTGCGCACGCCAGCAGCGCCCACGGGCATGGCAGGCACGCCGCCGGGCGGCGGGGCCACGCGGCTGGCCGCGCTGTGGCTGACGCTGTTTGTGGCGCTGCTGCTGGGCCTGCCGCTGCTGGCGGCGCTGACGGCAGGCAGCGGCGCGCACGCGGGCGTGGCGCTGGTCGATGCGTTTTACCGCGCGGGGGCGCTGGTGTTTGGCGGCGGGCACGTGGTGCTGCCGCTGTTGCAGGCCGAGGTGGTGCCCAGCGGCTGGGTGAGCCACGAGCAGTTTCTGGCGGGCTACGGCGCGGCGCAGGCGGTGCCAGGGCCGCTGTTCACGTTTGCGGCGTTTTTGGGCGCGGCGCGGGCCGATGCGCCCACGGGCTGGTTGGGCGGCTTCATTGCGCTGCTGGCGATTTTTGCGCCGGCTTTTTTGCTGGTGGCCGGTGCGCTGCCTTTTTGGGAGCGCCTGCGGCATAACCAGAAAGCGCGGCAAGCCCTTTTGGCCGTCAACGCCGCCGTGGTGGGCGTGCTGCTGGCCGCGCTGATGCACCCCGTGGGCACGCACGGGCTGACCAGCGTGGCCGATGCGCTGCTGGCCGCCTCCGCGCTGGTGGCGCTGATGCGCTTCAAGGCACCGCCGTGGGCGGTGGTGCTGGCTTGTGCGGTGGCGGGGGCTTTGATGGGGATTGTGGCTGCTTGATATGCTGCGGCGCACCTCGCACTTTTCACCTGTTCACACCATGCTGTTCGCCGTTGTGTTCACCGACAAGCCGGGCCAGGGCGCGCTGCGGCAAGCGCATTTGCAGGCCCACATCGACTGGATTGATGCCCACAAGCATGCAGTGCTGGTGGCTGGTTCGTTGCGCAAAGAACCCGGCGACGTGCCGCGTGGCGGGCTGTGGCTGGTCGAGGCCGAATCAAAAGACGCCGTGCAGGCGCTGATGCAGAGCGACCCGTTTTTCACCTGCGGCCTGCGCCAGCAGATAGAGGTGCTGCATTACTCGAAAGCGCTGCCCGATCACCGGGCGCTGGTGTAAGCCGGTCAACCCAGCTGGTCCAGATCGGCATAGACCTCGGCCAGATCGACTTCGGCGTCCAGGCATTGCAGGGTAAAGCTGCCGCGCACGATCACCTGGTGCTGCCAGCGGCCATCGCCTTGCCTGGTGTAGAGGTCGGCGTGCACGCGGTCCTGGCGCAGCAGCAGGTATTCGCGCAGGCTGGGCAAGAGGCGGTAGGCCAGCAGTTTTTCGCGCGTGTCGATGCGCTCGCTGGAGGGCGAGATGACTTCGACGATGAGGCAGGGGCTGCGGGTGAACAGCGGGTCTCGGTCTTGCGGATCACAACTGGCGACCAGATCGGGGTAATAAAAGTAGCTGTCGCCGTCATGGTCGATGCGCACTTTCATGCGTGACGCGAAAAGCTGGCAACGCTTTTGCCGCGCGTGGCGGTGCAGCGCGGCGAACAGCGCGCCAGCGATCAGGCAGTGTGCGTCGCTGAAATCGCTCATGGGCGTTACTTGCCCGGCGAAGTATTCGTGCTTGATGTCGGTGTGCTGCTGGCTTTCGAGGTAGTCGGCAACAGAGATCAGGGGTTGGGGCGCAGTGGTCATGCCGGGTGCCTCGGGCGCATGTGAGAAAGCACAAAAAGCTGTCTCACACCGCCGCCAGCAGCTTCTGCGTGTAGGCGTTTTGCGGCTGCTCCAGCACGGCGGCGGCGGGGCCGTGTTCGACCACTTCACCGTCTTTCAGCACCATCACGTCGTGTGCCATGGCGCGCACCACGTCCACGTCGTGCGTGATGAGCAGATACGCCAGACCGCGCTCTTTTTGCAGGGTTTGCAGCAGCGCGAGCACCTGTTTTTGAATGGTCACGTCGAGCGCGCTGGTGGGCTCGTCCAGCACCAGCAGATCCGGCCCCACGATGAGCGCGCGCGCCAGGGCGATGCGCTGGCGCTGGCCACCGGAGAATTCATGCGGGTAGCGCGCCAGCAGGTGGGGGAACTGCGCCTCGGTCAAACCCACTTCGGCCAGTGCCGCACGCACGCGCTCGGTGCGCTCGGGCGCGGGCACATCGGGCGCGTGCACGCGCAAGCCTTCGCCCACGATGTCTTGCACCGTCATGCGGGGCGACAGGGACGAGAACGGGTCTTGAAACACCACCTGCACCACGCGGCGCAGTGCGCGGTCTGCCGCGCCCTTGCCCGCCCAGGCCTGCCCTGCCACGCGCAGCTCGCCTGCGACCTGGGCCGGGGGCAGCAGGCCCAGCGCGGCCATCGCCAGGGTGGATTTGCCCGAGCCGGATTCGCCAATCACCCCCAGCGTGCGGCCCGGCGCGATGGACAGGTCAGCGCCTTGCACGGCAACGAACGCGCCCTTCCTGAACCAGCCGCGCACGCCGGGCAGCGGCGTGGGGTAGCTCACGCGCAAGGCCTGTGCGGCCAGCACGGGGGCCGCACCGGGCGGGGGTGCGGCCTCATTCACGTCGCGCTCGGGGCGGCTGGCGATGAGTTTTTGCGTGTAGGGGTGTTGCGGCGCGCCGAAGACCTGTGCCGTGCCGCCCTGCTCCACCAGCTTGCCGTGCTGCATGACGGCCACGCGGTCGGCAAAGCGGCGCACCAGCTGCAAGTCGTGCGTGATCATGAGCACGGCCATGCCGTATTCCTGCCGCAGCTGTTCGAGCAAATCCAGTATCTGCCCGCGCAGGCTCACGTCGAGCGCGGTGGTGGGCTCGTCGGCCAGCAGCAGCTTGGGCGCGCAGGCCAGCGCCATGGCGATCATGGCGCGCTGGCGCTGGCCGCCACTCAACTGGTGCGGAAACGCGCCTGCCCGCCGCGCGGCATCGGGAATGCCGGTTTTTGCTATCAATTCAATGGCTTCTTGCGCCGCCTGCGCGCGGGAAACAGCCTTTTTCAGCCGCAAGACCTCGGCGATCTGCTCGCCCACGGGCATGAGCGGGTTGAGCGCCGTCATCGGCTCCTGAAAAATCATGGCGATGTCGTCACCGCGCAGCGCGCGCATGGCGCGCTCGGGGACGCTAAGCAAGTCGCGCGTTTGCCCGCCATCGTTGAACAGCGCCTGCCCTGCCAGCCTGGCGCTGTCAGGCAACAGCCGCAGCAGCGCCAGCGCCGTGACCGACTTGCCCGAGCCGGATTCGCCCACCAGCGCCAGCTTTTCGCCGGGGGCGATGGAAAAGGACACGCCATCGACCACTGTCTTGGGGCCGAAGGCGACGTGCAGATTTTGAACGTCGAGCAAGGGCACCGTCATGGGCAGGCTCCACCAAGGCTTTCACCGCACAGGCGCAGAGTAGCCAGAGATGTGCAAAGAAAAGGCATGGCCTTTCCTCTGCGGCATCTCTGCGTTCTCTGCGCCTCTGCGGTGAAGGTTTTTTGTCTCATGTGTCAGCCTTTCGTGGATCAAGCGCATCGCGCAGCGCATCGCCCATGAAGGTGAGCAGCAGCAGCGTGCCCACCAGCACGGCGAAAGTGGACAGCGAGATCCACCAAGCGTCGATGTTGTTCTTGCCCTGCGACAGCAATTCGCCCAGCGATGGCGTGCCGGGCGGCACGCCCAGGCCAAGGAAGTCGAGCGAGGTCAGCGCCAGGATGGCCGCGCTCATCCGAAACGGCAAAAACGTGACCACCGGCGTCATGCTGTTGGGCAGGATGTGGTGCCAGATGATTTGCCGGCTGGGCACGCCCAAGGCGCGCGCGCCTTTGACGTAGTCAAGCTGGCGGTTGCGCAAAAATTCGGCGCGCACGTAGTCCGACAGGCCCATCCAACCGAACAGACTGAGCAGCACCAGCAGCAGGCCCAGGCTGGGCGCGAGGATGGCGCTGAAGATGATGAGCAGATACAGCTCGGGCATGGATCCCCACACCTCGATGAAGCGCTGGAACGCCAGGTCGGTCTTGCCGCCGAAAAAGCCCTGCACCGCGCCCGCCGCCACGCCAAGAATGACGCCCACCGTGGTGAGCGCCAGCGCAAACAGCACGCTGATGCGAAAGCCGTAGATGAGCTGCGCGAGCAGGTCACGCCCGCGGTCGTCGGTGCCCAGCCAGTTGTCACGGCTGGGGGCGCTGGGGTTGGGCTGTTTGGCGAAGTAGTTCAGCGTCTTGCTGCCATACGGGTTGGGCGGGTAGATGGCCCAGTTGCCGGGCTTGGCAAATTGCTGGCGGATGAAGGGGTCGAGGTAGTCGGTCTCGGTGTCGAAGTCGCCGCCGAACACGGTTTCGGGCAAGCTTTGGGCGATGGGAAAGTAAAGCTGGCCGTCATGGCGGGCGATGAGCGGTTTGTCGTTGCTGAGCACCTCGGCCAGCAAGCTGGCGATGACCAGCGCGCAAAACAGCACCAGGCTGACAAAGCCCAGCCGGTTGCGCCGAAAGCGCTGCCATGCGCGGCGCGCAGGCGAGACACTGGCGAAGGCGGCAGGGGGGGGGTTGTGCATGGCGGCGGCAGACACGCGCGTTCAGCGCTCGAACGGGTTCAGCACGGTGATGCCGCAGCCGTCAAAGTCGCGCACGTTGCGCGTGACCAGCGTCAGGGCGTGCAGCTGGGCGGTGGCGGCAATGAGCATGTCGGCTTGCGAGCGCACCTGGCCGCGCAGCGCGAAAGCGCCTCGCAGTTCACCGGCGCGTCTGGCAATCGACTGGGACACTGGCAGCACGATGTTGTTTTCAAGCATGTCATTGAAACGGGCTGACGCGCGGGGCTTCGGCTTGCGTGCCAAGTCATAGGCGATGTCGTCTACCGTGACGACCGACAGAGACAATTGAGCCGCAGGCGCACGCATTGCCTCAAGCCACGCCATGACGGTTTCATCCGGCTGGCGGCGCGTCAATTCCTTGACGATGCTGGTGTCGATCAAAAACACGGTGTGCTGCTCCAGCCGTTATGCCTCATCGCCCCGGTCGTGCGGCTCGTCCACCAACGGGTTGTAGCGATCAACCCTGGGGGGAATTTCGATGCCGTCTTCGGCACCTTCTTCGATGAGCGCCTTGCGGATTTGTGCAAACTGCTCGGCCAGCGTGGGCCGCTGCTGCTTCACCTTCCACTCGCGATAAGCCTCGAACTCCTCGGCTGAAATCACCATCGCCACCGGCTTGTCGCGGTTGTAGATGGCCTGCGGCTCGTTGGCGGCCAGGCGCACCACTTCGCTGAATTGCTGTTTGGCGTTTCCGATGTTCCAGTCCATGGGGCACCTCACTTGTCCAAATAGGTTTCAATTTTAGACAAGATGGCCATTCAGGCCAATGCCAGCAGGTTCTGAAACGGCTGCTGGTTCTTGAAACGGTACGCCCCAAAGTCGCGCTCGTCGGTGGTCAGGATGCGGCCATGGCCCAGGTGCTCGGCCAGCAGCACCAATGAGGCGTCGGCCAGATCCATGGGCAGATTGGCGTAGCGCGCCATCAAGGCGGGCAGGCGCACGCTGGTGTCTGCGGGCCATTGCCACACGGCGATGGCGCCGTCGGCCACCTCGCGCAACAGCGCCTGCGCGGCGTCGGGGCCGATCCAGCGCATCAACAGGTGCGTGGCTTCGGTCAGCACGGGCCAGGTGGTGATCCAGCCTTCGTCTTGCGTGCCGAGAGCGGCCACGGCGCGGGTGTGCCAGGCGTCGCCACGGTCGACCAGCGCGTAGAAAAAGCCCGCGTCGGCAATGATCACGCGCCGCCCGCCGGTTGATCGATCTTGTAGGGCACGCGCGGCTCATGTACCGCATGGCGCGCAGGATCGGAGCCGCTGTGCTTGGCAGACCAACCTGCAGTCAGCCGCTTCTTGTAGGTGCTGGCCACGTCGCCCCGTCCACTGTCGCCCTGCCCGACGAAGGCCGACAGGTGCTTCAGGCCGCTGCGTTGCGCACGCATGGCGTCGTAATAGCGCTGCACACTGGTGCGCAGCACCTCGCTCACACCCATGCCGGTCACCTCCGCCAAGTAGGTGACCTGCTGTTCGGCCTCGGCATCAAATCGGGCATTGACTCGCATGGCATCGTCCTTTTGTCATGCATTGTATGACAATCGCCGCACACCGCTCAACTGGCCCGGCGTCACAGCAGCTTCATCCGCCGCGCGCCTTCGGTCAGCTCGTCGCGGAATTGGGGGTGCGCAATGCCGATCAGTGCGCGGGCACGCTGCTTGGCGGTTTGGCCGCGCAACTGCGCCACGCCGTATTCGGTCACCACGTAGCTGATGTCGTTCTTGCTGGTGCTGACATGCGTGCCGGGGCTGAGCACCGGGGCGATGCGCGAGATGGTGTCGCCCCTGGCGGTGGAGGGCAGCACGATGATGGCCTTGCCGCCCCGGCTGCGGTTGGCCGCGCGCACGAAGTCGCTTTGCCCGCCGGTGCCGGAATAGGGCTTGAAGCCCTGCGTCTCCGAGCCGCACTGGCCGAACAAATCGATCTGCATGGTGCCGTTGATGGCGATCAGGCGGTCGTTCTGGCTGGCCAGATAGGGGTCGTTGGTGACGTCGACGGGGTGCATCTCCAGCGCGGGGTTGCGGTCCATGAAGTCGTAGAGCTTGCGCGAGCCCAGGCCGAAGGTGGCCACCATCTTGCCGGGCAGGTAGTTCTTGCGCCGGTTGGTGACCACGCCCGCATGCACCAGCGACAGGATGCCGTCGCCAATCATTTCGGTGTGGATGCCCAGGTCGTGCTTGTCGGTCAGCTGCATCACCACCGCGTCGGGGATGGCACCGTAGCCGATCTGCAGTGTGGCGCCGTCGTCGATCATGTCGGCCACGTATTTGCCGATGGCCTGCTGCACCGGGCCGATCTGGGGCAAACCGACTTCGGTGATGGGCGTCTCGTCCTCGACCAGCGCCGTGACCTGCGACACATGCACATGGCACTGCCCGCAGGCAAAGGGCACATGGGGATTGACCTCCAGCACCACGGCGCGTGCCTTCTTGATGGCGGCCATGGTGTAGTCCGGCCCCAGGCTGAGGGCAAAGTAGCCGTGCGCATCCATGGGCGAGGCGAGCGTGAACACCACGTCGGCCGGCATCAGGCCGCGGTCGATGAGCTGAGGCATCTCGGAGAAATACGACGCGCGGTAGTCCACCCAGCCTTCCTGCCCGCCCGCGCGCGAGGCGCCGCCGAAGAAATAGGCCGTGTGGCGCACGTGCGCTGCCGTAGCAGGGTCGAAATAGGCGAACTTGCGCACCGACAATATCTGCGACACCTCCACGCCGCGAAAGCGCGTGCGCTGCTCTGACAGCGCCGTCAGCAGCGCGGGCGGTTCACCCACGCCCGTGGGCACGACGATGGTGTCGCCATCCCGCACGTGTTGCAGTGCATCGGCCGCCGAGCAGCGCCGGGCCTGGTATTGCGCGTCGAAAGTCATGGTTTGTCCTTGTGTGGTGGCAGGACGGCAACAGCCCTCCTGTGCCCGGGAAGTTTAGGCGCCCCCTGCCCAACAAGCACCGATCTGGCTGGGTGAATCGCCAACGGACACACCGCGCCATCGTGCGCGACCACGCGGTGTGCGGGTGCCTCAAGCCCGGCGGCGGCGCAGCGCTGGCGCGGCCAGTCCGGCCAGGCCCAGCCCCATCAGCATCAGCGCCCATTCGCCCAGCGTGGGCACCGCCGTCACGCCAGCCGCCGTGGGCGCTGCCACCAGCGTGTTGGTGATCGTGAGCACTGGGATGCTCGTGGCCTGCAGCGTCACGGCGCCGGTGGGTGCAATGCTGGGCGTGCCCCAGGCCAGGCCGGCGGGTGCTGCCGGCAGCACCTGGCTGACGGTGCAGCTGATGCCCAGCGGCACACCGTCAATAACGGCCGTATCTGCCGCACCGCTGTAGCTGAAGCTGCCCGGATAGGTCTGGCCGCCACAGGTGGCCTGAAACTGGAAGTCCGCCGTTTGGCCCGCAGGCCAGTTGGCGACGCTGTTGAGCTGCACCTGAATCATGCCCGCCAGCGGCGTGATGGTGACCTGGCCGTTGCCGCCGTGCGTGCGGACAAAACCCGTGGCGGCCGGCCAAACCGTCTCGGCTGGCCCGCCAGTGCCGCCTGTCAGTGCGGCACTCACCACACGCACCTGCTCTGCCGTGGCTGCATAAAAGCACGAGCCACCACCCGTGCCTTCTGTCGCCTCGAAAGCGCCAGGGTAGCCCTGCCCCTGACCGTCGTAACCGTACAGGCCGCCGCTGCCCGGCACGTGACCACCACCACCGCCACCGCCACCGCCGCCGTCCTCGGTGGCAATCGGCAATCCGGCACGGCCCATGCTGCCGACATGGCCCTGAATAGTCTCACCGGCTTCGCCGTTGCCAAAGCCTTGGGCGCAGCCCAGGTCGCTGGCCAGCGCGGTCGTGCCCACAGCGCCGCGGCCACCGTCGGTGGCCCCGCCAGTCACGCTGTCGCCCGAGCCGCCGCCGCCGCCGCCCGCGTGCAGGGCAAAGCTGCGCCCCGCCCAGCCCCCGGCGTCGAAAGACACCATGGAGCTGCCGCCGCCACCACCACCGCCACCACTGAAACCGACGCCGTTATGGCCCGGCTCGCCGCCACGGCCGCCCGCCGACGCACCCGCGCCGCCAGCACCCGCCCAAGGCGCGGGAAGGTAGGGCGTGCGCACCCGGGGTGTGCCGCTACTCAACGCGCCGAAGTTGGACGTGCCGCCCTCGCCCCCACCGCCGACCACCACGGCCAGCGCATCGCCGGGCGTCACCTTGACGACCGCCGACAGGGCACCGCCCTGCCCGCCTGCACCGGCCCGGGTGTTGTCATACCCGCCGCCGCCGCCGCCCGCACCCGCGATATCGACCTGAACAGAGGTCACGTTGACCGGCACGGCATAGCTGTCTGCGCCCGGCGTGGCCCAGCTTTGCTGCGCCCACGCCGTGCCCGCCGTCAAGGCCGCAAACGCGCCGGCCAGGCCCGCTGCGGCCACCTGCCTGGCAGCGCCTGCCAACGGGCGGACAGCACTGGGGAGAACGCGGGGAGATGCGCTGGATGTTCTTTTCATGACGCTCGATTTCCTTCCTGATGCCAACGTGCCTGCGCAGGCCGAATGCCCTTGCCTTGGTGCCGTTGATCTTGTTGATTTTAGATACACTTTCACACGCCGCCGAGCCGTCATGCAGGTCAAACAGGGGGGTATAAGACTTTTTAGCTCGTCTAGCCTACGCTAGCGGCCATCATGCTGGGGAGTATGAGTCGATTCGCCCCGCTCATCTTGCAGAGCGGCCATCTGCGTGCGCGTGGCGGCACGGCCAGGCAAGCAAAGGGCTGCGGTGCCCTTCAATCGAACTTTACGCGCGGATCGACCCACACGTAGCACAGGTCGCTGACGAGCTTGGTCAGCAGGCCGATCAGCGTGAACAGATACAGCGTGCCCAGCACCACCGGGTAGTCGCGCCGGATGACGCTCTCGTAACTCAGCAGCCCCAGCCCGTCGAGCGAGAACAGCGTCTCGATCAGCAGCGCGCCGGTGAAGAACGCACCGATGAAGGCCGCCGGAAAGCCCGTCACCAGCGGAATCAGCGCGTTGCGAAACACGTGCTTGTAAAGCACCTGCCGCTCAGACAAGCCCTTGGCCCGCGCCGTCAGCACGTATTGCTTGCGGATTTCTTCCAGGAAAGAGTTCTTCGTCAGCATGGCCGTCACGGCAAAGCTGCCCAGCACCATCGCGGTGACGGGCAGCGTGATGTGCCACAGGTAATCGACTATTTTTCCGCCCCAGCTCAACTCGTCCCAGTTGGCCGATGTCAGCCCGCGCAGCGGAAACCATTGCAGTTGACCGCCAAAAATCACCAGCAGCGCCACGCCCAGCACAAAGCCCGGAATGGCGTAGCCCACCAGCACCACGAGCGTGGTGATGAAGTCAAAGCGCGAGCCTGCACGCACCGCCTTGGCCACGCCCAGCGGCACGCTGATGCCGTAGCTGATGAAAAACGTCCACAGCCCCAGGCTGATGGACACGGGCAGCTTTTCCTTGACGAGTTCCCACACGTCCTTGTTCTGGAAAAAGCTGCGCCCCAGGTCAAACCGCGCGAACTGCCCCAGCATCTGCACGAAGCGCTCGTGCGCGGGCTTGTCAAAGCCGTAGAGCTGCTTGATTTCTTCAAGCCGCCGCGCATCCACCCCCTGCGCGCCCTGATAGGCCATGCCCCCGCCCTCGGCGGCCATGCCGCCCGCGCCCGCGCGCGCCTCGGCCAGGTACTGCTCCACCGGCCCGCCCGGCACGAACTGGATCACGACGAACGTCAACAGCAGCACGCCCAGCAGCGTGGGAATCATCAGCAGCAGGCGCTTGAGGATGTAGGCAGACATGGTGCCCCGAGCTTACAGCGGCACCGGGCAGCGTCTAGCCGACCAGCTCGGCGGGCCAGTGCAGCGCCACGCCGTGCTGCGCGGCCAGTTGCTGGCGCGCGGCTTCGTCGTCCACATCCAGCGTGCAGCGGGGGTGATCGAGCGCCAGCGCCTGCACCTGGGCCGGGTGGGTGCGCCGCCAGTCGCGCACTGCCCTGCCCTGCATGACGGCGCTGCGCACCAGCGGCCCCAGCACCAGCGGATGGCCCGGCTGGCCTGCGTGCGTGGGCAAGACCAGTTGCACCGCCGGTGCGCGCGCGTGCCACACGTGCTGCATGGTCAGCAGGTCACCCGGCGTGAGCAGGGGCTGGTCGGCCAGCAGCACCATCACGCCGCCCACGTCAGCAGGCAGGGCGGCCAGCGCGCAGCGCAGCGACGAGGCCACGCCCCCCGCATCCGGCGCGGGGTTGACGGCCACACACAGGTGGGCGGGCACATGCGGGCTGCCGCGCGCTTGCAGCGCTGCCAGCACGGGCGCAATGCGCCCGGCGTGGTGGCCCAGCGCCACGGCCACGTGGGCCACGCCCGTTTCATGCAGCAGGCGCAACTGGCGGGCAATGAGCGGCTCGCCGCCGCGCGTGAGCAGGCACTTGGGCCGATGGCCGAAGCGGCGGCCCGCGCCTGCGGCCAGCACCACGGCGGCCAGCGGTGCATCGGGCGCAGCGGGCATCACTGGCGCGTTGCGCAGGCGGCCTGGTCTGCGGCTGCCGCCAGGCGGTCTTTGACGTGTGCCACATTCAGCTCGCGCGGCAGCGCCACGGCGTTTTTCACGGCCAGCACCTCGGCCATGATGCTCACGGCGATTTCGGGCGGGGTCTTGCTGCCGATGAAGATGCCCACGGGGCCGCGCAGCGCGGCCAGGCTGGCCTCGGTCTGGCCGAAGTGCTCGATCAGCCGCGCGCGCCGCGCGGCGTGGTTGCGGCGGCTGCCAATGGCACCGATGTAGAACGCGGGCGTGTGCAGCGCTTCGAGCAGCGCCAGGTCGTCGAGCTTGGGGTCGTGCGTGAGCGCGACGATGCAGGTGCGCGCGTCGGGCTGCATGGCGCTGACCACATCGTCGGGCATGTCGGCAACGAGGCGCACGCCGGGCACGGCCCAGCCGCCGGTGTACTCGCTTCGCGGGTCGCACACGGTGACGGCAAAACCGCTGAACAGCGCCATCGTGGCGAGGTATTCGCTCATCTGCCCCGCGCCGATGATGAGCATGCGGTAGGCGGGGCCGAAGGTGTTGGTGAGCGTGGTGTCGCTCACTTGCAGCTCGGCGGGGGCGTCGGCAACGTGCAGGCTGACGCGGCCATCGGCCAGCCGCAGGCTGCGCTGCACCAGGCGGCCGTGGTCCAGCGCGCGCACCAGCTCATCGAGACTGGCGGCATCGGGGTTGAACTCCAGCAGCAGCTCCAGCGTGCCGCCGCAGGGCAGGCCAAAGCGGTGGGCCTCGTCGGCGGTGATGCCGTAGCGCATGCGCTGGGGTTGGCCCTCGCGCGGCAGCGCATCGGCCGCATCGGCGCGCACATAGCGGGCGATCAAGTCATCCTCGATGCAGCCGCCTGAAACAGAGCCGACTACCGCGCCGCTCTCGCTCAAGGCCATGACCGAGCCGACAGGCCGCGGCGACGAACCCCAGGTGCGCACCACCGTGACCAGAAGCGCCTGCTGGCTGGCCGCGCGCCAGTCGCGCAGCGCGCGCAGCACAGTGACGTCGAGGTTTTCCATGAGCTACTCCTTATCGAGACAGCCGAAACCGAACGGCAGGAAGCGAAGGACGCGAAGGACGCGAAAAACAGCCATTGAAAGAAACACAAAAATATAGCTATCAGCGCTTTATGAATAAGCGCAGACGGGCAATTTCATGAAGATCATCCTGAATTCTTTCGCGTCTCTCGCGTCTGTCGCGTCTTTCGCGAACCTTTTTCGTTCTTCGCGTCCGGCTGTTTGGCTTTCTGACAAGCATCACGCAGCCGCATCTTCCTTGCCGCCGCCCGTCAGCTTGCCCCACATTTTCTTGAGCTTGCCTGGCTCTTCGGTTTTATCGTCGGGCGGCGGGCCGTGGCGGCGGCTCATCTCCTCGTCGAAGCGCTTGAAAAAGCTCTCGGCCATGGACTTGGCCACGCCGTCCACCAGGCGCTGGCCCACTTGCGCGATCTTGCCGCCTACGCTGGCGTTGGCCGTGTAGCTCAGCTCGCAGCCCTCGCCCTCGCCCTTGCCTTCAGGCTGCGGCGTGAGCACCACTTGCGCGCTGCCCTTGCCAAAGCCCGCCGCGCCGCCGTTGCCCTCGAAGTGGATGGTGTAGCGCTCGGGGGCCTGGATGTCGGCCAGTTGCAGCTTGCCCTTGAAGCGTGCGGCCACGGGGCCGACCTTGATGGCGTTGGTGAGTTCGTAGGCGTCATCGCCCGTGGCTTCTATGCTTTCGCAACCGGGGATGCAGAGCTTGAGCACTTCGGGGTCGTTCAGCGCTGCCCACGCCTGTTGTTGCGTGACGGCCAGCACTCTGCTGCCTTGCATGTCCATGAGGGATCTCCTTTTTTTCCAGGCTATTTTTCGATGAGCGTTGCGATGCTGCCCGCCAGCGCTTGCAAGCTGGCCAGGTTGTGCACGGCCAGCATGCCGTCGGCCGCGCGGTGGAGCTGGGCCGCACCGCGCGCGGTGGGCGCGTAACCGTCAAAGCGCAGCAGCGGGTTGAGCCACAAGAGGCGGCGCGTGTGGCGTTTGAGCCAGGCCAGCTCGCGCGCCAGTTCCTGCGGCTCGCCGGTGTCCAGCCCGTCGCTGACGATGAGCACCAGCGTGCGGCGGCCCACGAGGCGACGCGCGTGCTGCTGGCGCAGCGCGGCCAGCGCACTGCCCAGGCGCGTGCCGCCCGCAAAGTCGCTGATGGCCGCACTGGCGGCGGTGAGCATGGCGTCGGTGTCTTGCAGGGCAAAGGCGGGCGTCAGGTCGGTGAGCTGGGTGCCGAAGGCGAACACGTCGCGCCGCATGCGCTGGCCCTGTGTGCGCCCTTGCCCGCGCCGCGTGGCAGCATGCAAGAAGGCGAGCAGCAGACGCGCGTAGCGCTCCATCGAGCCAGACACATCCACCAGCACCAGCAGCGGCAGGGGCTGCGCGCGGCGTTGCAGGCGGCGCAGCGCCATCACTTCGCCGCCGGTGTGCATGGCCGCTTGCAGGGTTCGGCCCCAGTGCACGCGCTGGCCGCGCCAGCCCGCACGCACGCGGCGGCTGGGCACCACGGGTACGGGCAGGGGCACATCGCGGGCCAGCCGCTCGATGAGGGCAAATTCGCTGGCAGAAAGCTGGTTGAAATCGGCCTGGCGCAGGCGCTCGGCGCGGCTGGCGGTCATGGCGGCGTCGAGCTGGATTTCCTCTTGCGGCCTGTCACGCTTTGCCTGCTGCGCGCGCTGCGGTTGCAGGGCTTCGCGCACGCGCGGGCGCTGGCGCGGCTCAGACGGTGCATCTGCGCGCGGCAGCATTTGCGCGAGCAGCTTGTGGGCAAGCTCGGGGTCTTTGAAAAAGGCGCTGAACAGCTCGCGGAACACCGCGCGGTCGCCCTCGCGGCTGATGAGCACGGCTTCGAGCGCGGCGGCCACGTCTGGCTTGCGGCCCAGGTCAATGCATTGCAGCGCCTGCTGCGCGAGCGCGATGCGCGCCGCATCCACCGGCACACCGGCGCGGCGCAGCGTGCGGCCAAATGCGGCCACGTTGGCGGCCAGCTTGCCGGTGCGGGCATCACCGAGGAGCGTCGTGCTCATGGGTGCCTTTTGTTCACCGCAGAGGCGCAGAGAACGCCGAGCTTCGCAGAGCAAACACCCGCTTCAATTCTCTGCGGAACTCTGCGTTCTCTGCGTCTCTGCGGTGAAGAATGAGCGTTCAAGCCCCCTCCTCCGCCAACGCCTCGGCAATCAGCTCGCCGGTCAGCGCCGCCACGTCTTCGCGCTGCTTGAACAACACGCCCGCCGTGCCTTGCACCACCTCGGGGTCGAGCGTGAGGGTGTCCAGCGCGACCAGCGCCTTGGCCCATTCCACGCTTTCGGCAATGCCGGGCGCGCGCTGAAAGTGGCCCGCATACGGCGCGCTGCGCAGGCGCTGCACAAAGCGCGCCACCTGATCGGCCAGCGCCTGCGGCGCTTCCGGCGCGCGAGCGCGCACGATGGCCAGTTCGCGCTCGCGCTCGGGGTAGTCGAGCCAGTGGTACAGGCAGCGGCGCTTGACGGCGTCATTCAGCTCGCGCGTGCGGTTGCTGGTGAGGATGGTGACGGGCGTGCAGGCTGCGCGCACCGTGCCCAGCTCGGGGATGCTGACCTGGTATTCGCCCAGGTATTCGAGCAGAAAAGCCTCGAACGGCTCGTCGGCGCGGTCTACCTCGTCGATCAGCAGCACGGCGCCGGGCGCGGGTGCCTGCAAGGCTTGCAGCAAGGGGCGGCGGATGAGGTAGTGCGGCTGGTAGATCTCGCGCTCTATCTCCTCTGTCGACGCCCTGCCCTCTGCCGCACGCAGGTGCAGCAGCTGCGCGGCGTAGTTCCATTCGTACAGCGCCTCGCGCTGCTCCAGCCCGTCGTAGCACTGCAGGCGCAGCAGCTCGCGGCCCAGCGCCTCGGCCAGCGCCTTGGCCAGCTCGGTCTTGCCCACGCCCGGCTCGCCTTCGAGCAGCAGCGGGCGTTGCAGCTTGAGCGCCAGAAACGCGGCGGTGGCCAGGCGACGGTCAGCAAAGTAGCCCGCTGACACCAGCGCGGCGGTGAGCGCGTCGATGCTGGAAAGAGGTGTGTCTTTCTTCATTTTTATAGCTGCTTGCGCACGTTATAAAACAATTTCAGATGGTTTTATACCTATAACTGTTTTATATCGTGCGCAAGTAGCTACTTTTTTATTGCAAAGCTTTCGCCACCGCCCGCTGCGCCATCACGCAAACCAGGTGCGCACGGTAGTCGGCGCTGCCGTGCAGGTCGCCGTTGATCTCGCTCGCGTCGGTGGTGATGCCGGCGATGGCTTCGGGCGTGAAGCTCTTGGCCAGCGCTTCTTCCATCGCCGTGTGCCGGAACACGCCGTTGCCACCGCCCGTGACGGCCACGCGCACGCCGTCTGCCGTCTGCGCGACGAACACGCCGATCAGCGCGAACAGCGAGGCGGGCTGGCGGAACTTGATGTAGGCGGCGCGCTGCGGTTTGGCAAAGCGCACGGCGGTGATGAGTTCGCCCTCTTGCAGCGCGGTGGCGAACATGCCTTGAAAGTAATCGTCGGCGGCGATCTCGCGCTGGTCGGTGATGACCGTTGCGCGCAGCGCCAGCACGGCGGCGGGGTAATCGGCGGCGGGGTCGTTGTTGGCCAGCGAGCCGCCGATGGTGCCCATGGCGCGCACCTGCTTGTCGCCGATGCCATCGGCCAACGCAGCGAGTGCGGGGATCAGCGCCTTGACGTCGGCGTTGCTCGCCACATCGGCATGCCGCGTCATGGCGCCGATGACGACGGCGTCGCCCTCCTGGCGCACACCGGCCAGTTCTTTCACGCCGCCCAAATCGACCAGTTGCTCAGGGCTTGCCAGGCGCAGCTTCATCGAGGCGAGCAGGGTTTGCCCACCGGCCAGCAGCTGGCCGCCCGCCTGCACGAGCTTGAGGGCGTCGGCCTGCGATGCGGGGCGTTCAAAGGTGAATGCGTACATGTGTGTCTCCTTGAATCGAATGACAAATGACGGATGACTTCGCTGCGCTTCGATGACAAGGTTCTTTTGTCATGGGTCATGCGAGCGCCAGCGAGCGGTCATTGGTCATCCGCGCGCCTGTTGAATCGCTTGCCACACGCGGTGTGGCGTGGCGGGCATGTCGATGTCGGTCACGCCCAGCGGTTTGAGTGCGTCGAGCACGGCGTTGATGACGGCGGGCGGCGAGCCGATGGCACCGGCTTCGCCGCAGCCCTTGCTGCCGATGGGGTTGTGCGTGCAGGGGGTGCAGACGTGGCCGAGCTTGAACTCGGGGAAGTCGGCCGCGCGCGGCATGGTGTAGTCCATGTAGCTGCCGGTGAGCAACTGGCCGCTTTGGGGGTCGTACACGCCGTGCTCCAGCAGCGCCTGGCCGATGCCCTGCACCAGGCCGCCGTGTACCTGGCCTTCGACGATCATGGGGTTGATGATGACGCCGAAGTCGTCCACCGCCGTGAAGCGGTCCACACGCACCACGCCGGTGTCGGGATCGACTTCCACCTCGCAGATGTAGGTGCCTGCGGGATAGGTGAAGTTGGTGGGGTCGTAGAAGGCGGTTTCGTTCAGGCCCGGCTCCAGCTTGTCGAGCGGGTAGTTGTGCGGCACGTAGGCCGTGAGCGCGACTTGCGCGAAGGGGATCTTCTTGTCGGTGCCCCTCACGGTGAATTCGCCATCGGCAAAGTCGATGTCGGCATCGCTCGCTTCCATCAAATGCGCGGCGATTTTCTTGGCCTTGGCCTCGATCTTGTCGAGCGCCTTCATGATGGCTGTGCCGCCCACGCTCAGGCTGCGGCTGCCGTAGGTGCCCATGCCGAAGGGCACGCGGCCTGTGTCGCCGTGCACCACGTCTACCTGGCCCGGGTCGATGCCCAGCCGCGCGGCCACCAACTGGGCAAACGTGGTCTCGTGGCCCTGGCCGTGGCTGTGCGAGCCGGTGAACACCGTCACGCTGCCCGTGGGATGCACGCGCACCTCGCCGCATTCAAACAGACCCGCGCGCGCGCCCAGCGCCCCCGCGACGTTGCTGGGGGCCAGGCCGCAGGCTTCGATGTAGCTGCTGTAGCCCATGCCGCGCCTCAGGCCCTTGGCTTCTGACGCCTGCTTGCGCGCCTGGTAGCCCGCCACGTCGGCCAGCTCTTGCGCCTGGGCCATGCAGGCAGGGTAGTCGCCGATGTCGTATTGCAGCGCCACCGGCGTCTGGTACGGAAAGCTGGTGATGAAGTTGCGCCGACGGATCTCGTCTTGCGACAAGCCCATGTCCCAGGCGCAGCGGGTGACCAGGCGCTCGACCAGGTAGGTAGCCTCGGGACGACCCGCGCCGCGATAGGCATCCACGGGCGCGGTGCTGGTGAACCAGCCGTCCACCTCTACGTAAATCTGCGGCGTGGCGTATTGCCCGGCGAGCAGCGTGCCGTAGAGGATGGTGGGCACGCTGCTGGCAAAGGTGGACAGGTAGGCACCCAGATTGGCGTCGGTGTGCACGCGCATGGCGAGGAACTTGCCTTCACTGTCCATCGCCATTTCGGCGTGGCTGATGTGGTCGCGCCCGTGCGCGTCGGACAAGAAGGATTCGCTGCGCTCGGCCGTCCACTTGATGGCGCAATGGAGTTGCCTGGCAGCCCAGGTCAGCGCCACATCTTCGGCATACAGAAAGATCTTGGAGCCAAAGCCGCCACCCACGTCCGGCGCAATCACGCGCACCTTGTGCTCGGGCAGTTGCAGCACGAAGGCGGTCATCAGCAGGCGTTCGACGTGCGGGTTCTGGTTGGACACGTACAGCACGTATTCATCGCTCGCACGGTTGTAGCTGGCGTTGGCTGCGCGCGGCTCCATCGCGTTGGGGATGAGACGGTTGTTGGTGATGTCCAGCTTCGTCACGTGCGCCGCCTTGGCAAAGGCCTCGTCCACCGCCGCCTTGTCGCCCAGCGTCCATTTGTAGCAGTGGTTGTCGGGCGCCTCGTCGTGCAGCGCGGGGCCGTTTTTGGCGGTGCGCATGTCGATGACGGGGCCAAGCACCTCGTAATCGACTTCCACGCGCTCTGCCGCGTCCTTGGCTTGTTGCAAGGTGCCCGCCACCACCATGGCCACGTGGTCGCCCACGTAGCGCACCTTGGTGTGCGCCAGGATGGGGTGTGGCGGCTCCTTCATGGGGCTGCCGTCGGGGTTGTTGATGAGCCAGCCGCAGGGCAGACCGCCCATCTTGCCTTCCATGTCCTTGCCGGTGAAGATTTTCACCACGCCGGGCATCTTCGAGGCCTCGGCAACGTCTACACTTTTAATAGCAGCATGCGCATGCGGGCTGCGCACAAACACCGCATACTTCTGTTTTGCCTGCGTGATGTCGTCGGTGTATTGCCCTGCGCCGGTCAGAAAACGTTCGTCCTCCTTGCGCTTGAGCGACTCGCCGATGTGCGGCAGCTTGGCAAACTCGTTGGCACCCATGTCACGCTCCTTGCATGGCGCCCTGCGCCTGTTGAACCGCCTTGACGATGTTCTGGTAGCCCGTGCAGCGGCAGATGTTGCCTTCGAGCTGTTCGCGAATCTCGGCCTCGCTCGCATCGGGGTGGTGCGCCAGCAGATCAACCGCGCTCATCACCATGCCGGTGGTGCAAAAGCCGCATTGCAGGCCGTGGCAATCCTTGAAGGCGGCCTGCATCGGGTGCATGCTGCCGTCGCCCGCGGCCAAGCCTTCGATGGTGGTGACTTCGGCACCCTGCATCTGCGCGGCCAGCACGTTGCAGGCCTTGACGGCGCGGTCGCCCACGATGACGGTGCACGCGCCACACTGCGCGGTGTCGCAGCCGACGTGGGTGCCGGTCAGTTGCAGCGTCTCGCGCAGCAGTTGCACCAGCAAGGTGTTTTCGGGCACGTCGGCGCTGACGGGCCGTCCGTTGACGGTAAGTTCCACTTTCATCGGGGTGTCTCCTGGCTTTTGTCGTTTGGTGCAAGAATTCTTGAAAGCCAGCAGGTTCGCGCCGCTAGGGCAAACCCTGCACTTCAGCCCACCCCACGCATGAAAATCTCAGATTGAGACAACGCCCGCGCCTTGCCATGCAGCCCGACCAGCGACTGAGACAAATCCAGCAGGCCCGCCAGGCGGTGCTGTCCGATGGCGCGCCTGCCGCGGCCCTGGCCGACCGCGCGTGGGTGGAGCAGTCGTGGCGGCGCTGCCTGGCGCGCGGGCAGCGGCCCGAGGCCGAGGTGCAGTTCAACCCCGTGCCGCGCGGCGCTGGCCGGCGCGCGCAAGAAGCGCACCACGGCCTGCTCACCGCGGCCGCGCCCGAATTGCAGCGGCTGGCGCGCACCGTGGCCCCCATTGGCTACTTTGCGCTGCTGACCGACGCCGCAGGCTGCGTGCTGGACGTGGCCGGGGCCATCGACGCGGGCGACCGCCACGCCAGCGCCATTGCCCGCGTGGGCGTGGATTTGTCCGAGCCAGGCATCGGCACCAGCGCCATCGGCGCGGCCCTCAGCGAGCAGCGCCCGGTGTGGCTGCACCGGGGCGAGCATTTTTTCGAGCAGACCAGCGTCTACAGCTGTGCGGGTGCGCCGCTGCTGGGCCCCACGGGCGAATGCGTGGGCATGATCGACCTCACCGGCATCCACGCCGCCGAGCGGCCCGAGCTGCAACACCTGCTGGCGCGCAGCGCCCGCGCGGTGGAAGACGCGCTGCTGCGCGCCAGCGCCCACGCCCTGTGCCTGCGCCTGGCCTGGCCGCACGCGCCCAGCGGCGAAGGCGCACGCGCCCTGGTCTGCCTGGACGAGGGCGGCACCATCACCGGCTGCAACACCCCCGCCCGCCTGATGCTGCCCGGCCTGCGCGCGCTGGCCCACGGCCCGCTGCACGCCAGCGACGTGTTCGCCCTGCCCTGGGCCAGCCTGTTCGACCTGGCGCGGCAGCACGCGGCGGCCCTGGTGCCCCTGTGCAGCGGCCTGCACGTGCAGGCGCGCGCGCACCGCAGCGACAGCGCCACACAGCCCCTGCTCAAGACCTTGCAGGCGGGCCTGATCCAGCAGACGCTGCGCCAGTCCGGCGGCAACGTGAGCGAGGCCGCGCGCCTTCTGGGCGTGAGCCGCGCCACGCTTTACCGCCGCCTGGCCGGCAGCCGCAGCGCGCCGCCCGCGCGTGACGCCTGAAGGCCCAGGCGCCAAAGTGAGGCGCCACAAAACCCGACCGCTACACTGAGCGCCGTTTTTCACGCCGCCCCGCCCCTGCCGCCGCCACCTTTCGCGCGCGCCCTGCGCCACCTGCCATGTCCACCGTTTTCAACTTCACCTTCGTGCCCTGGTTTCGCTCGGTGGCGCCCTACATCCACATGCACCGGGGCAAGACCTTCGTCATCGGGCTGACGGGCGAAGCCATTGCGGCGGGCAAGCTGGCCAACATCGCCACCGATCTGGCGCTGATCCAGAGCATGGGCGTGAAGATCGTGCTGGTGCACGGCTTTCGCCCGCAGGTCAACGAGCAACTGCGCGCCAAGGGACACGAGCCGCAGTATTCGCACGGCCAGCGCATCACCGACGAATTGGCGCTGGACTGTGCGCAAGAGGCGGCGGGGCAGCTGCGCTTCGAGATCGAAGCGGCCTTCAGCCAGGGCCTGCCCAACACGCCGATGGCCGGTGCCACGGTGCGAGTGATATCGGGCAACTTCATCACCGCGCGGCCCATGGGCATCATCGACGGGGTGGACTTCAAGAGCACCGGCGTGGTACGCAAGGTGGACGTGGCGGGCATCACGCGCAGCCTCGAAGCGGGCGCGCTGGCGCTGGTGTCGCCCTTCGGCTTTTCGCCCACGGGCGAGGCGTTCAATCTGGCGATGGAAGAAACCGCCACGTCGGTGGCCATTGCGCTGCAGGCCGACAAGCTGCTCTTTCTGACCGAAAAGCCCGGCCTGCGCGTGCGCCCCACCGAACCCGAAGCCGAAGACAACCCCATCGACACCGAGATCCCCCTGGCCGAGGCGCGCCGCCTGCTCGCCAGCCTGCCGCTGCCCGAAAAGCCGATGGACGTGGGCTTTTACCTGCGCCACTGCGTCACCGCGTGCGAGCACGGCGTGGAGCGCAGCCACATCCTGCCCTATGCGGTGGACGGCGCGCTGCTGCTGGAGGTGTACGTACACGACGGCATCGGCACCATGGTGGTCGATGAAAAGCTGGAGAACCTGCGCGAAGCCACGCACGACGACGTGGGCGGCATATTGCAGCTCATCGAGCCGTTCGAGCAGGACGGCACGCTGGTCAAGCGCAGCCGCACAGAGATAGAGCGCGACATCAGCGCCTACTCCATCGTCGAGCACGACGGCGTGATCTTCGCCTGCGCCGCGCTCTACCCCTACCCCGAAGCGCACACGGGCGAGATGGCCGCCGTCACCGTCTCGCCGCAAAGCCAGGGCCAGGGCGACGGCGAGAAGCTGCTCAAACGCATCGAGCAGCGCGCGCGCGGCATGGGCCTGAAGAGCATCTTCGTGCTGACCACGCGCACCATGCACTGGTTCATCAAGCGCGGCTTTGAAGTGGTCAACCCCGAATGGCTGCCCGAGGCGCGCAAGAAAAAATACAACTGGGACCGCAAGAGCCAGGTGCTGGTGAAAAAGTTGTAGCCCTCGCCGTCACCTGCGTTGGTTTTTCTCCTACGGCCCGCCTGCCGCCGCCTGCCTACAGTGTCGCCATGGATGCAACAGCACAAGGTGAAAGCACATGGAAATCGTCTGGTTCCTGATCGTCGGCCTGGTGGCCGGGTGGCTGGCCGGCATGCTGGTCAAAGGCGGTGGCTACGGCCTGGTGGGCGACATGGCGGTCGGCATCCTGGGGGCGCTGCTGGGCGGCTTTCTGTTCGGCTCGCTCGGCGGGGCGCTGGGCGGCGGGCTGCTGGGCAGCATTCTGGTGGCCACGCTGGGCGCGATCATCCTGATCGTCATCCTCAGGGTGATCAAGAGGGTGTGAACGCCACGCCCGCACACATGAAAAAGCGGCCTGGATAGTCCAGGCCGCTTTTTTCGTTTTGTGACTGCAACCGGGTTACGAAGGCATCACACCACCCGCGCGCCGGGGCAGCTTGAGCAGCACGGCCAGGATCACGGCGCCGAAGATCACGAACCACAGCAGCGACCAGTTGGCGATGCTGCCACCGAGAAAAGTCCAGTCCACCTCCGAACAGTCGCCCGCGCCACGAAAGATCATGGGAATGGCACGTTGCAGCGGGAACGACTCGATCATGCCGAACAGGTCACGCCCGCAGGTGGCGAACTCGGGCGGGTTGAGCTGCAACCAGCTCTGGCGCGCGGCGGTGAACGCGCCAAAACCCGCCATGCCCACCCCCAGCAGCCCCCACAGCCGCCAGCCTGCGGGCGATGAGGAAAAAGCCGCCAGCGCGGCAAACACGCCCACCAGAATCAGCGCATAGCGCTGCACGATGCACATCGGGCACGGCTCAAGCCCCACCACGTTTTGCAGATACAGAATGCCAAAGGCCAGCATGGCCGCGCACATCAGCGCAATGGCCGCGAACACGCGGCGGGGACGGGAAAACAGTTGCTTGAGCATGGTGAAAGGCAGAAAAAACGCGCCGGCCACGAAGCTGGCCGGCGCAGACAGCGCTAGATCAACCCGCAGGTCGGCAGGTTCCCGGCAAGGCGGCCAAGTATGGTCAATTCCACAAATAAGCCAATGGACGTTCGGGCTATTGGCCCCTTCCCCCCGCTGGGGGGAGGCTGGGATGGGGGCTGACCACATTCGTACATCCACCGTGGTTGGCCCCCACCCCAGCCCTCCCCCAGCGGGGGAGGGAGCAAGATCAGCCGGTCTGCTTGACCCAGGCAATGAAGGCATCGACGAACTTCTGCACGAAATCCTTGCTGTTCGGGCCGATGGAGCCGCTCTCCACCAGCCCCTCCTTCCAGTGGATGAACATCTCGTGGCCGCTCAGCGTGGGCATGGCCAGGTAGGCCAGCACGTTGCGCAGGTGCTGCTGCGCCAGCGCCGCGCCAATCGGGCCGACCGACACGCCGCACACCGCCGCCGGCTTGCCCGCCCACACACTCTTGCCCCAGGGGCGCGAGGCGTGGTCGATGGCGTTCTTCAGCGCGCCGGGGAAAGAGCGGTTGTACTCGGGCGTGACGAACAGCACGCCATCGGCGGCCTGGATGGCCTCGCGCAGGCGCGTAACGGCGGGCGTGGGGCTGCCGTCGTCGTCCTGGTTATAGAGCGGCAAGTCGTCGATGCGGATGAACTCGGCTTTCACGTCGGCCGGAAACTGCCTGACCAGCGCCTCGGCAAACTGGCGGTTGAACGATTCCTTGCGGATGCTGCCGACGACGATGGCGATGGTGGTTTGGCTCATGGGCGACTCTCCTGGTTGACGGGGTTGAAAGGGAAAAAGCAAAGGCCAAGCTTGCCATGCGGACAAGCCAACAGGGCGCGCACCAGATAATCCGGCCCATGCCCCCTGCCCTGCCGCCCGATGATGCCCCACCCGATGCCGCGCCCGATGCCGCACCCAAGCGCCAGCGCCACATCCAGTCCATCGAAGTGGGCATGCGCGTGCTGGACGCGCTCGCCGCGCAGGCGCGCCCGCTGCCGCTGAAGGCACTGGCCCAGCTGGCCGACATGCCGCCGGGCAAGGCGCACCCGTATCTGGTCAGCTTCATGAACGTGGGGCTGGTGCGGCAAAACGCGCTCACCGGCCTGTACGAGCTGGGGCCCGGCGCACTGCGGCTGGGTCTGGCCGCCTTGCAGCGGCTCGACCCGCTCACCGAAGCCAGCGCCGACGCCGCCCAGCTGGCCGTGCAGTCGGGCCTCTCGGTGGCACTGGTGGTGCGCGGCAACCTGGGCCCCACCGTGGTGCGGCTGGACGAGCCGCACTACCCCCTGCACATGAACCTGCGCGTGGGCACGGTGATGTCGATGCTGGGCACGGTGACGGGCCGGGTCTTCGCCGCGCACCTGCCAGGCAAGATGGTGCGCACCCTGATTGCCGACGAGCACGACCGCGTGGTGGGCGCACGCGCTGGCGCGCACCCGGCCAGCGCACCGGGCCTGGGCGCGGGCACCGACGTGGCGCGGCTGGACAGCGAGGAAATGCAGCAAACCCTGGCCCACATCCGCGCCACCGGCATGGGCCGCGGCGTGGGCATGCCGCAGCCGGGCGTGAACACCTTGTGCGCCCCCATCTTCGGTGCCGACGGCCAGATGATGCTGGCCATGACCCTGGTCGGCCCGCAAGGCGTGTTCGGCGCCGAGCCCGACAGCGCCGTGGCCCGCCTGCTGCGCACGCATGCGCAGGCGGTGTCGGCGCGTCTGGGACATACGCCTCAGGAGATGAAAAAAGAATAGCTTCTTGCGTACGTTATTAGACATTTTCATATGCTTTTGTATATGAATTTGTTTTATATCATACGCAAACAGCTCACTTTTTTTCACTTTGAGGGGAGATGGGGACGTCGCTGGCCGGGATGTGCGCCCGGCGGCGCAGTCACTTTCTTTTGCGCCGCCAGAAGAAAGTAACCCAAGAAAAGGCGGTCCCACTGGCCGTGTCCCTGCGCTTCGCTACGGGCAAGCTGCGATGCTCGGTCGTGGGGCGGCGCTGCAGAACTCGCTTCGTTCACTGCGTTCTCTCCGCTCAAACAACTGCAGCGAGCCAGAGCACGAAGCCAGGCATGCTTCGCTGCCCGGTCCGCCCCACGCCCTGCGCTTCTCGGCACGGCCAGAGGGGTGTCCAAGCCCACACAGGCCATTGCTTCGCTCGGCCTGCGGTTTTGCTCCCTCTCCCTGAAGGGAGAGGGCGGGGGTGAAGGCAACCCACCTTCGCATTGCCCTGCGGCGGGCATGCCTTCCACATCGGCAGCCATGCCATCAGGCACCGAGGCTGAAAACACGCCTCACGAAAAAAACCGCCGCCCCACGATGCGTTTGACGAAGCGCAGTTTCTGTCCCAGCGGAAAGCCGTTGAAGTTGGTCTGCGTCACGCCCAGGGTGAAGGCGGTGGGCTTGCTGTAGTCGATGGCCACGTCGACGATCACTGGCCGGCCTTGTGCGGCCAGCTCGCGTGCCTGCGCGATGGCGGTGGGCGCGCTGGCGTTGTCGGGCAGCGCGACGAAGGCCGCGCCCGTGGCCTGTGCGACGCCGGCCAGGTCGATGGACTGATTCAACTCGGTGCAGGTCAGGCGCTGGTAGGGGCGCTGCTGCGCCTGCGCGATTTGCGACAGCGCGCCGTCCTTGAACACGTAGAACACCACACCCAGCCCGTGGGCGCTGGCCGTCATGATTTCCATGCAGGTCATGGCAAAGCAGCCGTCGCCCACGATCACGGCCACCTCCTTGTCGGGTGCGGCCAGTTTGGCCCCGATGCCGGCGGGCACCGCGTAGCCCATGGCGTTGAAGTCGGTCGGCGTGATGAGCTGCGCGCCCTGCGGCTGCGGATACAGCTCGGCGGCCAGGAAGGTGTGGTTGCCGTCGTCCAGCACGGTGATGCTGGCGGCGGGCATCTGCGCGCGCAGCGCGGTGAAGAAGTGCGCGGGGTTGACGCGGGCGGGCAGGCGCTGCGCATCGGCTGTTGACTGCACGTGAACGACGGACGACTCGCCCGCCTCGGCCAGGGCCGCCTTGGGCGCGTGGCTCAGCCATTCCTGCATGTAGGCGGCCTTGTCGCGCGCGATCTGCTGCTTCAAGGCGTTGTCGGCCTCTGGCGCAGGCTGATCCAGCGCCAGGCGCTTCAATTCAGATAGCAAACCCGACAGCACCGCGCCCGCATCACCCTCGATGGCCACGCGCGCCGGGTGGTTGGCGTTGAACACGCTGGGGTCGATGTCCACATGCACCAGGTTGGCGGGCACCACGGCACCAAAGCTGCCGGTGGGGATTTCGGAAAAGCGCGTGCCCACGGCCAGCATGGCATCGACGCCCTTGAAGGCGTGGCGCGCCGCCGGCACCGCCGCGCGGCTGAAGCCAAAGCCCGCGTGCAGCGGGTGGTCGGCCGGAAACACCGCCAGCCCTTGCAGCGTGGTGCTGACGGGGGCGTTCAGCAGCTCGGCCAGCGCAATCAGCTCGGCCTGCGCGTGGCGCGCGCCCCAGCCCGCGAAGATGCCCACGCGCCTGGCGCGTGCCAGCAACTCGGCCGCCTGCGCAATGGCCGCCGCGTCGGGCGCGGGCGGCGCGGGTGCCTGCCAGGCGGGCGGCGCGCCCACGCTGGCGGAAAACAGTTGCAGGTTGACCGGAATCTCCACCAGCACCGGCCCCGGAAAGCCGCTGGTGGCGATGTCGTAAGCCTTGTAAATGGTGGGCACCACCTCGTCGTGGCTGGTCACCCGAAACGCCGCCTTGGTGAAACCCCTGGCCACTTCCAACTGATCGACCCCGTGCAGCTTGTAGCGCTGCGGCGTGTCGGTGCGCACGCCGCCGGTGATGACGAGCATGGGCACGCCGCCCAGAAACGCCTCGCCAATGCCGCTGGCCGCGTGCGTCAGCCCGGCGGCCGGCACGATCACCAGCGTGCCGATGGCCCTGGCCGCGCCTTGCGCACGCGCGCCGCCCCAGTGAATGCGGCTGAACGCATCGGCCATGAAGGCGCCGCCGCCCTCGTGCGTGACCAGCAGCGGCGTGATCTGCGCTGAGTTGGCCAGCTCGTCATACAGCTCGGTGTTGTGCACCCCGGGAATGCCGAAGGTGTGCGTGATGCCAAGCTGCTCCAGCGCATGCACGGCGAGTTGGGCGGCGGTTTTTTTCATGGGCTTTCAGAAAGTCCGTTGAACATGCGGCGAGCACCGTGGTGAACTTGTCCGTCAGGCGCTCACCAGCGACGCCTTTTGAGGGTCATAGCGCAAACCGGTGATGGAGCCATCGCGAATGCGTTGCACGGCCTCGTCAATCACGTGCAGCGGCACCAAGAACCACTCCCTTGGCCGCACCGGCTGGCCGAATCGGTCGTGAAGGGTCAAGTCAAGCTGTGCCGGAGCAAACAGGCGATGGAACAGGTTCTCCAGTTTCACGCGGTGGATGCCGGCCAGCTTATAGGTGGCGACCACCTCGACCTCTGCCAGCAGATACGTCGCGTCGTGCGTGGCCTGGCCAATGCGTGCTTGCACCTTGTCGCCCGTTACGCCGATCTTGTGAATCAGTTCGCGGTGCTCGGCCACCACGGGGTGGGTGGACTTGCTGCGCAGCACGTAAATGGTGCCGCTCTCCAGATCATCGTCTGCCCAGGCATCGCCAAACAGCGGCCCAGCTCCCGGCTCGCTCAAGCGGCGGCCCGCTTCATCCTTGTACAGCGCGCGCTGCAATGAGCGTCGCAACAGGTTGCTTTGTGTGCCGTTGGCATAAATCAGTCGCAGGCGGGCGTCGTTTTCGCCATTGGGCGCCTTGATGATCTCGCCCACCTCGGCCACATACACCATTTGCCCAGACAGTATGAAGAAGTTGCCCTGCTCCACGCTGGCGTCCTTGGCAAAGCGGCGCGCCTGACGCACACCCGCCTTCAACTCGCGCTCGGCCTGCTCGAACAAGGGTTGAAACTGGTCGAAATCCGGGCAAGCATCACGCGCAGCAATTTCCTCGGCGGCACGAATGTCAGCCCGCGAACGCACATGGCGCAGCACCTGAATCTCGGCGCTGTCATCGACAGCCACGCCCCCCAGTTGTGCCAGCAAGGCGTCGTCATCCACTGCCTGTGCCTGCATTGGCGGCTGCCCGCCCAGCGCTCCCGCCAGCAGGCCCTGCGTATCCAGCGGCTCAAGCAAAGCCACGCAATCGGGCTGCGCGCGCAACTGCTCCAGCCGCACGGCATACAGGCGCTCGAAAATATCCAAGCCTTCGCCGTGGCGCGGCGCATGGCCGTGCTCGGCCACGAAGCGCTGGATATCTTCAAACCCCGCCAGCACGCGCTCTTGCCGCGCGGTGTAGCGCGATGGCGTTGCGCTCTCAACGTCGATGCCCAATGCGTCCAGCAGCGCGTCGTCGTCATCGGTGAACCGGGGGGCCTTACTCGCCACGCGCGGCCTCCGTTCGCATGCGCTTGAGAAAGGCCACCCCTTCTGCCATGCGCCGCTCCCAGGGGTCTGACGCCGTCAATTCAGGCAAGCGATTGCGCTCATTCTTGAATTGCAGGGCACGCTTGGCCAAGTCACGCGCCTCATCTGGCGTCAGCGCGATTTTCTTGGCCATGATGGCTGCGGCCACGGCTTTCAAACTGGCTGGCGTCATGGCCTTGGACAGAATGGCATAGGCCGCTCCAAACGGGTTGATGCGGTCGATCAAGTCAATGTCCAGCTCGCGCACGTCCATCATGAACTTGCGCACACCATCGACGAAGGCGGTGTTCATCAATGGCGGCTCCACCGCACCGTTGCCCACGCCCCCTGCGCCGCCTGCGCCGCCTTGGGTCAGGGTCTTGGCCTTTTGCACCAGATTCAGCGCCGCCACCGCGTGCTGGCGCACGGCCTCCTGATCCGCCTCATCAAGTTCGGGGTATTTTTCCTTCACGATCTTGCCCATGCGCAACTGGGTCAACTCCTCAGGCACCATTTCGGTATCGAACAAGCCGCGCTCCAGTGCCGTTTTGTCCTGCACGAAGCTGGCAATTACCTCATTCAAGTCCTCGCGGCAAATGCGGCTGGCCTCGGTGCTCTGCGGCTCTTTCAAACCGGCAATTTCGATCTGGATGTGCCCCGTATCTGCGTTGTAGCCCGCGTTGCAGCGGCTGGCGTCGTAGCCTGATTCGCCATAGTCAAACCCCGTCTGCCGCACGCTGTCAGGGTGTTTGGGCCGAAATTCAAAGCGCGGCGCCAGCACCTGCTCCATCAGCAAGCTGGCGGCAATCGCCTTCAGGGTGTCGTTCACCGCCTCGGTCACCAGTTGCGAGTCGGCGTCTGGCTCGGCAATCAGGTTGGTGAAGCGCGCGCGCAGCTTGCCCGGCGCATCGCGCGTGGCACGGCCAATGATCTGCACGATCTCGGTCAGGCTGCTGCGGTAGCCCACCGTCAGGGCGTGTTCGCACCAGATCCAGTCAAAACCCTCCTTGGCCATGCCCAGCGCAATGATGATGTCCACATGGTCACGATTGTTTTTTTGTGACGGGTCTTTCAGCGACGCCATCACGCGGTCGCGCTTGGCCGGGTCATCGTCCACCAGATCGGCAATGCGCAGCACACGGCCCGAAGGCAGCTTGACCAACTGAAACCCCGTCGCCGCGTCGCGCCCCTGCCATTCGCCCAGCGCCTCGATCAAATGCTCCACCTCGCGGATTTTGTCCTTGGTGCTTTCGCGCGAATTCACGTTGGGAATATGAACAATGGTCTTCTCATCCGTGCTAAGCACCTTCAAAACATCGTCTGCATAGCTGCCGGCATAAAAACAGTAGCCCATGTCCAACTGCTTCAAATAGGTGTAGCCATTCAACTGTTCGTAATAGGTATAGGTCACGGTTTCAAACCGCGCCTCATCGGTGGGCAGCAGCACCGCCTCGGCGTCACCTCGAAAATAACTGCCCGTCATCGCCACGATGTGCGCCTTGTCGCGCACCATCAAAGCGCCCAGATGCACGCCCAGCTTGTTGTCGGGGTTGGCCGACACGTGGTGAAACTCATCCACGGCAATCAGCCGGTCGTCAAATGCCGCCGCGCCCAGCCGGTCCAGCGCAAACCGGAACGTGGCGTGCGTACACACCAGAATGCGGTCGTCCGATTTCAAAAACGCCTCCACCGAATTGACCTTGCCGCCGTCTTCACCTGGCGCATTGCACAGGTTCCAGCGCGGTGCCACCTGCCAATCGGCAAAAAAACCCCATTGCGACAAAGGCTCGTCATTGAAGCTGGCGCCAATGGATTTCTCAGGCACCACGATCAGCGCCTGCTTGATCCCCTGGTGGTGCAATTTGTCGAGCGCTATGAACATCAGCGCCCGGCTCTTCCCCGAGGCGGGCGGCGACTTGATGAGCAGATATTGCTCGCCCCGCCGCTGATACGCCCGCTCTTGCATGGGGCGCATGCCCAGCGCATTGGGGCGGGTGGATTGGCCGTTGGCAGCATAATGCACCGACACGGCGTGGGCGTTGGAAGATTGCGAACTCATGTGAAGGCTGCCCAATGGTTATTCAGGATTTGTTTTTTGACTGCTTCAGCGCATGTTCCAGATTTTCAATCTGGCGCAACTCTGCATCGTCTCGGGCATTGGCTTGCAAGCGCTCCGCTTCGCGCCGCTGTGCATCAAAAACCGCGTAGCGCTCATGCACCATGTTCTCCATTTGCGCATGCCCCCGGCTTCCGGCGCCCTGCAATACCGGGAAGCCATTGAATTCAAGCATACCGTCCACGTGTTTTTGCCAAAAATCGAGCGTCAAATCCTTGCGTTGCTTCAGCCGTAAATCTGCTTGCTCAATAAAAATAATCACCAGACGGTTGAGCGTATCAATTTCGTCGGCCAGCAAATAATTTTTTGCAATGGTCACGTCTTGCTTGCGCACCCGCGAACCCGACCAGGTTTGCAGCGCCATGTTCGGCTGCTGCGGGTTGGCGCGGGCCAGCACCAGCTCGGCGGCCGTCTGTTGGGTCACCGCAAACAGCAGCTTGTTTTGCACCTGGGCAAAAAACAACATGGTTTCCTGCTCGCGGGCCTGATAGTCGGAACTCAGCGCAAACAAATCACGCACTTTTTGATAAAACCGCTTTTCCGATGCGCGAATCTCACGAACGCGCTCCAGCAATTCATCAAAATAGTCCCAGCCGCCGGGGTTTTTCAGGCGCTCATCGTCCATGGTGAAGCCTTTCACCATGAACTCCGTCAAATGCGTGGTGGCCCACTGGCGAAATTGCGTGCCACGCGGCGAGCGCACGCGGTAACCAATAGCCAAGATCAAGTCCAGGTTGTAGAAAGTGACCTGGCGGTTCACCTGCCTTCTACCCTCGGTTTGAACTGTCAAGGATTCCTTGACAGTTGCCTTTGCCAGCAACTCTCCTTCGGTCAAGATGTTTCTGGCATGCAGCGACACATTCTGCTTGGTGGTTTGAAACAGCTCGGCAATCTCCTGCTGCGTCAGCCATATCGTCTGCCCCTCCAGCCGAAGGTGCATGCGGGTGCGGCCATCGTCGGATTGATAAAAAATCAGTTCGCTCATGAATCAGATATCTTCAAAACCACTTTTGGGCGGTTTTTTGTTGCGATTTGGATAATCATAATCGGCCCATGAATCACCGTCTGGCATTCTTTCAATTTCTTCATCAGGTATGGTGTAAAGGTTCAACTTGGCCTTGTGTGGTACTGGCAACACCGGGTACAGCAATTCAATTTCCCAGGCATATTGACCCGCTGTATATCTGAACCCGTAGTCCTTGGCGTCCTGGCGCGTCATGGGCCGGGTATGTTTGAGATTGACCACACAAATATGACAGCCCGTCGGCAACGGCAGGTGAATGACCTCGCCATTGTCCGCATCAAAAGGCAGCCACAAACCGGAGTCATGGCTGCTGGCGACGATCAAGACTTCGCCGCGGTACTTGGTGTCCCATGAACGGAATTCCAGTGTTTTTTCACCTGCAACGATCTGGTCGGCCCAAGGTTGTCTGACGGCCAATGCTCTCATGGTTTTTTCCTTTTTGATGCTTGCGCGCGCATGTCAGCCCTGCTTGCCGGATTCGGCCAGACGGCGGCCTTTGGTCTTGATGGCCTTGGCGGCGGGTTTCTGCATCATCTGGGTGTACAGGGCAAAGAGCTTTTCCAGCCGCTCGGTGTCGTTTTTGAAGGTGCGGCCGATGTAGATGCGCTCCAGCGTCTCGTCGTTTTGGGCATGGGCGTCGCGCAGGTTTTGCGGCATGGCGCTCGGCTCATACAGATCGGCAATGGTGGCGGGGAAATGCGCCTCACGAGCCAGCAGAATGTTTTCGGCGCAACGGGTTAAATCGGTTTTGTTTTGTTCGGTGAGCGTCGGCAGGGGGAAGGTGTTCCAGCCGAGGGTGTTGGAATAGCGGAAATCGGTTTTCAATTTTCCGCAAACTGTGGCAATCCAAACCAGGTGCAGTTTTGATGCAATCAGCGCGAGATTCCAGAGTGGCGCATCTGTCAACGTATAAGCAGCATTTGAAACTATTGTTCCGACGGGACACAAACCCACGGGCAAATATGGACGAATCTCACCCGTGTGAATTGGTATAACGACGCAAACTTCATCTCCACGCTGTCGAATTTCGCCGAATCTTTGAGATTCTTCCGCCAACTCTACGGTCGCCGGCTTTGGACTATCCAAACGCATTTTTCGCACAGCATCCATTCGATCTGCAATAACTTTAATGCTCTTCGCTTCGGTCAAATGTTCATCGTTAATCCACAGGCAATACCGTTGAACTCCCCGAATGAGTTCCGCCGATCCAACGATGCGCTTAATAAAACGCCGTGTTTGCTCGGGCGACAAGTGCAATTGCGCCACCTCGCCTGCAGTCAAAAGCAGGTGTCCACCATCGGTGGGTTTACTGCCAAAGTCCATTTCAGAAACTTCCGTCATGGGCTTATTGGATTTTTCCACCACAACATCCGACGCCGCTACCAAATAAGCGTTGATGTGGGGAACTTCCTTTAGAATTGTTTGGCCATCGTCACTCAGGCTGTAGAGTTTTCGTAACCCTCCAGGCTCCCGGGAGATCCCAACAATCGCCACGGTCACGCCCGCATTGTGGCTGGCCAGATTGGCCCATTTGAAACTGGTGTGGGCAAAGGCAATCTGGTGGCCGGTTTCAAAGATCAGCGGCCAAAGTATGGGCACTTGCTGCCCCTGGCAGATGGAATTGGTGGATACAAAAGCGGTTGTGGCGGCAGTGTGCAGCCCATAGTCCGCCGCTTTCATGAACCAGCCAGCCACATAGTCAAGGTTTTTCCAGCTTTTGCAGCGGTGGGCAAAAATTCCTTGCAAATCAGATTTTTGCTCGACGCTTTGCCAAGTGCTGCCCAGATACGGCGGGTTGCCGCAAATATAGGTTTCGCCGCCTTCGTTTTTGAAATCAATTTCGGCCTGGTCCAGCGGGGTTTCAAACAAATCGTCTGCCGTGAGTTTGACGCCGGTGCCGGTGGGCGGGCAGATGCTGAGCCAATCGAGCTTCAAGGCGTTGCCGCAGGTGATCCAGTTGTCGCTGTCGAGCGGCAAAAAGGCGCCCAGGGCTTCTTTTTGGCCGCGGTAGCGCACGTCGCACTGGTATTCGGCAATGATGAGGGCCAGGCGCGCAATTTCGGCGGCAAAGCTGCGCAGTTCGATGCCGCGAAAGTTGTTGGTGGGAATGTCGCTGGCGCGGCCTGGCTCGCCGCGCTTTTGGTTGATGTCGGCCTCGATCTCGCGCATTTGCTTGTACGCGATGACCAGAAAATTGCCCGAGCCGCAGGCCGGGTCGAACACGCGGATGCGTGCCATGCGCTTGCGCAGGTTGAGCAGCTTGGTTTTGTTGTCGCCCGCTTCGAGCAGTTTGGCGCGCAAGTCATCGAGAAACAGCGGGTTCAACACCTTCAGGATGTTGGGCACGCTGGTGTAGTGCATGCCGAGCAGGCTGCGCTCGCCTTCGTCGGCCACGGCCTGGATCATGCTGCCGAAGATGTCGGGGTTGATTTGTGTCCAGTCGAGCGTGCCGACTTGCAGCAAATAGCTGCGGGCAATGCGCGAAAAGCGCGGCACATCGAGCGCGCCGCCGAACAGGCCTCCGTTGACGTAGGGAAATTGGTCGGCCCAGGGGCGCAGGCTGGCTGCTTGGCGGTATCTGCCGTCGGGCATGCCTTGGTGACGCGTGGGCACGTTCATGGCGCGAAAGATTTCGCCCATGACCTGGTGGGTGTTGGCGCCACTGGCTTCGCTGTACCGGCTGAGGGTTTGGGTGAACAGGCCCTGGCCGTTGAAGATGTCGGTGTCTTCGGCAAAAAAGCAGAAGATGAGCCGCGCCATGAAGTGGTTGAGGTCGTCGCGGCGGGCGGCGGTGCCCCAGTCGGGGTTTTCTTTCAGCAGTTCGATGTACAGCTTGTTCAGGCGTGCGGTGGCGCGAATGTCGAACGCGCTGTCGCGGATGGCCTGCACGGTGCTGATGCCGGCCAGCGACAGAAAAAAACCGAAATGGTTGGGCAAGTCGGCCAGCGTGCAGGCCAATGGCTCGCCGGTGGTCAGCTCTTCAGCTTGCAGCAGCTCGCCATCGGTGGCGAGGATGTATTTGACCTTGAAGCGGCGCGTGGCGGGGCTGTCGCGCAGTTGCTGCAATACATCGACCGTGCCGCCGGGGGCGGCGATGGCGATGTGGATGTTGTTGGTTTGCAGCACGCCATGCGCGGTGGCGGGCAGGTCGGACTTGTTGCTGTCGCCCGATTTCAGGCGCTTGAGGGTGGTGGCTTTGTTGCCAAAGGCTTCCAGAAACGCATAGGGAAAGGAGCTACCGTCAAACGGTTGTTGCGCCAGGTGGGAGACGGCTTGTTCAATTTCAACGGCGTTCACGGCGGGCGGGTGACAGGTGACGAGGTGGTTACAAAACACCCATCATGCCATCGCCCTCGCCGCGCGCTGGGCCGAATAGATGCAGCCGCCGAGGAAGGTGCCTTCCAGCCCGCGCAGGCCGTTCATGCCGCCGCCGCCAAAGCCGGCGGCTTCGCCGATGGCGTACAGGCCCGCAATGGGCTGGCCGGCCGCATCCAGCACCTGACTGTTCAGGTCGGTCTGGATGCCGCCTAAGCTTTTGCGGCTGATGATGTGTTCACGGATGGCGATCAGCGGCAGCGCCTTGGCGTCCAGAATGCGCGCGGCCTTGCAGGTGCGCAGGCGGTCGCCTTTCCATTGGCGCAACTGGGCTATCGCCAAGCGCTGCGCGTCCTGGCTGGCGGGGCCTTGGGCGACTTCGGCGTCGTAGTGCGCCACCACGTCGCGCAAGGTGCTGGCGCGCACGTCCTGGGTGCCTTGCAGCGCGTTCATCCTGTCGGCCAGTTCATCCAGCGACTGCGCCGCCACCACGTCGGTGCTGTGGGTCAGCACTTCGTTCAGCAGCCAGCGGTTGCCCAGCAGCAGGTCGCGCAGCAGGCCGAGCTTGCTTTGGTCGCGGATGCTGGGGTTGAACTCGGCACCGGAAATGGCCAGCTCTTTCAGCGCGATCTTGCGGTTCATCAACTGCCACGACGTGCCGCCGGGCTGTGCGCACACCTGGGTGACCAGATCGCGCGTGTCAAAGCCGCTGACCAGCGCGGGCGTGATGCGCTCGCCGCGCGCGTTCAGCCACAACGCCGATTTGGGCGGCACCAGCGACAGGCCGTGCCGTGGCTTGCGCGGGCGCCAGTGGGCAATGCCGGCGGCGTAGTTCCACTGGTTGTGCAGGTGCGTGACCTGGGCACCCACGGCTTGCGCCGCATGGTGCAGCGTGCCGTCGGCAAACCGGTGCGAGCCGTTGAGCAGGCTGGCCGGTGCCTGCGCGCCCCAGTCGGGGTGCCAGTGCTGGCGCGCCAGGCTCAGGTCGCCGCCGTTGATGCCGCCGGCGGCGATGACGACTTGTGGCGCGTGGGCCTCGAAAGCGGCCCCGTCGTCGGCCACGCCGTGGCAGCCGGTGACGGTGCCGTTGGTGGTCAGCAGGCCTTGCACGTGGTGGCCAAAGCGCAGCGTCAGGCGCTGGCGCTGGGGGTGCTGCGCCAGTTGGTCCAGCAGCGCGCCGACCAAGCCCTGCCCCGTGCCCCACACCACGTGCCAGCGCGGCACGCTGTTGCCGCGCGCAGCGCCAGCGCCACCGGGGGCCATGCCGCGTTCGACCCACAGCGGCAGCGGCAAAAAGCCGACGCCGCGCGCGGTGAGCCAGTGGTAGAGGTGCTCGAGCGAGTCATTCACATAGTGCGTGGCCCACTGGCGCGGCCAGTAAAACGGGTGGCCGGGCTGGGCGCTGGCGTCGTCAAACGCGCCAAAGGCCAGCCAGTCGGCCAGGGCCAACTCGGGCGAATCGCGCAGTTTCTGCTTGCGCTGCAAGGGGGTGTCGACGATCAGCAGGCCGCCGAAGCTTTCCTTGGCCAGGCCGCCCCAATGGGCCTGCACATCGCGGTCGAGCAGCAGCACGCGCTGGCCGCTGTCCAGCAGTTGCAGCGCGCAGACGATGCCGGCCAGACCGCCGCCGATGATGATGACTTCGCTTTGCTCGCGCGACATGCGTCCCTTTTCTGCATCCGTTTCAGTTGGGCCACGAAAGTACTCAACTGCTGCACGGCTGGCTATCGGGGATTGCCATCAGTGCCTGGGCATGTCAACAACAAAAAGTGAGCTTCTTGCGCACGCCATACAAGGATTTAAGACACTTTTATATATGAAACCATTTCATATCGTGCGCAAGCAGCTCACTTTTTTTGAATAGTCGCCCCATGCGGGCGACGCCCGGCCCGGGCCGGCGCACCCTTACGCTGTGCGCCCGTTGAACGCGAACACGCCGGGGTTCTTGATCGGGTCCACCGTCACGTCGATCTGCGTCTTGGGCGCGAACTTGCCTTCCAGCAGCAGCCTGGACAGCGGGTTCTCGATGCGCTGCTGAATCGCGCGCTTGAGCGGCCGCGCGCCGAACACGGGGTCGAACCCCACCTTCGCCAGCTCGGCCAGCGCCTGCTCGGAGACCTGAAGGTGCAGCTCCATCTTCTCCAGCCGGCGGCTGAGCACTTGCAGCTGGATCTTGGCGATGGCGCCGATCTGGCTCGCGTCCAGGCCGTGGAAGACCACGATCTCGTCGATGCGGTTCAAGAACTCGGGGCGGAAGTGGTTCTTCAGCTCGCCGAACACCGCGTCTTTCACCTCGTCATACGGCTGGCCGGCCATGCTCTGGATCATGGGGCTGCCGATGTTGCTGGTCATGATGATGACGGTGTTCTTGAAGTCCACCGTGCGGCCCTGCCCGTCGGTCAGGCGCCCATCGTCCAGCACTTGCAGCAGCACGTTGAAGACGTCGGGGTGGGCCTTCTCGATCTCGTCGAACAGGATCACGCTGTAGGGCTTGCGGCGCACGGCCTCGGTCAGGTAGCCGCCTTCGTCATAGCCCACGTAGCCGGGCGGCGCGCCGATCAGGCGGGCCACGCTGTGCTTTTCCATGAACTCGCTCATGTCGATGCGGATCAGGTGGTCTTCGCTGTCGAACAGAAAGCCCGCCAGCGCCTTGGTCAGTTCGGTCTTGCCCACGCCCGTGGGGCCGAGGAACAGAAAGCTGCCCAGCGGCCGGTTGGGGTCTGAAAGCCCTGAGCGCGAGCGGCGGATGGCGTTGGCGACGGCGTCGATGGCCTCGTTTTGCCCCACCACGCGCTGGTGCAGCGCGTCTTCCATTTTCAGCAACTTGTCGCGCTCGCCTTCCATCATCTTGGCAACAGGGATGCCGGTGGCGCGGCTCACCACTTCGGCGATTTCCTCGGCACCCACTTGCGTGCGCAGTAGCTGGGGCGCGGCTTTTTCGCCCTTGACCTCGTTGGCCTGCGCCTCCTTGAGCTGCTTTTCCAGCGCCGGCAGCTTGCCGTATTGCAGCTCGGCGACCTGATTGAAGTCGCCCCGGCGGGTGGCTTCCTGAATCTGGAACTTGATCTGGTCAATGTCCTTGCGCAACTGCTCGCCGCCTTGCGCGCTGGCTTTCTCGCTTTTCCAGATTTCTTCCAGATCGGCGTATTCCTTTTCCAGCCGACTCAGGTCTTCCTCGATCAGCGCCAGGCGCTTCTGCGAGGCCTCGTCTTTCTCGCGTTTCACCGCTTCGCGCTCGATCTTGAGCTGGATGATGCGGCGGTCGAGCTTGTCCATCGCCTCAGGCTTGGAGTCGATCTCGATCTTGATCTTGGCCGCTGCCTCGTCGATCAGATCGATCGCCTTGTCGGGCAGAAAGCGGTCGGTGATGTAGCGCGCACTCAGCTCGGCGGCGGCCACGATGGCCGGGTCGGTGATGTCCACGCCGTGGTGCACTTCGTACTTTTCTTGCAGGCCGCGCAAGATGGCGATGGTGTCTTCCACGCTCGGCTCGCCCACCAGCACTTTCTGAAAGCGGCGCTCCAGCGCGGCGTCTTTTTCGATGTATTTGCGGTATTCATCCAGCGTGGTCGCGCCGATGCAGTGCAGCTCGCCGCGCGACAGGGCGGGTTTGAGCATGTTGCCCGCGTCCATCGCGCCTTCGGCCTTGCCCGCGCCCACCATGGTGTGGATTTCGTCGATGAACAGGATGATGCGGCCTTCGTCCTGCGCCACTTCCTTCAGCACGCTTTTCAGGCGCTCTTCAAATTCGCCGCGGTATTTGGCACCGGCCAGCAGGCCCGCCATGTCGAGCACCAACACGCGCTTGTCCTTCAGCGTGTCGGGCACTTCGCCGGCCACGATGCGCTGGGCCAGGCCTTCGACGATGGCGGTCTTGCCCACGCCCG